>CAZKIB010000062.1:14065-27347 GCA_964552425.1 uncultured Anaerolineaceae bacterium | reverse complement strand
TGATAAAGAGAAGCGAGTCCCATGTACACGCTAACGATGTCCACACCTGAAACTTCTGGCTGCCCGGCACCTGTCGAGGCAGTTTTCATTTACACGTCCGCAGACGCTTCCGGCTAGTTCTCTTTCCACTTACCAAGCAGCTATACGTTGATTATCGGCACGGACAGGGCCGGTTTGTTGTGCTTGTCTGCACAAGGGGAAACAATGGGTATCAATGTCGGCCAACTTCTGGTTGGCAAACCACTTCAAACGGAAGATTTGAAACATCAGGCCATCAGCAAGGTGATCGGGCTGGCCGTATTCGCGTCCGATGCGCTGTCTTCCACCGCTTATGCGACGGAAGAAATTCTGGTGATTCTGGCGCTGGCGGCGGGCGCGTCCTGGGCAGTGGGCGGGGCCAGCCTCAGCCTGGCGCTGCCGATTGCGATTGCCATCGCCGTGCTGCTGGTGATCGTCACCATCTCCTACCGCCAGACCATTCACGCCTATCCCAACGGCGGCGGCGCGTATATTGTGGCGCGCGATAACCTCGGCGAAGTCCCGGCGCAGATCGCCGGCGCGGCCCTGCTGACCGATTACATTCTGACCGTAGCGGTCAGCATCTCCGCCGGTGTCGCGCAGATCACATCAGCTTTTCCAGACCTTGCGCCTTACCGTGTCCATATCGCTGTCGGTGTGATCGCCATCATGACGGTGGTGAATCTGCGCGGCGTGAAGGAAAGCGGGCGCATTTTCGCCGTGCCGACTTATTTCTTCCTCATCAGCATGTTTCTGATGCTGATTGTCGGTATGGTGCGTTATTTCACCGGCACGCTGGAACCCGTCGCCAATGTCGAAGCGCTGCATCCCGAAGTGCTGGAAGGGCTGACCCTGTTTCTGATTTTGCGGGCATTTTCCAGCGGGTCCACCGCGCTCACCGGCATTGAAGCCATTTCGAACGGCATCACCGCTTTCAAGGAGCCGCGCAGCCGCAACGCCGCGACCACTCTGGTATGGATGAGCAGCATTCTGATTACGCTGTTCCTGGGCATCACCTTCCTGGCAATCCAGGTGCAGGCTTTGCCGAGCGAAGCGGAAACCGTCATCTCGCAGTTGGGGCGCGCCATTTATGGCGACAACAGCATCATGTATCTGCTGGTGCTGGCCGGCACGGCGCTGATCCTGCTGATGGCGGCCAATACCAGTTATGCCGATTTTCCACGCCTGGCCGCGCTGCACGCCGGGGATGGTTTTCTGCCGCGCCAGCTCACCTATCGCGGTGGCCGGCTGGTATTCTCATGGGGCATTCTGGTGCTGGCGGTGGCGGCGTCCCTGCTGGTGATTATCGCTAATGCGCGCACCACCGCCCTGATTCCCCTGTATGCTGTAGGCGTCTTCCTCAGTTTTACCGTATCCCAGACCGGTATGGTGGTACGCCAGCGCAAAGTCGGGCGTCTGAAACCCGGCGAGGTTATTCAGGGTCTGGAAACCACGCTGGAATATGACCCGCACTGGCGGCGGCATATGGCGATCAGCGCGCTGGGGGCCGTGTGTACCGGCATCGTCATGATCGTGTTCGCCGTGACCAAGTTTACACATGGCGCGTGGTTCATCGTCGTGCTGATTCCGGTGCTGGTGCTAGTTTTCTTCCGCATTCACCATCATTACAAGGACGTGGCGCGCTCGCTCAGCCGCGAAAGCAGCGTGGCCCTGCAAACCCAGCCGGTGCGCACCGTCATTCTGGTGGATAATGTCCATGCCGAAACCGTCCGTATGGTCAATTTTGCGAAGTCGCTGGGGCATCCCTGGCAGGCCATTCATGTGGGTATCAGCCCGGAGAAGGCTCAGGTCATCCAGAACAAATGGCAGGAACGCATCGGCGAAGGCGAACTGGTGATCCTCTCCTCACCCTTCCGCCAACTGGCTGAACCCATCGCCGATTATATCCGCCAGATTCAGGCGGAAGAACCCAACTGCTTCGTTCATGTCATCATGGGGCATTTGTCAATGGAGACCTTCTGGGAACAGGCCCTGCACCAGAACAGTGCCTTTATCTTCAACCTGGCGCTGTCTCAGTTGGATAATGTGGCGGTGACAACCGTCCCCTTCCGCGTACATCATCTGAACTGATGGATAAACCAATTAGGCTACGCCTAATTCAGGATTAGACAGCGGGCTTCAGCCCGTTGCCAATGGGCTAAAGCCGCATTGTCTATCAGGCTTTTTCTTTTCCGTTTATCCATGAGTGTTTTGTCCACAGGGTTAATCGCTGAATGACTTCGGTGATTAACCCTTCTGATGGCGCAATCGCGCCGGTCAGCCGCGCCGCGAACGGCTTCAACAAGTCCAGCGTTTTTCCAGAACGCATATTTCTCTGCTCTGTCTCGGCGATTTCTAGGCGTTTGCCGGGTATGCTGTGACTAAATCACAGACATAAGGAGGGGGAAATGTTGGACTTTGTAAATGGCCCTGAAATGGCAAAAAACCATCACCAAGAACTGCATCGTGAAGCCGATCACCGGCGTCTGGTCAAACAGGCCCTCGCCGCGAAATCTGTGCAGGTCACTCAGCCGAAACTGGTGGCCGAATCAGTTGGCCGTCAGATGATCCGTCTGGGCTGGCGCATCGCCGGGTCGAAATCCGGCACGCTGGTCGTCAACGAAGGCAGCGGCAGTCATGAACTGTGGGTGGTTGATGTGCCCTGCTAAACCGTCTATCATCAACACGCTGATAATCGGTTAGCAGACACGGAGATCCGCAGATATGACAAAACGTAAAAATATCGCGTCGGGCGCACCCTGGGAATCGCTGTTCGGCTATTCTCGTGCGGTGCGCACCGGCAGCCTGATCCACGTAGCGGGCACTGCCGCCAGCGATGCGCAGGGGCAGATCGTTGGCGGCAGTGACATCGCCGCGCAGACCCGCTTCATTTTGCAGAAGATCGACAAGGCTTTGGGGGAAGCCGGCGCATCCTTAAACGATGTGGTGCGGACGCGCATGTTTATCACCGATATTACGCAGTGGGAAGCGGTGGCCCGCGTGCATGGCGAGTTCTTCGCCGATATTCGCCCCGCCGCCACGATGGTCGAAGTCAGCAAACTGATCGACCCGGCCATGCTCATCGAGATCGAAGCCGACGCCGTGATCGTCTGACACCTCGTTGGAGGAAGGAGGGGTCCGTTTGACCACGCCGATCACTTACCGCGCCATGCAGGTTGGGGATATACCGGTAGTGAGCGCGCTCGTCTGGCATACCTTTGAGGCTTTCATCGCCCCGGATTACGGCCACGAAGGCATTCAGACGTTTTCCCGGTTTGTGCAGCCGGACGCGCTGCGCGAACGTTACGATAAAGGCGCGCTGTTTCTGGCCGAAGTCGAAACGACTATCGCCGGCATGATCGAGATGAACGGCCACAGCCACATTACCCTGTTGTTTGTGGATGCCGCCTTTCAGGGGCGCGGGATCAGCCGGGAACTGCTGCGGCGCGCGCTGGACATCTGCAAACAGCACAGACCCAACCTCGACCTGGTGACGGTGCATTCGTCACCCTACGCTGTCGAGATTTATCACAGACTTGGCTTTGTGCCCCTCGGCCCGCAGCAGGAAAGCAGCGGCATCCTTTATGTACCGATGGCGCTGTCCGTGTAATCCATTACCACACGCCGGGGATCAGCCGGTAGCGCGTGGACTGCGCAAACTCGGTGTAACCGGGCAGTTCCTTGTGCAGCGTGCGGTCTTCCAGCGCGGTGCGAATCACCATCACCACCAATCCAATCAGCGCCAGCACGCCCGCCGGCCATGACCCCAGCGCCAGCGGCATCCCAAAATAGAAGGCCATAATGACGCCGGTATAACCCGGATGGCGCACGTAATGATACGGCCCGCTGGAATTGACGCGATGGCCGCGATCATCCTGAATGCGCACGGCCACTTCAAAGTTGCGGTTCACGGCCATCGCCCAGGTGGTGATGGCAAAGCCCACCAGAATCAGGATGTTGCCGAAGATGAGCCAAACCGGATTGACTGGCCCGGTCCAGCCGTAGCGCACGTCCAGCGCGCCGACGACCAGCATAGCGATCCAGTCCAGCCCGTAGATGGTGAGGACAATCAGGTCCCACTGTTTGGCCCCTGCCCGAACTTTGCCGCGCGCGTTGAGCAGTTCCGGGTTTTTCAGGATGAGGACGACGGTCATCATCGCCCAGGCCAGGGTATGCACGACGGTAAAAACCCACCCCCAGGCCCAATCGGTGGTTCCCGCCAGCCAGAACATCAACGCCCCCAGCAAGATGGGCGAGAGGAGCTGCTTGGCGATGGTGTTATAACCCCATTTGTTGATGGTAACCGGCTGCGTCTGTGTGCTCATAAAACCCCCTGATGACGCGACTCACTATGGCTATCTTAGGACGGCCTTCATCCTCGTGTCCCCCCAAAAGTTAGGGGTCGGGCCAGTCAAATACCCGATACTCCATACTGGTATTGGTCAAAGTGTCGTAATGAATCAGTATGCCTTCATTGAGAACCGAAAACATCGTCATACCTTGACTATCAGGTGACCAGACAGCATTCCCACCACTTAAATGGACCCCAGATGATGCCTCATCCAGACGATAGATTGATGTTGAAGATGTCTTCCAGAACCTCTCGACACTCAAATGACTGCCGTCGGGACTCCAGGTGTAACTGCTTAAATAACCCGTTGCTCCGCCGCTGCCATATTCGTACCGTTGGTTCGTCGCGGAGTCCCACAGACAAACATACGTTGTATGGAAGACTTCATTGTAGGTGCGACAATATCCACCGATCAGATTGCCAGGAAGCCAATCAAGGGTAGATAAAGTTGTAATATCCTCAATCCTGATTTCTACTTGAATTCGGTTGGTTTTGAGATTCCACACACGAACGCCATGATACAGTGGGCGCTGGACCTCAACTGGGCCAAACTCGCTCAACCACACCACCGTTTTTGTGCCGGAATTGATGATAGCCGCGAGTGAACTACCATCTGGCGCCCAGCTTATATCCGTACCAGCACTGTCCACCCTCCAGATGAACTCGCCGCGCTCAACATCCAGGACCCGGACAGTATTGTCTGTCAGTGCCAGCGCCAGCCAATCGTGCTGCGGATGCCACTCCCAGGCTGTGACTTCTCCTGCAAGACGTGTCAGCGGGCTGGAAGTGTTCGTGTCTATCAGCCAGAGCCTGTGATCTTGATCTCGAAATGCCAGCCAGCGTCCACTGCGGCTCCATTCAGGAAAAATCCAGCAAAGCGTACCCTCATGAAACATTCGGCGCGTTTCAGCATCGATTTGCCAGATTTGCAGGCCGCATTCCCGGCTGCTCACCGCCAGCCTGTACCTGTCATGGCTCCAGACCAGATCAAGTACGATACCAGTTTCGTCATCAAAGTGCTTCAGCGTGCGAAAGTCAGGATCAAGAAGTTGTACGCCTTTGTCGGTTCCAACCGCCAGCAGACTGCCATCAGGTCGCCACGCTAGCCGGGTGATATGGGCCGGTATAGAAGTCGTGTCCTGTGCTGCCTTCAAGTCAACGGTCAGGCCGATGTACACCAATAAGATAAGAAAAGCGCTATACCGTGTCATCGCAGCAAGCATTTATTTCCACGTCTGGCGGAGGACGCGCAGCCAGTTCTGATGGGTGAGTTTATTGAGCGCGTCGTCATCATAACCGGCCCCGCGCAGCGCCTCGATCAGCGCCGGGAACTGGCTGGCGCTGTTCAGTTCATTTGGGACAGTGGCCGCGCCGAAGTCGGAACCGAAACCGACATGCTCGATGCCCATGCGATCCACCAGATAGTCGATGTGGCGCACGACATCCGCCAGCGGGGTATCCGCGTCGTTGGCCGCGTCCGAACGCACCAGCATCACCACAAAATTGACGCCGACGATCCCGCCGGATTCCCTGATAGCGTCAAGCTGCTGGTCAGTCAGGTTGCGCGGCAGCGGGCATAAAGCGTGCGCGTTGGAATGTGTGGCGACCAGCGGCGCGTCGGTGATGCGAGCGACATCCCAGAAGCCTTTTTCGTTCAGGTGGGACAGGTCGATCAGAACGCCAAGCTGGTTGCAGGCTTTGACCAGCGCCTTGCCCGCGTCCGTCAGGCCGGGGCCGGTATCCGGCGAGTGCGGGAATTTGAAGGGGACACCCTCGGCGAAGAGGGTCGGGCGGCTCCACACCAGCCCCAATGAGCGCAGCCCGGCCCGATAATAAACTTCCAGAGCGTGGAAATCGGCGTCGATAGCTTCCGCCCCCTCGAAATGCAGCACCGCGCCGGTGGTCCCATCCCGCATACAGGCGTCCATCTCGTCCGCAGTCCGCACCACTTTGAACGCGCCGTTCGAGGCCGCCTCCATGCGGAACAGGTTGGCGGCCATTGCCATCGTCAAACGCTGCGCGGTGTCGAAGTCCAGCGCCGGGAGGACATATTCCTCGTCCGGCTGGAAGTGATGCACCATCGACATGGAGGCTTTGTCAGGGATAAACACCGCGAAAAAGCCGCCGCGCACACCGCCGGCCTGCATCCGGGGCAGGTCAATCTGGCGGTCCGGGTGCGGCTGCACAAAGCTTTCCGGCGCATGTCTGCCTACCGGAAGGTAATCCATCAGGGCGTCATTGTGGCCGTCGATAATCGGGAACATGCTTCCTCTCCTTGTCGAGTCTGAATTGTAGCCCCAGGCGTTCAAAACACGAAAAATACACACCTTTCAGGACAATCCGTTCTTCAGGCCGTTTCCCGGATAGCAGGTGTAATCCATTTCAGGAAAGATGTAAACTCGTAAGCTTAGGTACTATGTGTTATTTTAGACACTTTAACCTTAAGATAGATTACACCCCATGGCTGACTCAACGCATAGTTATCTGGATCGCATCGTTCAAGGCGATTGCATGGAGCATTTGCCTCACCTGCAAGACGACAGCATTCACTGTTTTATTTCAGACATACCGTACGGCATCAACCAGAACGACTGGGATGTGCTGCACGCCAACACCAATTCGGCGCTGCTGGGGCAGTCCCCGGCGCAGCGCGGCAAGAGCGCGTTCGAGCGGCGCGGCAAACCCCTGCGCGGCTGGAACCAGGCGGATCGCCTCATCCCACAGGAGTATCAGGCATGGTGCGGGCAGTGGGGCGCGCTGGTCTACCCCAAGCTGAAAGACGGCGCGAGTGTGTTCATCTTCGGGGCGCGGCGCATGTTTCACCGGGCGGTTATCGCGCTGGAAGACTGCGGCTTCATCCTGCGCGATATTCTGGCCTGGGAGAAGCCGAGCGCGCACCACCGGGCGCAGCGTCTCAGCGGCATTCTGGAAAGACGCGGGCTGCATACCGAGGCGGAATACTGGCAGGGCTGGCGGCTGGGCAATCTCGCGCCCAAATGGGAACCTATCGCGTGGATGTTCAAACCCTATCGCCACACCCTTACCGATAACATTCTGCGCAATGAAATCGGGGCCATCAACCTGGACGCCGCACAGCTCGACGGCAAAACGCCGCCCAATCTGCTGAACTTCTGGTTTGAAGCGGATGAACCGCGCCTGCATGAAACGCAGAAACCGCTCAGACTGGTCGAATTTCTGGTCAGCCTGACCACACGGGAAGGCCAGATCGTGCTGGACCCGTTCATCGGCAGCGGGACCACTGCGGTGGCCTGCAAGCGTCTCAGGCGGCATTACATCGGGTTCGACCTGCACATGGCTTATGTACTGGCGGCGGAAGAACGCCTGCGCCTCGTATAATCTTCAGGCCGCCGGGGTGGATTCCGGCTCGACAGCATAGTCCGGCAAATCCTGTTCGAGCCGGCGAACCGCCGGGATGGCATACACCACCAGGGTGGTCACGATGATGATGCCGCCGACGATGACCAGCAGCAGGCCAATTCCGGCTCCCGGCTGGCTGCCCAACAGCGGCGCGAAGGCTGCCCAACCGGGCTGATTCACTGCTGGTTCCAGCACATTATCGACCAGCGCGGCAGTGATGAGAAACGAAAAGGGTGTCAGCAGCATCCCCATCTGACCGTAAGCGCCGAACACGCGCCCCTGCAAATCGGGCGGGGTCTTGTTCTGCAAAATGGTGGCGAACAACGCGCCGATGGCCGCCAGCGGAAACATCATCACAATCAGCGCCAGCCCCAGCAGCAGCGGGTCGCGCACGACGCCATAAACGATCATCGCCGCGCCATGCAGCAGCATTCCGCCCATAATCAGGCGGATGCGGTGGCGCGCCCGGCCCATGATCGCCACCGAAGTCGCCCCGATAAACGCGCCAAAGCTCATGGCACTCAGCAGAATGCCGAGTGTTTCCTCGCTTCCGGTGATGCTCAGGATGTAAGGGGTCTCTGTCGCCAGCGGGCCATTAATCAGGAACCAGATGAACGAAATGAACGTCACCGTGCCCATCAGGGCCGGCCGCTGCCACAGAAAGCGCCACCCCCCCAGAATTTCACGCCACCAGACCCCGCCGGCTTCACGGTCTTCGGCGGACTGCTGCGGGCGCGGGATACGAATCAGCGAAATGACGATGATCGCCACGCCAAACGTCGCCAGATCAATCAGCATGACCCCTACCACGCCGACCACGCTGTACAGCAGGCCCGCCACCGCCGGCGCGATCACCCCGGCCAGCGGAAAGCCAATCTCGCGGATGCCATTGGCGCGGTCCCGCTGATTTTCCGGCACAAGCATGGTGATGGCGGCCTGGCTCGCTGGACCCTGAAGCGTGCTGAAGATGCCCATAAACAGCATCATGACGTACAGATGCCAGAGTTGAAAACTCTCCGTGAGAAAACTCAGCATCAGCAGCGTCGTCGCCACTGCCTGACCCGCGTCCCCCAGCATTATCACCCGCCGCCGGTCCAGCCGGTCCGCGATAAACCCGGTCAGACTGCTGCCCAGCATCCCCGGCAGTTCGGCGAAAAACGCGGCGATCAGCAGCGGCGCGCTGTCCCCCGTGTCCGAAAAGACTTTAATGCCGATGGCGATGCCCGTCATGCGGCTGCCGATCAGCGAAAAAATCTGCGTGATGATGAGGACATAAAAGGTATGGATGGATTTCATCGGGTTTTTCCGGGTCAGAATGTGTTAAACTCCGCAATTATCCAGCAATTCGGCCTGTTGTCCAGATTTGCCTCTTGACCCTGACGTTACGGGATAGCGTAAGCTGCATGTGTTCGTGGCGGAACGTACAAATTAACGCAAAGCCGCAGAGACGCAAAGGGAAAACAGGGCATGGCCTTTGACACAGAACCCGGCGCTAGCGTGTGTCGGGCACTTTTTCGCGCCGGACGGTGCGCAGCCTATCCGGCAGCATACCCTCAGGTTCCGCTGACTCAGTCCCTGCGGGACTTGTTTTGCCTTGCCGTCGATTTTAATCGGTGGCACAAGCTGAAAAATTCATTTCAGCCTCTATACGCTTCTCAAAGGAGATAACGACAATGCACACCGATCTGATCCCCACCCATACAATTTACCGGCAGATCATCACCGCGCCGGACAGGGCCACAAAGGAACGCCATTTTGTGGAGAGTTTCGGCCCGCTGTTCGAGGCGATGCAGCAGTCCGCGCCGCATATCCCCGCGCAGGGCGATGTGCTGGAATCCGCGCGCGTATGGGGTCTGCTGCTGCCCGAAGACCTGACGGATGCCCCGGACGCGCTGCGTCGGCTGGAAGCGGCGGACGCCTGGACCATCGCGGCGGACGCGCTGGCCGCAGCGGGGAAGCGTTTCGTGCCCTATGCGGAGCGCATCGCGGTGAATCACATCACTGGCTGGCTGCTGCTCACGGACCCGGCCAAAGCCGAGCCGAGCAACCGGGGTTACACTGGCTTCCAGTTCCCCGGTCATGTGGTCGGCATCTTTGATACCCCCAACGACTACAACCTTCCGCGCCTGCCGGGGCTGGTCGCGCATGAACTGCATCATATCGTCCGGCTGGGCCTGTTCCCCTGGACCTTCCAGCAGCCCTACAGCGTGGCGGATTACGTCGTGCTGGAAGGCATGGCGGAATCCTTCGCGGCGCAGTTGTACGGCGAAGGAGTTGTCGGCTACTATGTGACCGATATTGACGCCGCCGGGCTGGAACAGGCCAGGGCAGTGGTCCGGGGCGCGCTGGAACTGCGCGGCGATGTGCGCAGCTACATTTTTGGCGATCACTTCGCGGAGAAATGGAACTTCCCGAAGGTCGGGATGCCGCCCTTTGGGGGTTATGCGGTGGGCTATCATATTGTGCAGGCGTATCTCAAACGCACCGGCAAAACCGTTGAGGAAGCCACCTTTATCGCCTCCGATGAAATTGTCGCCGAATCCGGCTATTTTGAACGGGTGTAGTTCATCGCGCCACAGCCCTGCCGGGAACGGCGAACCGGCAGGGTCTACCCCCGCACCTGGATACTCTCCCGCGCCAGCGCCACCAGCGCGCCGAGCGGAACCAGCAGGCAGCAGCACAGTTGCAGCCCGATGCCGCCAAAGCTGAACAGATTCCACAACCCGCGCAGCAGCCCGAAAATACCGTTGGCGACCCCACCGACAAACCCCACCGCGCCGCCGCTTTCTTCAAGCTGCGCCACCGGGATCAGGTTCGGGTCGTCTGTCGGGGCGGGGGATGCCGCCAGCCGGGCCGCGACAGTCGCCTCGATATTGGGCAAGGCGGTGGCCGGCGCAACTACCGCTGTCTGTGTGAGACGGGCGTCGACCTCCGCCACCACCGTCTGTTCGACCTGTGCCTGAGTCAGCGGGCCGGGGGGAACCGGGCGCGTAACCATTGCGAATACCGCCAGCACGATCATCACCCCGACGATCAGCAGGAACGCGATTTTGAAGACACTGGAAACTTTCATGAAACCCTCGGTTTCACTGTGTTATGCTGATTGGAGTATAGCGACCTTTTTAAGGACAGACGATGCCACTTTCCCGCCGCCAGTTTCTCAAAGCGAGTCTTGTATCCACCGTGATGACCGCCGCTGCCGGTGTTGGCGGGCTGGTGTATGCGCGCGATATTGAACCGGGCTGGCTGGAAGTTGTGCCCGTCCAGTTGACCCTCCCGCGCCTGTCCGCCAGCTTCGATGGTTACAGACTGGCGCAGTTGAGCGATATTCATATGGGCACAGGCATGACCCCGGCCCGCTTGCAGGAAGTCGTCGAACGGGTTAACCAGCAGCAGCCGGACCTGGTGGCGATTACCGGCGATTTTGTGACGCATGGCTCGGTGGCGCGGCAGGCTCCCGGTCTGATCGAAGCGCTGCGCGAACTGCGGGCACGCGATGGTGTGGTGTGTGTCATGGGCAATCACGATCACTGGACGGATGTGCGCGCCGTGCGGGACATCGCCCGCGCCAGCCAGATCACCGATGTGAGCAACGGGTTTATGACGCTGAACCGGAATGGCGCAACGCTGCATATCGCCGGCGTGGATTCCCTGTGGGAGCATCTGGACCGGCTGGACCGGGTGCTGGAACAACTGCCGGCCGAGGGCGCGGCGGTGCTGCTGGCGCACGAGCCGGACTTTGCCGACTTCAGCGCGCCTACCGGACGCTTCGACCTGCAAATTTCCGGCCATTCACACGGCGGCCAGGTCATTCTGCCGTTCTTCGGCCCCCCGGTAACGCCGCGCTACGGGCGCAAATACCCAGTGGGGCGCTATCAGGTCGGAGACATGATTCAATACACCAACCGGGGAATAGGAACCGTTCAACCGGCGGTGCGGTTTAACTGCCGCCCGGAAATTACGGTGTTCACACTGAATGCAGGTTAATCTCTCACGGTGTATCGCTTATCTCATCAAGATAACGATGAAGATGAAATCGAAAAGCATGAGGTGCATATCTCAAAAGGTCCTGGCCCAACGGAGTTTCCATAAAGTGATTGTAAAAAATGATCGCTTCTTGCTCCGACACAGGTTTGATGTTCAGGCTCCCTTGAGGGTAAAGCATATCCAGTGGAATACGATTTGGGTAAACCGCAAACGACAGATTGGGCATGTGAATACCCCGGTATACCTTATGCGGTTTATCGAGGTATAAACATAACTGGTATTGGGTAGATCCTGGTTGACTACGGGGCAATGGTATGTAGTTTACTTCGTCCACATCAACCCATTTGAACTGAATTCGATAACCCATTCCGCGATATTCACCCATTTCCTCGGATAAGGTCAATCTGACCCCAAAATTGATCTGATATACATACCAGAGGTAGCCGAGGGTAAGAAGAATCAAGAAACCCACCACACCCACATCGGTTGCCACGCCCAAAAGATTATGGTTTTTACTATTCAACAAAAAACCATACGACCCGAAGATACAGACCCAAATTTGGAAAATCCAAACAAAATTACCGTAATACGGAATCGGTTCCATTTTAGACAATAAATCTTGTGATTTTTTTTGATGAAAGGTTTACCGTACAAATTCCTGCCTTTGGAGAGTCCTTCTTTTCTTATAGCATAGAAGCAAAATCGAATCTGCTCTTGTATAAGTTTACCTTTTGCGCCGGCACACGCTCCAGCAGGACAAAGCTGCGCGGGGCGTGGAAGGTCTGGAAGGCGGTTTCGGGACTCTTGTCGTGAATGCGCCGGGTGATTTCCACGTCCAGCCGTTCCTCGCGCAGTTGATGATCCGCGCCGGCGATGCCGGTCAGGGCGCACAGGGCCGCGTCAAATTCATCGTCCGTCAAGATCAATGGGGCGTCTGCGATCCAGCCGAGTCGCCTGGCATTCTCGGCCATCAACGCCGCTTTGCCTTCGCCGCGCCACTGCCCACTGGCAAACTGCATGACCACACCGCTGTTCGATTTGTAACCGCGCCCATGCAGGCCGAGAAGTTCCAGCGCGGCGGCGGGATACGTCTCGAACAGGCGCGTGCCAGGCCAATCCGCCGGGAGTTCATGCAGCAGGTTCAGGAAACGGGCCACCGGCGCGCCGATCAGGTTCGCCAGCGGCGGCATGGCGTCCAGCGCATAATCCACCGGGCGATGCACCAGTTCCCACACAAAGGCCGGGTCGGCAGGGCGCGGCAGATCATCCAGTTCCAATGGCAGGTCCACCATCACCGGCCCGCGTGCGCAGCAGGCCCGCAGCAGCGCGCGTTCTTCCTCCACCACCTGTGCCAGCCGGGCGCTGCGGGGCACTTTCTGCGCGAAGATATGATCGTCATACACGGTAATCTCCACATGATCCGGCGCAATCTGGCGGGCATGGGCCAGGGCGGTTTTGCCGCCGGAATAGCCCGCGAAATCCAGCCCAAAGGCTTCCTTCATGCCAGCCCGATCTGTCCGGCGATCAGACCAGGGTGATTATCCATAC
>CAZKIB010000062.1:11103-14055 GCA_964552425.1 uncultured Anaerolineaceae bacterium | reverse complement strand
GTCCGGCGAGCAGGCCGGTCAGCGCGCCCGCCAGAATCAGCCAGGTAGCGTTGATGCTGAAACGCACCAGCGCGAACAGGCTGGCAGCCCCAATCACAATCGCCAGCAGACTGAACTGTGTGCCATCCAGCGACAGCAGCGCTACCCGTGTCAGGTCAATGAGCGTCACCAGAATCGCGGCGATCACCCCGGCATTCACGCCCGAAAGAAAGGCGCTCATAAACCGGCTGCGGCGCATTCGCGGGATCAGCGGCGCGCTGAGAATGACGAAGACAAACGACGGCAGAAAAATGCCGATGTTCGAGACGACTGCGCCGGGCACACCGGCAAGGATATAACCCACCACCGCCGCTGTGGTCGAAACCGGCCCCGGTGTCGTCTGCCCGATGGCGATAGCGTCGAGAAGCTGCTGCCCGGTCAGCCAGCCGAAGGTGTTCACCACGTCCTGCTGGATATAGGCGATCAGAATATACCCGCTGCCAAACAGCACCGCGCCGATGCGCAGGAAATAAATGAACAGATCGAACAGGGAAGGACCAGCCGCAGCGACCAGCGGCGCAGTGGCTTGCAGCGGCCCGCCGAAAAACAGCAGCAGCGCCGACACCGTCTGCCCGCGCCCGGTCTGATAAACCGCGTACAGCAGCCCGGCCACCAGCATGACAATCACTTCTGGCGCATTCAGCAGGCCGATCACCAGCGTGCTGACGATAAACAGCGCCCAGAGTTCGCGCCCTTTTATGGCCGACAGCAGCAGGCGATAACCGGCGTTGGCGATGATGGCGACAATCACCGGCTGGATGCCCCAGAACAGCGCGTTGGCCTGCGGCAGACTGCCTGTGCTGACGTACAGCACCGACAGCGCCAGCGTCAGCAGAAACGCCGGGATAATGAAGCAGCTTCCCGTCACCAGCGCGCCGGGGATGCCGCGTAAGGTATATCCGACGTGGATCATCACTTCGGTAGAGTTTGGGCCGGGGATCAGGTTGGTCGCGGCGATCAGATCGAGGTAATGTTCGCGGGTCAGCCACTTGCGCCGGTGGACAATTTCATCTTCGGCGATGGCGATATGCGCCACCGGGCCGCCAAACGCGGTCAGGCTCAGGCGTGTAAACACCTGAATCAATTCCATATAAGAGACTTTTGCCGGGGTAGAGGTTTCGGTCATGAAACAGACTCCTGTGTGGTCAGGCCGCCCATTAGACCGGATTTCGCTCCAATTTTCTATAACCTGTTCTTAATGCCCACGTTCAGTGGCGCTGCTGCCACACGACTGGCGGATCACGAGATGGGTGGGCGTGATGATCGCCAGCGGAATTTCATCCTCGTTTTCGATGCGTTTCACGGCGCGTTCGGCAGCCAGCGCGCCCATCAACTGCTTGTGGACATGCACGGTGGTCAGCGACGGCACAGTAAAGGCCGATTCGGGAATATTGTCGAACCCGGTCACAGCCACGTCGCCGGGCACATGGAAATGATGCTGGTGCAGCCATTGAATCGCCCCGATGGCGATGCGGTCGGACGCGCACACAATCGCATCGGGCGGGTTGGGAAGCTGCATCAGCCGCATGGCTCCTTCGTGGCCCAGTTCCGGCGTCCAGCCATCCAGCCCGAATGGCAGCAGCAGGCACAATTCATCGTCTGCTGGCAGGCCGTGCGCCATAACCCCATCCATAAATCCCTGGTTGCGGGCATCGACACCCCCGCTGATGAAGCCCAGACGCCGGCAGCCTCGCCCGGCCAGATGGTCAACCATCATGCGCATTCCGCGATACCCGTCAAAGCTGATGGTATCCAGTTCCGGGCCAATCGGATCCGTTGTCTGGATAATGGTGCGTAAATTCGCCCGCAGGTAGTCAATGCTTTCACCGCGCACAAAGCCCACCAGAATAATGCCATCCACCGGGTGCGACTGGAGCAGGTCACGTGCCTGCGCCGCCGTGCTGATTTCGGCCTGCGTGTTGATATAAGCCACCCGATAGCCCAGTTCCTTCAGCCGGTGGTCTGCCCCTTCCAGAATCGCGTTGAAGAAAGGGTCGCTGTACTTGCCAGTTGTGGAAACCAGAACGATGCCAATTTCTCTGCGGGGCGCTTCCTGCGGTTCTGGCAAAGGCGAAGCCCCGCCGTGCAGCCGCCGCAGCATCCCGTCGCGCGAAAGCGCCTGTAAGTCGCGGCGCACCGTCATTTCAGAAACGCCGAAGTGGGCGGCCAGTTCGCGCGTGCCGAGGACCTGCTGCCCGTTGGCCTTTTCAAGAAGCTGGATAATATGATTCTGGCGTTCTTCTTTATTCATGGAGTCGCAATGTTCGAATGAACATTTTTCCCTGTTCGTTTTGCTGGCAGATCACTTGACAACATCTCACAATGGTGCTTAAATAACCGGCAGAAATGTTTGGATGTAATTGTACAATTAGTTTATTGAGTTCATATAGACCTTAACATGCCAGCCGGGAATTGTAATTTTTGTTCCAGTTTTGTTGATTTTAGGGACACGTGTCCCCCCGGTTTGACTTTCCCCTGTAACCCTGTTCCCATTGGCTTATGTTTGTTCGAATTTGATGTGCCGTTGTATTCACCCACGTCGTTCTTGACTGGGCCTTGTTTGTGCGATCCTATGAATAATATGCCTGCCTGCCGTCATTTTGCGAATTTTACTTTTAACTTTGGTCACAAAACGGTTTTGCGGGGCAGCGCGCGGATGCGGGCAAAAATGTTAAATAGAAGAATGCGTTCATGCTTAAAAGGACAACTTGATCATGCCCCAAGAAAATGGAAAGTCCTCGTCGCCTGTCCTGGAGATCAAGAATTTAAAAACCTATTTTTTTCTTGAACGCAGCACCGTGCGCGCGCTGGACGGAGTTGACCTGGTCCTGCCGCGCAAAAGCACCCTGGGCATCGTCGGCGAAAGCGGCTGCGGCAAAAGTGTCATGGCGATGTCCATTATGCGCCTGATCC
>CAZKIB010000062.1:6552-11073 GCA_964552425.1 uncultured Anaerolineaceae bacterium | reverse complement strand
TCCCCCCGGCAAAATTGTCGACGGGCAGATCGAACTGCACCGCAAAAAGACCGATGAAGTGGTCGACCTCGCCAAACTGGACCCGCGCGGCCCCCTCATGCGCGAGATTCGCGGCGGCGAAATTGCCATCGTCTTCCAGGAACCGATGATGTCCCTCAACCCGTTGTATACGATTGGTGATCAGATCGCCGAAGCGGTTGAGGTGCATCAGAAAGTCGGGCGTAAGGAAGCGCTGGACCGCGCGCTGGAAATGCTGACCAAAGTGCAGATCAGCGCGCCCAAACAGCGTCTGCATGAATACCCCCACCAGTTAAGCGGTGGGATGCGTCAGCGTGTGATGATCGCTCTGGCGCTGTCCTGCAACCCCGCCATTCTGATCGCCGATGAACCCACCACCGCCCTGGATGTCACCGTACAATCGCAGATTCTGGACCTGATGAACGAACTTCAGGCGGATTTTGACGCCTCCATCATCATCATCACCCATAATCTCGGTGTGGTTTCCCAGATGGCTGCGGAGGTCGCCGTGATGTATCTGGGCAAAGTGGTGGAACATGCCGACACACGCGACCTGTTCCACGAACCGCTGCATCCTTACACGGTGGGCCTGCTCAATTCTGTGCCGGTGCTGGGCCGCAAAGGTCAGAAGGACCTTGTGCCTATTAAGGGGATGGTCCCCATGCCGACGGATGTGATCCCCGGCTGCGCGTTTGCGCCGCGCTGCCCCCATGCCATGAAAATCTGTCACGAGCAACAGCCCGTGTTGCAGGAAGTGCGTCCCGGTCATCAGACCGCGTGCTGGTTGTACTGAGACGCGCGTCTCATCGCTCTCGTGAAGCGAGTTCAGTCCGGTAGTACCTGTAAGGAGGTGACGCCTATAAAAAAATCGCACGAAGAGTGTGGCTCCTGCCTGAAAAGTCTGCCTTGTCAGCATGAGCCGGATTGTGGGGCTGCCCGTGTGCAGTCACAGGAAAGTCTGTTTTGTACTTATCGTTTTAGGAGGATTCACAAATGAAACTCCGTCAAACCAAGTGGCGCAGCGCTGCTTTGCTCGTCTGCATCGTCTTTGTGGTTGGTGCGGCGACTTTATCCACCGTCATGGCGCACCCCGCCCCGGCCCCTGCGGCCCAGGTCGCGGCTCCCATTCCGTACCCCGATCCGAATGACATTGGTGTGGGCGGCGCCGAAGTCAACCGGCAGCCCATCAGCGAAATTGTCACTTACATGGCCCTGCCAGAATACCACCAGGCCCCCATGCTGGATCCGTTCGTCGAGTCCGGTGAACTGCCGCCCGTTGAAGAACGTCTGCCTGTCGAACCCCAGGTCTACCTGACTTCAGGGATGAAAGACGGCATCGGCGTGTACGGTGATCTGTGGCGCGGTTTCTCGGCCTGCCCGACGGCTGGTTACAACGACATGGCCGGCACCACCATGGGCTGGTTCGGCATTGAATCGTACACCTCCCGCTACGGCGCGCTCGTTAAAACCGGCCCGCTGTTCCGCGCCGATCAGGACATCGAACCGATGCCCGAAATCGCCAAAAGCTGGGAATGGTCCGAAGATGGCATGGAACTGACCATGCACCTGATCGAAGGCGCGAAATGGTCCGATGGGATGCCTTTCACCGCCGATGATGTCATGTTCGTCTGGGAAGGCTACATCCTGGATGAAAACGTCGCGGCCCCCCGGCACATTGATGCCTGGTCGTGGGACGGCGAACCCACCGTCCTCGAAAAAGTGGATGACTTCACCATCAAGTTCACCTTCCCGGTCTCCAAACCGCTGGATGTGTTCTACCTGATGAATGAAGACAATTTCCATGTGATGCCGGCCCACCAGCTTCGGCCCCTGCACCCCAAATGGAGCGAAGCCGACCCCAAACCAAGCTATGTGGACTTTGCCAACGCACTGACCCCGGACACCCTGCCTCTCGTCACGATGGGACCATGGGCCATCACCGAATATCAGACCGACGAACTCATGATTATGCGCCGCAACCCCTACTACTGGAAAGTCGACGAAGCCGGCAATCAGCTTCCCTACATGGACGAAATCCAGTATCGCAAAGGCCCCAGCGGTATCGGGCGTGACCTTTGCACTATCGCGGGCGACTGCGACCATATGAACCTGGAAAACCCCAGCACCTTTGTGGAGGCCATGACCCAGGCCCAGGCCGAGGATGCGCCTTACACTGTCAGTTGGGGGCCGGAAACCCTGGGCTACTATGTCGCATTCAACTATGCGCTGACGCTCGGCGTCGAAAATGAACGCGATCAGGCCATCCGTGAGCTGAACCGTGACCTGCGCTTCCGTCAGGCTTTGAGCTACGCCACAGACCGCGATGGCATCGCTCAGTCGATTATGCGTGGGCCATTCCTGCGCGGGTGGGCCGGCGGTCTGTATCCCGGCGCGCCGGATTTCAACAAGGAATCGGTAGTCTACTATCCCTATGACCCTGCCTCAGCCAACGTGCTGCTGGACGAAATGGGCCTGATGGATACCAATGGCGATGGGGTGCGTGAGTGGACCGAAGGCCCAATGGCGGGCGAACCGGTTGTTCTCCAGATGCTGGCCTCACAGGACGCCAAAGAAACCCAGAGTGTCGCCGAAGCCCTTGTGAATCAGTGGGGCGAAGTGGGCATTCAGATCAACATGCGCATCATGGACAGCGCGACCCGCAACGAAACCAATATCGCCGGTACGTGGGATATTTCAGTGGATCGCGGCGGTCAGCCGTTCGCGCTGCCGTTCACGAACATCACCGCACTGGCCCCGAACACCAAGACCGGCTTCAACTGGCATCGGGAAGGTGACGAGGCGCGTGTGCTGATGGACTTCGAACCGCGTCTGGTCGAACTCATCGCGGAGTACCGCTCGACCTTCGACGCCGAAGGCCGCCGTGAACTGATGTATGAATACAACAATATCTTCACCGAGAATGTCTACAATCTGGGTGTCTTTGTCGGGCGCTACGGCCTCGGCCTGTCCAAGCGCGTCAAGAACGTGCCGAATGGTACGCCCGTCTTTATGTACACCTGGGTGGAAGATGCCATCCTGCTGGATACCCTGTGGACTCCGGTAGAAGAACAGCTTCCGCAGAACCGCCCGGGCACTATCCCGGTCTATCAGTAAACCTGTGTCACTGGTTGGGTTGGAGGAGCAGTCCTCCAACTCAACCTTTCAGGGCTGTTTTGTGGAGGTGGCATGTTAGGTTATATTCTTCGGCGTATACTTATTGCCTTCTTTTTGCTGATCGGCATTGGGATTGTTTCCTTTATTATTATCAAACTGCCACCCGGCGACTTTGCCAGCCGCTATGAACAATACCTGCTGGATCGGGGTTCGCCCGCAGAGGAAGCCCGCCGCGCCGCCGACATTGTGCGCGTGCAGTATGGTCTGGACCAGCCTGTGGCGACCCAGTTTGTCCAGTGGGTGCAGGGCATGGTGACGGAAGGTAAGTTTGGCTACTCGTTCGCCTACCGCAAGGATGTGGGCGAACTGATTGCGGACCGGCTGCCCAAAACACTGCTGGTCGCGATTATCGCCCACACCATCTCGACTGTCATTGGGGTAGGGCTGGGCATCTTCGTCGCGCCCCGCAAGTACGGCTTCTGGGACAATCTTGGCGCGATTATGGCGTTTGTGTTCACGTCTGTGCCCCGTTTTTCGATTGCGATTATCGTCTTGTATATCCTGGTAATTGAACTGCGCCAGCCGAGCATTTCCAATTTTTTCTCTCCGCAGTATGTGTTTGCGCCCTGGAGCCTGGAAAAAGTCATTGATATGTTCGCGCATATCTGGCCGGTGCTGGTCATCGCCGGGCTGGGCGGCGTGGCGCGCAACATGCGCGTGATGCGTGGCAACCTGCTGGATGTGCTGGGCGCGCAGTATGTTCAAACCGCCCGCTCCAAAGGGTTGAAGGAAAATACGGTCATCGTCAAGCACGCCGTTCCCAATGCCCTGCACACGATTGTCGCCTATCAGGGTACGGTGCTCCCCTATATGATGCAGGGTGAGCTGGAGGTGGCGATTGTGCTGGGCCTGCCGACGATGGGGCCATTGTTCTATGAGTCACTGGTCAATCAGGACATCTACATTTCCGGTTCGCTGCTGCTGATGTACGGCGCGTTGATCCTGGCAGGCAATCTGCTGGCCGATATTTTCTTGTCCGTTCTTGACCCCCGCATCCGCTACACCTAGCACAGGAAGTGAACGCGCATGATTGCTGAACAGATGGATGGAACTTTAGAAGAAAATCAGATCATCACCGGGCATGAGGAGGACGAAAGTTATTCGCACCTCGTCTGGCGGCGTTTCCGGCGCAGCACGGTTTCGATTGTGGGTGCGCTCATGGTGCTGGTGCTGGTCATGCTGGCGATTTTCGCCGATTTTTTCAGCCCGACTTCGCTTTACCAGATCGACCTGCCTTCGTCGTTCATCCCCCCGCAGCGCGTCCATTTTTTTGATGCCGAAGGTAACTTTCACCTGCGGCCTTTTGTCTACAACTATGTGTATGAACTC
>CAZKIB010000062.1:0-6491 GCA_964552425.1 uncultured Anaerolineaceae bacterium | reverse complement strand
GTCAGGAGTTCAGAGTGTGCTCTTCCGATCTATAAAATTCTGGGTCTGATTCCTTCCAACCTGCATCTGTTTGGTGTTGAGGAAGGCGGCACGATCTATCTGCTGGGCACGGACAAACTGGGCCGTGACCTGTGGGGCAAAGTCTGTGAGGCCGGACGCATCTCCCTGAGTATGAGCCTGTTCGGGACGATTATCAGCGTGGCAGTGGGGTCCGTTCTTGGCGTCGCTTCTGGCTATTACGGCGGCTGGATCGACAACGTCATGCAGCGTTTTACCGAGTTTGTGGCGGCCTTCCCCAACCTGCCGCTGTGGATGGCGCTGGCGGCCCTTGTCCCGAAAACTGCCGACTCGTTCACTGTGTTCGTGCTGATGTCGTGCATTTTCGCCCTGCTCACCTGGACAACACTGGCCCGCGAGGTGCGTGGCAAGGTGCTGTCCCTGCGCGAGACGGACTTTATCATGGCGGCCAAAGAAATGGGCGCTTCCGATGCGCGCATCATCTTCCGCCATCTGTATCCCAACGTGTTAAGCCATGTCATCGTGATCCTGACGCTGACGGTCCCCGGCGTGATTCTGGCGGAGTCGTTCCTGAGCTTCCTGGGAATCGGCATTACCGAGCCGCTCATTAGCTGGGGGCTGATGATGCGCAACACGCAGGACATTCAGACGCTGGGGCAGAATGCCTGGATTTTAGCGCCCATCGTGTTTATCGTCGCGGCGGTGCTGGGCTTCAATTTTCTGGGTGATGGCCTGCGCGACGCCGCTGATCCCTATGCGGGGAAATAGACCTTAGAAGGTATCGAATGAGCAAGTCCCTATGGTTAGCAGTGGGCGGCGTTTTAGTGGTGGTGGGAGGATTCGCTGCCGCCCTGGTGTCCAGCCAGCCGAATATCACGCCGCTGCCACCTGCTGTTTCCGGTATTGTGCTGGACACGGATGGACCCGTTGCGGACGCAATTGTGCAGGTCCAGGGCACGCCAGATCAGCTTCGCACCGCAGAAAATGGAACCTTCACGTTAACCGGGTTGGGCGGTACGGAGCCGGTGGTGGTGACGGCCTGGTCAGAGGGGCATTACATCGGCTGGGCCACGCTGGACCCTGCCGAACCGAACTGGGAAAACGGTATCGACATCACATTGCGGCCCATTTCGCAGCGCGACAACAGCGAGTATGAGTGGTTCTCTTTTGAAGAGGAACAGGGTTCGGCGGCCTGCGGTCTGTGCCACCGCGAATACGAAGAATGGCAGGTCGACCAGCACGCCCGCGCGGCCATCAATCATCGTTTTCTGAACCTCTACACCGGAACGGATGTTAACGGCCAGGAAGGTCAGATGACTCAATGGGGAAGCGATGGTTTACCCCGGCCCTTGGACCCGACGCAGCCGCATTATGGGCCGGGCTTTATGCTGGATAATCCGGGCCGGGCCGGCAACTGCGCCACCTGCCACACGCCGATGGCTTCCAAAGCGCCCAACAATAAGAACTGCGGCTGGTCGGGCTGTCACACCAGCCTGACGATTGAGCGCGCCAATGGCCTGATCGACTGGCCTGCCATGCCGGTTAATCTGCGTGGCGATGCCGCCGAGGGGATTAGCTGTGAGTTCTGTCATAAAACCAGTGATGTGATGGTGAACCCGGAAACCAACCTGCCGCGTGAGGATATGCCAGGGATTTTGTCCATGAAGCTGCACCGTCCGGCGGACGCGGAGCATCAGGTGTTTTTTGGCACGCTGGTTGATGTGAATCGTAAAGACGACAGCTACCTGCCGCTGCTGTCCGAAAGCCGCTTCTGCGCGAGCTGCCATCATGGCGTCATGGGCGGTGTGGTCGGCAATATGACGGTTACAGGCGGGGTGCTGGTGTACAGTTCGTACAGCGAGTGGCTGGACAGCCCCTACAGTGACCCGGAAACCGGCCAGACCTGCCAGGACTGCCACATGCCCGTATCCGACGCCAACCGGTTTGTCACTGCCGAACGCGGCGGCCTCGAACGGGACTATGTGGAACTGCATAACCACACCATGCGCGGCGCGGCGGACGAGGATTTCCTGCAAAACGCGGTGACGATGACCAGCAGCGCGCAGGTGACTGGCGGCCAGCTTGAAGTCGAGGTGAGCATCACCAACGACCAGACCGGCCATCATATCCCCACAGACGCGGTCATCCGCTCCATGATTCTGGTGGTGGAAGCGCAGGACAGCGCGGGCAATCTGCTTACCCTGGCCGAGGGGCCGGTGAACCCGGACTTTTCGGGCGATTATGGCGGCCTGCCGGGCAAGACCTTCGCCAGAGTCCTGCGCGATGAATGGAGCGGCGAAACGCCCACCGCCGCCTTCTGGCGCACCGTGTCAGTGGTGGAGGACAGCCGCATCCCCGCGCTGGCAACCGACACGACCCGCTACACATTCGCTGTACCGGCTGGCGAAGACCTCACGGTGAATATCCGCCTGATCTTCCGGCGCGCCTTTTACGACTTGATGCAGCAGAAGGGATGGAATGATCCCGATATTTTGATGGAGCAAGCGACCCTGCATGTACCCGCCACCTGATGGACAAAAACGATGAATGGTAAAGACAACATTATTCTGGAAGTCAAAAATCTGAAGCTCCATTTCCCGATCTACCGGGGACTGCTGCGGCGGCTCGTGGGCCATATCCGGGCGGTGGATGGCGTCAGCTTTAAGCTGCGCGATGGCGAGGTGCTGGGGCTGGTGGGGGAAAGCGGCTGCGGCAAAACCACCGTCGGGCGCACCATCCTGCGGCTTTATAACCCGACTGCCGGCGAAATCTGGTACAACCGCACCACCGGCGAACGCATTGATCTGGCGCAGTTAAACCAGAAAGAGATGAAGCGCCTGCGCCGCGAAATGCGCATGATCTTTCAGGACCCCTTCAGTTCGCTCAACCCCCGGCTGACCGTGCGGGACATCATCAGCGAACCGCTGGAAATTCACGGCGTGGCGCGTGGCAAGGAAGCCGAACAGCGCGTGGCCGAACTGATGGAATCGGTGGGGCTGAACCCGGCCCTGATGCGCCGGTATCCGCATGAGTTTTCCGGCGGCCAGCGCCAGCGCATCGGCCTCGCGCGCACGCTCTCGCTCAACCCGCGTCTGGTCGTGGCGGATGAACCGGTGTCCGCCCTCGATGTATCCGTGCAGGCCCAGGTGCTGAACCTGCTGTCCGAACTGCGGGATCGTCTTGGCCTGACGCTGGTGTTTATCGCCCATGACCTGTCCGTTGTGGAGCATATCTCGGATCGCATCGCCGTGATGTACGTCGGCAAAATTGTCGAGATGGCCGAAACCAGCGAACTTCTGAATAAACCGCTGCATCCTTATACCGAAGCGCTGCTCTCGGCGGTTCCCCCGGCGGACCCGGACATCAAGGCGGATCGTATCCTCCTGCAGGGCGAAGTCCCCAGCCCGGCCAACCCGCCCTCCGGCTGCATCTTCCACCCGCGCTGCCGCTATGCCCAGGCGGTATGCAGCGAGGAGGAACCCACCCTGGTCGAAAGTGAACCCGGCCACTTCGTAAGCTGCCATTTTGCCAAAGAACTGCAACTCAGAGGCATTGGAGCGCTGCAATGACCCCCACCTCCCGCGTCCCGGCTGTGATCGCTTACCTGCTCCCGGTCATCGGGTGGCTGTATGTGCTGTTCTTCCAGCGCGGCAATTCGCTGGCGGTGTTCCACGTCCGGCAGGCTGTCGGGCTGTTTCTGTTTCTGATCGGCGCGGTGGTCGTCTGGGGCGTGGTCGCCTGGGTGCTGGCCTGGATTCCCTACGCCGCCGTGTTGAGCATGGCCCTGTTCACTCTGGTCATCGCGGCCTACATTTTTGGCGTCGTGGCCTGGATCATGGGCCTGGTCCACGCGCTGAGCAGCCGCGCGGAGCCGCTGCCGGCCTTCGGGAAATGGGCGGACCGGCTGCCGATTTAACCGGGATAAGAGGTGCTCCCTGTGCGGGCCGGAGGCTGTTTCCCCGCGCCAGCCTAGAAACCAGGGACCAGAAATCAGAGAACAGAGCTATAAATAAGAACGGGCGAGACGAAAACCCCTGCTGAGGCGGTCATCAGGGGTTTTGAAGTGACGACAGGCAGAGCGCAGGTCATTCGTAACGTAGCTCCCCCACGACGCCCCGCGCAGCACGCGCTGAACATCTGTTTTATTACCGGTATCCCGTTCGCGCCCATCCTGTGCCTGATAGGGATAGGGTTCGTATAACGAAGCCGTCCACTCCCATACATTGCCAATCATATGCCCGGCGGCGACCCAGCTTTTCCCCTCCGGCTTCGTGGTGACAGGCGCTGGTTTGCCACCACTGTTTTTACTCCAGACCGGGATGTCTCCATTCCACTCATTGCCCCAGGGACGGCGCAGGCTCTCGACACCACGCGCGGCGTACTCCCATTCCAGCTCTGTCGGCAGGCGACAGCCCATCCAGGCGGCAAAATCACGCGCCATGAACCAATCCACACCGACAACAGGCGCATCCGCCATCGCGGTATCCTGGAACCATTTTAACGCATCACCGGTGTTGTGCGGCGGTTTGACCGCGCCTGCCTGCACGGCCAGCTTCCACTGGGCGTTGGTCACCGGATACTGGGCGATCCAGTAGGGCTGCGCGACAGCTTGTTCATGGACCGGTGTTTCGTCGCTGTAATGTCCATCATCGCTGCCCATGCTGAATGTGCCCGCTGGCACAAGGCAAAACGGCATATCGGGAATCTTCAGGTCTGCAAAGGCCGTCACATACGGCGGCCAGTCACGGTTGCGCTTGCTGTTAAAGCTCTGGGCGCGCTGCAGCGCAGTCTCATGCGGGTGGGCGGGCGGCCTGGGGATTTCAACCTCCACCGCCGCTATACGTCTCTCGACTTCGGCGCGTTCGGCGGCGGGCGCGGCGGTAATGGTGATGTACTCCGGTGTCTTCAAAAAGCGCGTGCGCAGCATATCAACGGCAGCGTCGAAGAAAAAATGGGGCAGCGGCAGGGCGTTCTTTTTGCTGATGATCGCGCGTAAATCTGCGGGTAAATAACTCATTTCACGGCTGAAATCCGCGCCTTCTTCAACAATGGGCACGATGTTTCGCTCCAGACGCACCGCTTCCTGTATCTCGCGCAGCACCCAATCACCGGAATGGATGCAGCGTTCCAGCGAACCCGGTGAAATCAGCAGGATGAAGTGCGCGCGCGCCCCAATCTGGTTCAGAATGATGCGGTCAAAGTCGCCGCTGTCAATGGTGTTGACATCAAGGAACACATCCCAGCCGTTCATCTTCAGGTCCTGATAGATTGCACGGGCGAGGTGCTTGCTCAAGGCGCGGCGGTAGGAAATGAAGACCGTTTTTTGCTGCATAAGAATCGTCCAAATCAGGATTCACTGGAATGTTCTCAATTTCAGATACCGCCAGACGTTAAAACGTCCGGCTGCCAAAGGACAAGTCCACTCAAGTGGACTCAGCCTCGTTTTCGAGTTTACTGAGTCCGTTTTAACGGACTTGTTTTATATCAGCCGCATGGTTTTAACCTGCGGCCCGGAAAACTGTGATTCACTGAATTTTATAACATCCGTGTGGGCCATGCCATAAAATAAAGCCCCAATCAGGGACGCTTCGCAGAATTCGGGGCGGGGGCCAGAGCGCGCGTGGAACAAGTCTCCCTCGAATTCGGGGGAGATTTAGAGAGGGTCCAGGAGCCACCAGAATTCACTAGAGCGTACTGCGACTGACCTGCCGGCGGTTGGATTTCCGCCCCCCACGCACTATAATGAGGCCTTCGACTGTATGGGATAAGGATCGTGAACTGTGGCGACGCCGATTCAGATCGCGGATATTGCGAACCACGAGGGTGAGGACGTGCAGGTGCGCGGCTGGGTCTATGACCGCACCGACAAGGGCCGCCTGCAATTTATCAAACTGCGCGATGGCACGGGCATTGTCCAGTGTGTCGCCTTCAAAAAGGAACTCGACGAGGCCGTCTTCGACATCGCCAGCAAACTCACGCAGGAATCCTCGCTAATCATCACCGGCACGGTGCGCCGGGACGAACGCGCCCCCGGCCATCCCGGCGGCTACGAGATCGGCCTGAAGTCGCTCGAACTCATCCAGATGGCCGAGGAATATCCCATCACGCCCAAGGAACACGGCATCGAATTCCTGATGGACAACCGCCATCTGTGGGTGCGTTCCAGCCGCCAGTGGGCCATCCTGCGCATCCGCGCGACGATCATCAACGCCATGCGCAACTGGCTGGACGATCACGATTATATGCTGGTTGACACGCCCATCATCACCCCGGCAGCCGGTGAGGAAACCACCACGCTGTTCGAGATTGATTATTTCGGCGAACCGGCTTACCTGGCGCAGACCGGGCAGTTGTATAACGAAGCCAACATGGCGGCCTTCGGCAAGGTCTACTGCTTCGGCCCCACCTTCCGCGCCGAAAAATCGAAGACCCGCCGCCACCTCATGGAATTCTGGATGCTGGAACCGGAGATG
>CAZKIB010000061.1:22655-27482 GCA_964552425.1 uncultured Anaerolineaceae bacterium | reverse complement strand
AAGTGCTCCGTTTCGCCGGGGACGACGGCATAGCCCAGGTTGGCCGATTCGGCGCAGGTGTTGGGGTTGGTGAACACGCCGCCGAAGCCGTACCAGATTTCGATCATGGCGGTGGAGCCGTTGCAGATCGCGCCGACGGTTTCATCGAAGGCGAAGCCGGCCACGCCCACCGGCCCGGTTTCGGCCAACTGCTGGGCGAATTCAACCGCCTGCACGCCGACTTCATTGTTCAGCACGCCTTCGACGGTGTAGGTTTCGGCGTCCCACAGTTCACCACCGAACGACCACAGGATATGATTCCAGGCGGTCTGCACCAGGTCGCCGGAGTTGACCCAGTGCGAAGCGTAACCGTTGTCGATGAAGTCCGTTTCCTTGAAAAACTGAGCAATTTGCAGCAGTTCCGTCCAGGTTTCGGGCACTTTCAAATCTGCGCCGGTGGCTTCCTGATAAGCGGCCTGCACGTCGGGATTTTCAAACAGATCGGCGCGGTAGACCAGCATCCGCGTGTCGGTGATGACCGGCACAGAATAGAACTGGCCGCTGCCGAGGGGCACTTCGCCGTAGAAGCTGAGGGCCGCCTGATTGTAATCATCCACCGGCAGGTTGGCCTGCATCCACTCCGTCAGGTTGACGATGTGATTGCCTACGACAGCCTCACCCATGAACTGGCTGTCGAGGATAGGCAGATCAGCCCCGCCCTGAGCGGCGAAATCGGCAAAAATCTGGTCATGCCACTGGTCGAGGGGCACGCAGCTTACGGTCACGTTGGCGTCGGGATAATCCGCGACGATGGAGGTGAGCAGATCGCACGGCGGCCATGCGAACCAGACAATCGAGAGGTTGGTGTCCTGCGCGCCAACGGGGGCCAGCGACAGGGCCAGCAGCGCCACCAGCAGCAGCACAGGCATAATTCGGGATTTTAGCATTGTTCAGACCTCACAAATTCATTTGCGAATAAATGCCGGTTCATTTCAAAAGGTGTGCGGATTGTGGGGGTGTCACCTCCTTCAAGCCACTTCCTGCCAGTCCGTTTCTAAGTGTAACCGAAGAATGTGCAGTCTGCCAGCGGTGGGCGAGGGTTTTGCTAACCCCCGCATCCCCAACCCTTCTCCGCCGAATTTGGAGGGCGTCAGCGGGTGCGGCGGGTTTTCTTCGCTGCGTCCGGCAGGCTGCGAGTGGGGCCAGCCAGAACGGTGAGGGACCTTGACGCGCCCAAACGCGACGCGATCAGCGAACGGAGAAAAAGTCGGGGATATCGGCGATCAGGGCGGAATCGAGCGCAAGCAGCACTTCGCCCTCGCCGATAAAGTGACACCAGAATTCGGGGATCAATTTGCGGGTTTTCAGCAGGAGGCCCTGCGCGATGATGATATGGGTCAGGCGTCCGCTGTAGCGGTCCACCAGCAGGCTGTCGATGCAGCCGACGTGGTGGTCGTCTTCGCTGAGAATCCACGCGCCTTCCTTTAAGGTGATGGTATCCGGCGACATGCGGTATAGGGCCACGTCCCGGTACTGCTGTTCGAGCGCCACAGCATAGTCGACACAGTCATCCAGGAGGATGGCCCCAGGGAGATCAACGGCGTGACTCAGCCCGGCGCTGCCGCCCACGAGGGCATAATCCAGCGGCACAGAACGGGTTTCGGCCTGGGGCGACCCATGCAGCAGCAGCGCACAGGCGCGCAGCAGGGTGGCTTCGGATGAGGACTCCACGACCATCTCCACCGGAATGACCCGCTCCTCGGTGAAAATAAGCCCCTGGCGCACAATCAGATAGGTGACGGCGCGGCTGGCGCAATCCAGAACCAGGCCGGTCAGCCGTCCGAAGTCCCGTCCATCGTTCGTCTGTACTCGCGTTCCCATCGTGTAGCGCATGATGATTTTTCTTTGCTCCAGCCGTAGGAC
Source organism: uncultured Anaerolineaceae bacterium (assembly GCA_964552425.1). GTDB lineage: Bacteria > Chloroflexota > Anaerolineae > Aggregatilineales > Phototrophicaceae. Next base: position 25,580 of record CAZKIB010000061.1, on the reverse strand, counting down.
GCAATGCGCACCATGAGCATCAGGTTACAGGTGGCGGCGGGCAGAAGCATCGCACAACAGGCGCATCGCGGCTTAGGTCAGTTGACCCCTTTTGTCGAACCCCCAATCGGTGGGGGGTCGGGTAATGATCGCGCAGTAAAAGGCGTCTAAAGTTTTGTGCGCGGGGACTGTAATCCGCATTGAAATGAACTTCTAAAACCCCAAATTACTGGTTATAAACCTTTCTGAACCCTTCTAACCTGTTGACAGACAATCCGTTTGGACTATCATGGGGTCTGCGTGTGGTAGGCGATTTCTCGGCGCTGTCGGCGTAGAGTAGACGATGTTGATCGGGAGAAGGGGAACACACTATGAACATCTTTCGCAGACCATCGCCAGCACTAAACGAGGACAGCCAGCGCGTTTCACTCGACAGCCGCACGGCGCTCACCCTGCCGCCAAGTGTGCGCGGCATTCGGGTGATAACCGGCAAAGCGTGGGTCTCGCTGGACCGCGAAGATGTAGTGGTGGGGACCCAGGAAATCCTGTACCTGCACCCGGACCGGCACGGGACCGTCGTCACGGCGCTGGGCCAGAAGCGGCTGGAATTTGAAATCATCGTCAGGAATAACTGAAACCAGGAAAGGCAAAACACCATGTTGGACCCGAATATGCTCAATCAACTCGGCAAGATCCGCCAGCAGGAACTCACGGAGATCGGACAGCGGACGGCCAGACGGCGCTGGGGCAAACCCCGCCGCAGCCAGAATCGCCGCCAACTGCCCCTGCTCATGCTGCTGAGCCGGATGCTTGGTCGCTAAACCGAACCGCTGAATGAAATCGACGGCAAGGAAAACAAGCAGCGGGAAAGTGCATCACCCGCTGGAAATCAGCATCACACGATTTATCGAACGTACACAGAAAAAGGAAAACCACAATGGTTGTTGATCCACGTGAACTCGGCGATTTTGTCAACCAGCGGCAGAATGACCTGGTCGCCTGGCGCGAGAACGAACGCCTCGCCAGCCGCCTGCCCCGGCAGGAATCGGCCCTGAGCAAAGCGTCCCGCCAGGTTGTCCGCGCCGTCATCAGCAGGCTGGAGACGTTCGCCGCCGAACCGGAACAGCCCGGCAAGGCCACCATTCGCCGGGGTGCGTAATGAACTGCCGCCCCGCCGAACCGTTAAACCGCGTTCCGTTCGAAAGAGCCGAACGCGGTTTTTGTTTTAACCAATACCCTGATACGAACGGGGCACAATCTGGTCAGTGGGCGGTATATACGGAACCGGATTCTGCACACCGCCGGATTGAATGACCGCATCCCCCGGCACACCCCACAGGATCATGCCGACGCCATGCGGGCGCGAGGTCATCAGCAGCGTGCCGTCCTCATTAAAGGCCAGCCACGCAATCTCCTCACTGCTGGCGCTCCATTCCACCAGTTTTTTACCCGTCGTTACATCCCACAAACTCAACCGACCCTCCAGGCTGCCAGCGGCCAGCACATCGCCCGGCAGGCTGTAGGCAAAGATCGACCAGTCGCCATGAAGGGTCTGGGCCAGCGCGGTAGCCTGCGGCTGCCAGGGCTGAACGCGGCCATCTTCGCTGATCGTTTCGATGGCACTGAGATCATCCACATACAGCGGAAGACAGAGACGATCATTCTCCAGTGAAGCCACCCGTTCGCCGCGCTGCCAGTCCCAGATTTCAGCGTATAAGGGAGCCTCGCTGCTGTAGGTGCGGTCACAGTTATCGATGATGACAAAGCGGCTGTCCCGGCTAAAAGCCAGATGGGTAAAATCGTCCAGGCGCAAACCGGCATCGAAACGAGCGATTTCTGCGCCAGTCTGTCGATCCTGAACCTGAACGCTCACACGATTTGCGCCACCGCTCAGGATAGCGATTGCGCTGCCGTCCGGGCTGAGTGCCATCCAGGGAGCGATCCGGTCAACGGCAACCGGCGTGTCTGGTTGTGCCGCCAGCAAAGTCTGCCATTGGTCGAGCGCTGCCTGCGCAGCAGGGTGGCGAGCCTGCCAGTGATCGAGGTTGGCCCGTTCGGTCTGCTCAAAAAACCCCGGCAGTTTCAGGGCCAGTTCACCGTTCGCCACATCAAAAAATTGCAGGGCATCATCTCGCAGGGCAAAGACATAGGCGCGCTGATCCACCAACCGGAAAGCCGGGCCAATGCCATCATCCCCAAATGTGAATTGTGACTCGCCGGATGCCGCATCATAAAACCAGACCCGCGCACTGCCTCCCGACACCGCGCTGGTTTCCGCCACCAGAAACTGTCCATTCAGCCCAAAGGTCAGTTCGCGCACCAGATGGGGCGTACTGTCATGCAGATTTTGCCATGCGCGCGGTTCAGTTTCAGCCTGCTCAATCACGGCCTGAACGTCCCAATAGCCAAGATCGAGGTTGGCAGACACAGATTGCGTATGCGGTGAATTGACCGACCCAAAGGCGATTTGCAGGGTACGGCTGTCAGGGCTGAAGGCAAAAGCCTGCTGGTCAATACGCGGCCGGCGGCCTTCATACGGCGGCAGTTCTTCAGGAACAGGGATTGTTGCCCGCCACTGGCGTGTTTCGGTATCGATCAGCGCGATACCACTGGTACGGGCATCCTCCCGACAGCCGGCACAGCCGAAACGGGCAGCGATAAGGCGGTTATCCGGGCTGAAGACAGTCTGACCGGGGCTGAACCTGAGCTGCTCAAGGTCGGCGCTCAGGTCTACGCGACGCCCGGAACCAGTCTCCAGATTGACAATGACATTATCGACAGCCATCCATGTCCCGTCCGGGCTGAAAGTCGGCATCCCGGCGAACGGCACGTCCAGCGGCTCGTAGGTGCTGCCATCCAGCCAGCGCGGGCCGCTGTTCGTATAGGCGACGACCCAGTTTTTTTGCAGGTTCACCACCGGCTGCTCAGACCAGTTCGCATTGCCCA
>CAZKIB010000061.1:20055-22639 GCA_964552425.1 uncultured Anaerolineaceae bacterium | reverse complement strand
GCCGGGTCAGGTCCTCGTACACCCAGAGACCCAGGCGGGTAGTCATAAACAGGCGTTCACCATCGGGTGACCAGATCGCGTCAAACACGCGGCCCCGCCCTAAGATGGTCAGCGGCTGTATTTGCGCGGCAGTGTGTGTCGTGATCGGTGCGAGATGTGTTTGCTGGGTGGTGAAAGCGGCCAGAATCATAAGCGAAAAAACAGCCAGCAGGCAACGTTTTATCATCAGGAAGGCCCCGGTTCATGCACAGACGATAGGCTTATTGTAGAGCATCCGCGCCTTGCACACCGGACGATAACAATCCTTCTGCTCTGCTTCAGACCGCCGGTTGGCGTGCCTGTCGCCGCCCTGCCGGGGCCAGCAGCCACAGCAGCGCCAGCATCAGCGCGGCAGACAGCAGACACCAGGCACACACCGCGCCGATGACGAACGGCTCCAGAAACGTCAGGTAGATCGAAAACCCGGTTCCGGCCAGCGCCATGCCAAAGAGTGCCAGCCGCAGCGCCGGGAAACGCTTCGCCAGCAGCCAGCCCCCCAGCAGCGCCACGTATCCGGCCAGGCCAATTACGCCGATGGGCACACCCAGAATGCTGGCGTAGGCACTCTGCTGGACCGCGTTGCAGTTGCCCAGCGCGCCGCAGACCGCTTCTGTCTGAGTCACTTCGACATAGGCCAGGTAGCCGGCCACCACCAGCCCTGCCCCGGCCACCAGTGGGAACGCATCGGTCCGACGGAAAAAAAGCGCGCCCGCCACCAGCAGCAGGGCCAGACTGCCCCACGCCAGCGGGGTCGCCAGCGCATCGGTGGTATTCTGAATCACCAGCGAGACGGCCAGAATCAGGCTGAGGATCAGCGCCGCTCCCTGTGCGCCGCGCACCAGCCGCTCAGATAAAGGGCGCAGCACCGCCAGCAGACTGAGCGCCAGCGCCCCCAGGATAAACGTCGCCAGCGCATTCGCCAGCCCATCGGTTGGGGAGTTTACCGCTGCGGGTTGGACAGTTTGTGCAGGAGTCGCCACACTGACCTGTTCGTCCATGTACAGGCTGTAGGATTCGCGCATCCCCGGAAAATCGGGCAGATCAAGGCCGCCGTTGGCGAGGCCAATCTCGACGATGCCGGGCAGTTCATCAGGAATCTGGACGCCGCCGATCAGCACCTGATCGCCCACCAGCAGCATGGGCACGACCCAGCGGTCACGGGGTATTGCGTAATAGGTATAGGCGGACTGCGCCAGCGCCCCGCCGCCCTGCGTGGTGACATCCACCAGAATCAACTGAAGCTGGCTGCCAAAGCGTTCCGCAATGCCCGGCAGATGGTTGTTGATGACATCGTGGCAGTGCGGGCAGGTGGGCGAATACAGCAGCACGGCATAGACTACCGGTTCTGTCTGGGCCAGCAGCGGCGGGGCCATCACCAGCAGAAGCGCAGCGATCAGGACGAGTGTTTTCCACATGGCAGCACCTCGATTGAATACCTCTCCCTGCATTCTGGCTCAGTTCAGGGCCACATCACCAGTGATAATCTTCTGCGTTGGGCGTGATATTAAACCGGGGTGAACACCTTTCCGGTATAATCAGGCAAAAAGAGGAGACAGTGCATGACGTTATGGTGGGCAGCTCTGGTGGCGGTGGGCGGCGTGGGGGCCTTGTTCGGAACCAGCCGCTATGTGTCGATGCGCCGGCGGCGTGAGCAGCGAGCCACCTATCCGCTGCCGGTATCGCTGGTGATCGAGCCGCAGGAAGACGCGGTGGTCACACGCCAGCCGGATGGCCGCTGGCTGATTCGCTGGTCACAGCCGGTAGAAAACGCCCAGGTGTTCGTCGGGCCTTCCCCGGACAAAGTTCACCGGAGCGTGCCGGCCGCGAGCGGCGTCCACACGGACCGGCTGGTGGTTGATTCACTGCCCGGCATTACGCGCCCATACTTTGAATTGATCCGCACAGGCGAACTCCCGCTGATCCTCGCCGAGCGCTTCCTGACAATGGAGGGAGTCGCCAACGTGCGCGACATCGGTGGTTATCGCACAGTCGCGGGCCGGTCTGTGCGCTGGGGACAGGTCTACCGCACCGGGTCGCTGGCCGGGGCCACCGAAGCCGATCTGAACACCCTGCACGAACTGGGCATCCGGCTGGTGTGTGATCTGCGCAGCGCCGACGAAATCGCCGCAGACCCGGATCGCCTACCCGAAAACCCCGCGCCGGCCTACCGCCACACGCCGGTAGAAGCCGGGGAGCAGCACCGCGAGCGGATGCGCGCCCTGCTGTTCGACCCCAAGCGCCTGTTCGCGCTGATGGATGAAGCCTACACACGCTTCATGATCGACCAGAACGGTCCGGTCTTTGGCGACATGCTGCGGCTGATCACGGAGGATGCCAATCGCCCGGCCATCATCCACTGCACGGCGGGCAAAGATCGCACCGGTGTAACCATCGCGCTGCTGCTGGCGCTGCTGGGCGTGCCGGACGAGGTCATCATAGCGGATTACAGCCTGAGCAACCGTTTTTATCACATCTTCCGGGACTTTGTCGCCAGCAAGTTCAAACAGCCGCAGGCTTTTCTGCTGGGCCTGCATATTGACGACTT
>CAZKIB010000061.1:4635-20039 GCA_964552425.1 uncultured Anaerolineaceae bacterium | reverse complement strand
CTGTCCTCGTCGCCCACCCGAACACCATGCGCTTGATGCTCACTTACATCCGCGAACACTACGGCTCCGTCGAAGCGTACCTGACTCAGAAAGCGGGCCTCGACGCGGATACCCTCGATGCGCTGCGGGCCAAGCTGCTGGCGTGAGCATTCCCCTGAAGTAGTCATAAATTTAATATGACCATAGACTTCAGGTTTATCTGTAGACTATAAAATGTGAAATGTCGCCGGTGCTTGCATCGCAGCGGCAGAAAACTGAACAGTCTCATATTAGCTGCCGAAGGCTTATGCCCTGATGAGGGTCTGGCTTTCGGCTTTTTGCGTTCAAGGAGAAGGGACGATGAAACCTCATATCCGAGTGTTTGTGATATTGAGTGTCCTGGCCTTGCTGGCGCTGGCAATCACGCCGCTGGCAGCGCAGGATGAAGCCAGGGTTCGGATTGGCTACTTTGCCTTCAATCCCAGCGAGTATGATACCTACATTGACGGCGAACTGGCCTCGTTCTCGCCGGGATGGTCAAAAGTAGGCTGGAACACACCTCTGATTTTCCTTCCAGAGTATCGTTTCGATAGCGCCACACCTTACCTGGCCTTTGATCGTGGTGTCCATAGTTTAGCATTTGTGCCGACCGGGGAAGATATTGGCTCTGCAATACTTGGCCCCCAGGATGTGACCTTTGAGGCTGGACATCACTACTCACTCGCCGTCATCGGTGAGATGGCCGACGATAGCTTATCACTGCTGACCATTGACGAGACTGAAGCCTTTAAGGGTGTTGACCCCGGAAACAATTTTATGGATGTTGTAGTACACGATATCCTTGGTGCCCCTCCAATTGACATCATCATGGGCGAGGAAGTGGTAGTCGACAATCTCGAATATGGAGAATGGGCTGTCTACATCTCGTCCGAAGAGTTTTCAGCTTTTGCTGTATATACTGCCGAGGATCAGCCTACCTTACTCTTCCAGCTAGACCCATCTGCTGCGCAGCATCGTATCTGCGCTCTTTCGGTGCTTACTGGATCGTATCCTGGAGAGGTTGGGAAAGACATTTTCTGGGATTACAACTGGAACTACGCCGGCGAAGTGGTCCTCGATGCTGGTGGCGAGGCAGCCGTTGGTGATGCCCTCGCAGGGAAAATCGAAGCTCCCACACACCGGGTCGCCTATATGCTGAATCTTGACACAGATGCAGTTCTGGATATTTTTGCCCTTGCCACTGGCCCACGCACAGAAGACTCCAATGGCTTCGGTCTTTTCGACCCGATCCTTCACATCTACGATGAGCGCGGCAATCTGCTGTTCTGGAGCGATGATGGCGTAGGCGTCTCACAGCATAAGGGAGGCGAGGCCGGGGCCGCGGACGCAGCGCTGGCAGCAATTTCACTCAACGCGGGGGTTTACTCCGTTCAGGTGGCAGGCTTCAGCGATCTCGGTGCTGGCCCTTATGCCCTGATTATACGCGAATCTCCGAGCATGTAGGTTTGCTGCCCTCCAACAGGCTTGTGTTGGAAGAAAGGTTCACTCATGCGCACACGATTGCTTTTTCTCAGCTTGCTTGTAGTGGCTGTGTTTGCCATGCCGGCGCTGGCCCAGAACACGCCCGTACAGCCCGGTCCCGCTATGATCAGTCAACCAGTGATGCCCATCCTGGCAGAGCCGTTCCTGCTCGCCAAGAAGGTTGCCACCCCGGAATTTGGGGAACAGGTGACAGTCATGGAAACGGATGGGCGACGCTGGGCGCGTGTCCAGTACGGTGATGCCGAGGGCTGGATCGAGATGAAATGGCTGGTCAATGTGCATGGGCCATCCCCGGTTTTTCGCGGCGATCATCAGATGGTTTACGACTCGGAGTCCGACCGCATCATCCTGTATGGCGGCTATATGCCTTTCAACACATTGCTTGAGCTTGATGAGGTCTACCTCACGGATACCTGGGCCTACGATGTGAACAGCAATACCTGGACACAGATGGCCCCGGCACAGACTCCTCCAAGCGGTGATGGCACGCTGGCCTATGACGCACAGTCCGACCGGGTGATCTGGTACCTGGGAGATTATTTCCCCTCAGCCAGGGGTGAAGGCCGCGAGACCTGGGCCTATGACTACAATACGGATACCTGGATCAGGATGCAGCCGGAGGCCAGCCCGCGGCGCCTGATAGGCGCACGCATGGTGTACGACGGCGAGTCAGATCGTATCATCCTGTTCGGGGGCTTTGACCCAACGAACCTGACAGGATTTAACTGGGAGTATGTGGCCGAGACCTGGGCCTACGACTACGACAGCGACACCTGGACCCAGATGGCCCCGGCGCTCAGCCCGCCAGGAATGCCTTTCCATACGATGGCCTATGATCCCGAATTGGATCGTGTGGTGCTAGTGCCTGCGACCTCGGAAGAGACCTCGGACGATACCTGGCTCTACGATTACAATACCGATACCTGGGAAGTGCGCCCGACCCCGGCTGGCCCCCTGCACCGCGATCATGGTGCGATGGTCTACGCCGACAGCATCGACCGCATGATCCTGTTCGGTGCCGGGCCGCTGGTTGGACCTGCGTCCTGGATTACCTATCCACAGCATGATACCTGGACCTATGACTGTGCTGACAATACCTGGTCGCTGCTGGAGCCAACCGAGTTTCCGAGTGAGCGCGCCGCTCATGCCATGGCTTACAGCCCGGTGGCTGACAAGGTGGTGCTGTTCGGCGGCGGCCCGGACGAAACGCTCTGGTTCATGGATACCTGGCTGTATGACCCAGGGACTAATACCTGGACACAGGTTGGACCGTAAACAAGGCAGCACAAGCTCACTCAACAGCGAAGGGCGATACTGAGGCTCATGCCGCGCTGCTGCCCGAAAACGTGAACTTCCCCGGCATCACCTATGAGACCACGCTGAAATAAACCGGATTTGCAGAGGATGGTCTCGCAAGGGGCCGCCTCTCACCCACAGAAAGATTACTGCATTGACCCTCCAGGAGGGAGAAAGATCATGAAACATCTACCATTGCTGACGATATTGATGATTGCACTGCTGCTGACCGGGCTGATGGCGGCAGCACAGGAGGAAGGCCCGGTTCCGGTTGGCCTGCGCCCGGACGCGCCGACCTATGCCCTGCACGGGCCATACTGGGTCGGCACAATAGATCTGGTGATCGAAGACCCGGATCGCCCCATCCCGATATCGGTATGGTATCCGGCGCTGAACCCGGACAATGAAGAAGAAACAGTGACTTACCACCCGGTTCTGCCCTGGGTCCCTCCACCTGAAGTTGACTCATTCATTTACGGTCATGCTTTGGTCAACGCTGCGCCTGATGCGTCCGATGCACCATACCCGGCGGTTGTATTCTCGCACGGCTACGCGGCCTTCCCTGCCCGATATGCCTACCTGGTCGAGCATCTGGCCTCGTATGGATTTGTGGTTCTTGCACCGGTCCATGGAGAGCAGTTCTACTTTGACGACAACCCCTGGCGCGATTCGGTGCCGAGTACAATCGACCGGCCGCATGATATTTCCAAAGTGCTGGACTATGCCGAAGGGCTGACCGGCGCGAGCGGGGCGCTGGAAGGGCTGATTGATATGAACCAGGTGGCGGTCACCGGTCACTCCTCTGGTGGCTTTACGGCGCTGGTCGCTGCCGGCGCACGTCTGAACCTCACAGCATACAACGCGCGCTGTGCCGAAAGCGGGAGTACGCCCGGCCTGTCAGACATGATGATGTGCGACGTCTTTGTGCCGAACGAAGCCGAAATGGCACGACTGGCAGGGCTGGACTCGATGCCTGAAGGATTGTGGCCGTCGATGGGCGACGCGCGTGTAAAAGCGATCGTGCCGATGGCGGGTGATGGTTACATGTTCGGAGAAGCCGGTTTGGCCGAAATTACAATCCCAATGCTGACGATAGGTGGCACGATGGACTCGATGACATGGTTTGACCTGGGTCCGCGTCTGGCCTATGATCAGGTGTCCAGCCCACAAAAATCACTCGTGGCAATTGAGATGGGCGAACACCACCTGTTCGAAACTTCATGTACCGACTCGCCCTGGATGTATGATTTTGGCTGGTCTTCCTTCTGCTCAGACGCGGTGTGGGACATGGATCGGGCGCACGATCTTGTGAACCACTTCACCACCGCGTTCCTGCTGGACACGCTGAAGGGCGATACTGAGGCTCATACTGTGCTGCTGGCCGAAAATGTGAATTTCCCCGGCATCACCTATGAGACCACGCTGAAATAGACTGGCGCTACAAAGGGGTGGTTTCACCGGAGACCGCCCCTCACCTACGAAAGAAGTGTTTGCCTGATCTCCTCGAAGGAGGGCAAGGATTATGAAACACACCCGATTTTTGACGATTTTGATGGTTGCGCTGCTGCCGCTGGTGGTGCTGCCTGCCAGTGCGCAGGAGGCAGTTGGCCCCGATCCGGTGGGTCTGCGCCCGGACGCGCCAACCTATGCGCTGCACGGGCCGTACTGGGTGGGCATTCAGGACTATGCGATCACGTTTAACTATCCAGACGGTATGACCCGTGAAAGCAGAGTCACCATCTGGTATCCAGCGCAACAACCAGCGGATGTGTCGGCAACGTTCACATACCCAGCCGAGCAGCGCGTTGAGGACTATGGTGGGCCGTTTTACTTCCCGCGCCCTGGACAGGCTTATCTTGATGCGGCGCCAGCAGTGGAAGGCGCTCCTTACCCACTTGTCATTTACTCGCATGGCGGCTGGGGCTACCGCTGGTTCCAGCCCGAATATGTTGAACATCTGGCGTCACACGGCTTTGTGGTGCTGTCTACCGACCATGAAGACGCCCCACCATTTGGCCCAATGCTCCCGCACTTCGAGTTAAGCCGCCAATGGGATATTACGCGGTTGATTGACTACGCCGTTCAAATCACTGCTGAGGGTGGTGTATTGGCGGGGGTTATCAACACCGAACAAATCGGCGTCACGGGTTATTCTGCTGGCGGTTTTACGGCGCTGCTCGCTGGCGGCGCGCGCATCAGCCCAATGGCGAAAGTCGCTTGGTGTGAGTCTGAAGAAACCCAGAATTCGTGGATATGGCCGCTGTTGTGTACTGAACTGGATGCACGTGGGCAATCCTGGTCTGAACTCCTGGGATGGTCGGACGTGCCAAGCGATCTCTGGCCGCAGATCGGCGATCCGCGTGTCGATACGATTGTTTCGATAGATGGCGGCGCGCACGACTTCGGCCAACAGGGAATTGATGCGATCAGTATACCGGCTCTGCTGATATTTGCGCGCGGTGCACCCAGCGCGATTCCGTATGACCATGACAGCCTGCTGCAAGCCGTACATTGGGATCAACAGGCAGTCGCGGTCTTTGAGTATGCGAATCATGGGATATTTCACCCGGAATGTCTGGCAAGTATGATCACGGCTGAGACTTTTGACCTTTGCGCTGAACCGGTCTGGGACATACCGCGTGCCCATGACCTGACGAACCACCTCGCCACCGCTTTTCTGCTGGACGTGTTCTATAGCGATACTGAGGCTCATGCCGCACTGCTGGCCGAAAATGTGAATTTCCCCGGCATCACCTATGAGACCACGCTGAAATAAACCGGATTTGCAGAGAGGCGGTTTCGGAAGAGGCCGCCTCTTTTCATATAATCTGGTGAACGATCCGGTTTACCCTTAAACTGCATAAATCTTCAGCTACAATTCCCCGGTTATGTCCAAACGCCATTGACCGTATCCGCATTTCCGGGGCAGTAAATGACCCAGCCAGACAACCCTCTCCCGTTTGAACAGGTGGCGCGCCGGTTGCACCCGGACAGCCACCTGCTGCGCGCCTGGCCGCTGGAAGGCGGTGGTTCCGCGCTGATGACCGCGCTGGAGATTCTGCTGCCGGATGGTCAAACCCGGAAACGAGTGGTACGCCGATTTCAGGGGGGCGATCCGGCCAAAGCGGGGCGGGAGTTCCGGCTGCTGCGGCTGGTGCATTCCGCCGGAATCCCGGTTCCGATCCCCTATGATCTGGATGAATCCGGCACGATTTTTGCCACACCGTACCTGGTGATCGACTATGTGGACGGCAGGATTGATTTCGCCCCCGCGAATATTGGCGATTTTGCGCGGCAGATGGCAGCCCAACTGGCGGCGATTCATCAACTGGACACGACCACCCTGGATTTGTCCTTCCTGCCCCGGCATGGCAGGGGATTTGGCGATGTGACTCCCAGCGAGGCGGCCTGCCCGGATGCCGCCCCCATTCGCGCCGCGCTGGAAACGCGCTGGCCGCTGCCGCAGGTGAATCCCCCGGCGCTCCTGCATGGGGATTTCTGGCCGGGCAACGTGCTGTGGCGGGACGGTCAGGTCGCGGCGGTGATCGACTGGGAGGACGCGGCGGTGGGCGACCCGCTGGCGGATTTTGCCATCACCCGGCTGGACATGCGCCTGATCTTCGGACTCGACGCCATGCAGGCTTTTACGGAAGCATATCAGACCCGCATGACACTGGATTTCACGCATCTCGCCTACTGGGATTTATGCGCTGCCCTGCGCGCCGCGCCCTACCTGGCGGACTGGGCGGTGGGCTACCCGGCGCTGGGTCGCCCGGACATCACCGCCGAAACGCTCCGCGCAGGTCATGCGTGGTTCACCGCGCACGCCTTCGCCCGTTTATCCCCCAGATGACCCGGTCCCATACCCCGCACCGCTCTCATGCTGGCAGGTCGTATATGCCCTAGAATCAGAGTCGTAACATGACGATCTGGATTATAGGAGCGAGACATGAGACTGCGAGAAGGCACACCGGTATACACCTGGGACGATCAGGACGTGGGCCGCATCGCGCGCGTGGTGATGCACCCGAAGACCAGAGCAGTATCGCATGTGGTGATCCGGCAGGGTTTTCTGTTTACCGAAGATAAAGTCGTCCCGATAGAATGGTTCGAGGGCGCGTCAGAAGAAAAAGCCTGGCTGCGGCGTGATGCCGAGGCACTGGATGATCTGCCGAAGTTTGAAGAGGAACATTACGTCCCGGCTTATATGGACGATGTGGAAAATGATTATGCGCCCGATTCTGCCGAGCCGCTCTACTGGTATCCGCCGGCCGGGTTCGCGCCTTATGGCGTGCCTGCACTGTACGGCACAGCGCCGGCAGCCGCCCCGCCTTATGAACCAGAGCAGCGCTACGTGCGCCGCGTGGAACAGAACATCCCCGACGATGCCATTGCGCTCAACGAAGGCGCAAAGGTCTTCAGCTCGGACGGTGAGCATGTGGGCAACGTCAGGGAAGTGATCGTGAATTCCGGGTCAGACTACGCTTCGCATATCGTGATTTCGCGCGGCCTGCTGCTGAAAGAATACAAGCTGATCCCAACGATGTGGTTCAGCACGGTCAGCGAAGACGAGATTTATCTGAGCGTCAACACCCGCTACATCACCCACCTGCCTGACTACGAAGCGTAACTCAGGCTGACCCGTTACCGGCCCCGCCCCCACGCGGGGCTTTTATTTTCGAGCCGAAATGATAAATTCGTATAACTCTTTCTTGGAATTGCGCTTACGGATTTTTTCAACCTTAACCCCGCGAAAGCCTTCCTGTTCCAGCAGAGCCGCGTATAGTGCTTCGGTTGGAACCAGCGTGTCGTAGAATTTGGAGTTGCCGACCACATAATACACACGCGCACCCTGCGCCAATACAGGATACAGGCTGCGAAGATGCCAGGCAATATCCTGAAAATATTTATGGACGTAGTTGGCAAGAATCGGACTCTTTTTGCCGATCTCGGTACTTAAGGGCAGCACAGCAGGGGGCAGATTAATCGCATCCGAAGGCTCCCAGGCATTCAGGCGGCTGGTCGCAATCCCCCAGGTTCCACCTATCGCCTGCCAGTCCAGTTCGCCGGCATCCTGCGATTCTTTCAGATACCCAAGCCAGTACATGTACGGACGCAGTTCGCGGACATAACTCATCCGATTGGGGTACGGCGGCGAAGTAATCACACAATCGTAAGGTTGTTCCGGCTGCGGAATATCGCGGGCGTCCGCCATGATGGGCGATACGCCACCCGGCAGAGTCTGTTCAGCAGACGCCGCCAGCGATTCTACGGTTTCGCAGAAATCATTCAGGAGCGGGGACAGGTCTGGCGAATCGGAAAACAACGGCATCTGCTGGTGGGTTTCGCTGACTGTTTTGAAGGACATCGACTGGTGATTAAACGCGGCGTTGGACGATTCAATCATGACGCGGCAGAAAGCGATCAGCAGCAGATTCCTTTCGGGTGCAGGCTGTGGATAACTTCGCTGAATCGCCGCGTACAACCGGGCCAGCATTCGCAAGCGATCTTCTGACCACCAGCGTTCCAGGTTGTGCAGCGGCGGAACCCACAGGGGATAATCGTGCCCATTCTCAACCTGCTGCGCGATGTGCGCCGCACTCTGACGCACGTTATGCAGTTCGGTGAGTGCATAATTGGCAGTCTTAACCTGCGCCAGCCAGATCAAAAATGGATTGATGTCCAGTAAAGTGCAGGGGATATTGTGTTCGGCGCACACCAGACCAGTTGTGCCTGTGCCAGAAAAAGGATCAAGGACATGACTGAGTGGTGGCTGACGCTCCAGAATATCGCGCACGACTTTCACCGAGTAGGCAGGGGTCAGGCGCAGCCAGCCATGCCGCCCGTTCTTGAGATTATGCTGAAAGGTCAGGTCAGGTCTGCGCTTATTCATCGGGGCTTAACAGGGTTTCCAGTATCTGCTGAATATTGGCTCGCAGTGTATCCGCATGGCGTTCAAAGAAGCCTGCCAGGTCGTATCCTAACACTTCCCGACAAAAGATGTAAGTTGACGTGAGCGCAGACCCTTCCAGTTGACCACGTAAAAGCAGGATATTCGCCCGCTGGTAACGGCGGGCCACATCGCTGTCGATCTGGGTTGAGAGCATAGCGACTACCGGCAAATAACCCTGTGAGTACGCTGAGGCTGCGTTGGCAATATCGGCATTCTGGCGCTTTGAGTCCTTGCTTTTGTAACCCTGCCGCACTTCAAAAACCGCACCACCGAGGACTTGTCTGATCTCCTCAGCCACCCCGGCAGAGCCGGCAGCAGCGTTCAGCCAATCCGCCAGCAGTTGATAGCGCTGTGCGTCAGAAACTGCATTGAGCGGAATCCGGGCATCCAGCGCAAGATGCCTTTGGGTCAATCCGGCACTTTCAACGTCATACGACCAGTTTACCTCAGATGTCGCGAGGCCCGTCTGATCCTGAATGATCTGACGGAATAACTCTTCACAGCCAGTCCCGATTTGCCGGTAGACTGAGGTAATCCCACCGGCGGCGCGGTGGGCGGCATACATCAGCGGTACATCAAGTCCGAACCATGTGTAAAATGGATCGGAACCGTAAAGAGTTTTGAATTCTGCGTAATCAAGCCCGCGTCCACTCTGTCCGAATTTGGGCCGGTAGTCCGCACTGATGCGAACACGGTTGAGAATAATTTCCAGATACCTGTCATCTGACATGCGGTTCAAGCCCGGCCTCGAATGCGCTTTATGGTGTCCAGCGCGGCGGTGGTCGCGGCGATCAGGGGGGCATAGTCACCGGAATCGATCCACTGCTTGCGCACCAGATCGCTGCCCAGGCCGACACAGACCACCCCGGCCCCGAACCACTCGCGCAGGTTGGCCTCATCGGTTTTCACACCGCCGGTGGGCATCAGGCGGCTCCAGGGACGCGGACCCAGTACCGCCTTCACGAAGTCCGGCCCGCCCACCGCGCCGCCCGGAAACACCTTGACGATCTCCACACCCCACTCCTCGGCGCTGGCGATCTCGGTGACGCTGCCGCAGCCGGGCATGTAAGCGATTTTGCGGCGGTTACACACCCGCGCCACTTCCTCATTAAAGTTCGGCCCGACGACAAAATTGGCCCCATGCGCCATGAACAGCGCAGCGGTGGGCGCATCCTCGACGGAACCGACGCCGACGATCAGTTCCGGCAAATGCTGCGCGGCATGGCGGACCAGCGCGCTGAAGGCATCAATGGCGAAGTCCCCGCGATTGGTGAATTCCAGTACACGGCTGCCCCCGGCATACAGCGCGGCGGCGGTGTGGATGGCGACATCCGGGTCGCTGTGGAAAAACAGCGGGACCATGCCATCAACGATGACTTGATTCAGAACGGTCAGGCGATCAAAACGCGCCATGTGAACAGACTCCCTGTGGTGTATCCATGCAGCCGTAGTGTATCGGATAAGCGATGCAGGGTACAATGTGCGGTGATGAAGATGGGAAAGGTTTGTTTATGAACACCGACGAAGCGCTGCGGCAGCATGTCGTCAATCTGCTGACCGTGCGGCAGGCGCACATGACTTTTGACGACGCTGTGAAGGATTTTCCGCTGGACAGGATCAACGTGAAGCCGCCGAATGTGCCCTACACCCTCTGGCATCTGGTGGAGCATCTGCGCATTACCCAGTGGGACATTCTGGATTACATGCGCAACCCGGATTATCAGTACATGGACTGGCCGAAGGATTACTGGCCGGCGCAGGACGCCCTCACCGACGCGGCCGGCTGGCAGCGCAGCATCGACCAGTTCCGGGCCGATTTGCAGGCGGTGGTGGCGCTGGTACGTGACCCGCACATCGACCTGTTCGCGCAGATTCCGCACGGCGAACCGGGGCATACCTATCTGCGAGAAGCGCTGCTGGTGGCCGACCACAACGCGCACCATATCGGTGAACTGGGGATTCTGCGGCAGGTGATGGACACATGGAAAACGACTTCCTGAGCCGCAGCACGGCCATCATCTGCCCGAACTGCAACGATTATATGGAGTTCTGGGACGAAGGCATTGATTCGCAGGGGCGGCGCTGTGACCTGTACGTGTGCATCGAGTGCGGGCATGAGCGCAGCATCCTCCAGCCGGACGCGCGCACCCGCCAGCCGCGCTACCCCTGGGACCCGCCGGATGGCATTTATGAGGATTGAGGGTGGGATGCGGGTTCAAATAGCGCCTGCATCACGGTATGATAGGGAGCCAACCAAGGATGTCAGGTAGCCATGAACCTACGACTCTCGCGCAGATTGTTGATTGCACTGGCCGCAGTGGTCACGATCAGTCTGGTCGCCCTTATCATTTGGGTCACGCAGCAGGGCACTCCTGCGACCCCCAGGTATACCCTTGAGCTGCTGGCAGATGGGCTGACGGACCCGACCCACCTGACACACGCCGGAGATGAACGCCTGTTTGTGGTGGAACGTGCCGGCGTGGTGAGAATTATTGAAAATGGCGCGCTGCTGCCGGAGCCATTTCTCGATATTCAGGATCAGGTCGACCATACCGAAACGATAGAAGCCGGGCTGCTGAGTATCGTGTTCGAGCCGGACTACGCCGAAACGCGCCGATTCTATGTGCGTTATATCGCCCCGGAACGCAAGAACCGGCTTGTGCGCTATACCACCCTCCCAGACAACCCCAACCGGGCGGATGTCGACAGCGCGGAAATACTGATCGAATACGAACAGGTGCGCGGGCTTCACACCGGGGGATACGCCGTTTTTGGACCGGATGGCTATCTGTATGTGACCAATGGGGATGGCGGCAATCATATCGTTGCCCCTCTGCTGGACAATTTTGTGGGGAAAATTCTGCGTATTGATGTGAGTCCCGGTTCCGGCTACACCATCCCGCCGGATAATCCCTTTGTCGACACCGAAAACGCTCTGCCCGAAATCTGGGCTTATGGCCTGCGCAATCCCTGGCGCATCGCTTTTGACCCGGAGACGGATGATCTTTACATTGCCGATGTGGGCGAAAGCTCCCGCGAGGAAATCAATGTCATCGCAAAAGGCACACCGGGCGGGCTGCATTTCGGCTGGCCTTACTTTCAGGGACAGATGCGTGATTTTTTTGAAGCCGATGTGGAAATCGATTCGTCCGCTATGGTTTTCCCCGTTTATGAGTATGAGCATAAGCTGATCGACGAGCAGCGCGTCATCTGCGCGGTGATCGGCGGTTACGTCTACCGGGGTGATTGGCTTGATGCCTTACGTGGAAAATACCTCTTTGGGGACTGGTGTTCCGGCCAGGTCTGGACTCTGGAACAGCGCGATGGGAACTGGGAAGCTGCGGAACTGCTGGTGGCCCCGCGCATCAATTCCTTCGGCCAGGACCAGAACGGCGAGATTTACGTGCTGACCTTCAGCGGAGAAGTGTTTCAACTGGCATCGGAAAGCTGAATGAGACACGAGCAGGATACCCGGCGCGCAAAAGCCTCGGAAAACCTCTTTGATGGATTAGCCGCTGTCTTCAGTATCATCGGCGCTGCGCTCATTATTTTGAGTACATCAGACGGCGGAGGCATCGCCACCACACCCGACTCGATCAATTACATCGCGGCTTCAAAATCGCTGCTCAGTGGCGAGGGTCTTCTGCGGTATACGAACACTCCTTTTGCCAGTTGGGGGCCGTTTTATCCGACTTTCCTGAGTGCCCTGCAACTGGTCAGCCGCGTCTTTCCCATAGATTTTCTGGAAACGGTTCGCTTCAGCCACGCCCTGATCTTTGGTGGCATCATCTGGCTGTCGAGCCGCCTGTTCATTCGATATTTTGATTCTCGCGCCCTGGCGCTCATCGCCACTGTCTGGGTAGCCTGCTCCTATCCCTTGCTGCGCGTGACGGTCCTGGTATGGTCAGAACCGCTGTTCAGTCTGATCACGCTGGCGCTTGTTTTGTACTGGCCCCGGATATTCCAGCCGGACAGCAGACTGCGCCATGTTGTCCTGCTGGGCCTGATGGCGACCCTCGCCCCATTACAGCGTTTTGCGGGTTACAGCATCACCCCTCTGGTGATGCTTTCTATTGCGCTGTTTCAGCACGCGACTTCCTGGGTCCGTCGAATTGGAATGATGCTTGCCTTTGGCGTAACCAGTATTCCGATCCTGTTATGGCTGCTTTACGGTCAGTCCCTCAGCGCGCCAGCCCGCAGACCCCAGGAAAATCCGCTGGCTGCCTTAGAGAACAATATTCGGCTGACCCCCGGCGTGCTGGCCGACTGGTTCCTGCCGCCTGAGTTACGCAGCCGGTTCGCCGGGTTTATGGTCATGGGGCTGCTGCTGTGTGTCGCGGTGTGGGTCATCTATCGTTATTACCGGTTTTATCATGGGACCCGTCAGTGGCCGAGCCTGATGACCCAGCCGGTGCTGGTGGCCCTGTATGTGCCGGGGTATCTGGCTGGTCTCTATGTGGCCCTGATGATTACGTTTAACTCCCCGGTGGATAACCGCCACATGTCCGTGCTGTACGTGTTTTTTGTGTTTCTTGCCTTTTATGGACTTGATCTGGTGGCGCAGCGTCTGCGGCGAGAAATGTGGATTGTGGGTGCGGCGCTTCTGTGGACAACCTTTCCAATGGTCACGGTTTACCATGATGTGGTCTTCCTCAAGGACGGATGCTGCCGGGGCGATCTGTTCCGGCAGGTGGATCTGATCCAGTGGCTGAATGAAAACCCGCTGCCGCAGGGTCGCTCTTTCAGCAATACCCCCCTCCCCCTGCTGTATACCGATCTGCTCGCACTGGCTTCCCCAGAGAATGTGGCCGGCTGGTCTGATGTGCTGGCCCGGTATCCTGAGGAAACCATTTACCTGATCTGGTTCGATCACCCCGACCCGGCAGGGCGCTATTTTGGATTCGACAGGTTTTATTACCCGCTGACCTTCACGCCTGAAGACCTGAATGCTCTCGCCGAAGTTGATCTTGTTGCCGCATTGGAACACGGTCAGGTGTACGCCCTGCGACAATCAGATTCGTGAACCGGCTGCCGGACTGCCTCTGGGACCCGCCTGAAGGTTTATATGAGCGACGAGTGTGAAAATTGTCATATAAATTGAGCTACCCCGACTCGCCATCTGTCGGGTAAAATAGAATTGGATCAAAAGATCATGGGTGCGTTTCAGCCAAATTCATTACAAATCACATTTCGAAATCCTGAAACACACCTGTATTCTTGATTGGTTTGCAGGGAGGGTTGACTGGTGATGAGTAAGGTCGTGATCGAGGGGTACAGCGGGGGAAAGCTGCTGCTGGATGACCGGCAGCAGGTTACAGCGTTCTTTGACGGGCGTTTTATGACCGGGGGTTCGTGTGATGTGTTCCTGGGGCCAGTGGTGGATCAACTGCTGGCGCTGAAACCAGACAAACATCTGGCCCAACGAATCGCGGGGATTGACGCGATTTATGCCACGCAGGGGGCGCAGCATCCGGGCAAACGGAAACGGGACGTGATCCTGAATGTGGTCAGTTCGTACCGGCACTGCACCGATCACCTGAAGGTTTCGCAGGACAAACTGCGCCAGGCCGTCCGGTGGGCCAGGATCGCCCATGAAGCCAAACAGACCACCAGTCTGGAACATTCGTAGCCCGGTTTGATCACTTTTCCACTATAATGAAAATAAGGGACGCCGCTGAAGTTTCCACACTGCGGCAGCCAGACATCACCGATACGCCACCGCTGCCGGAAACGCCCCGTGTTTCCGGTTTGTGTTTTTACGGAGGTGCAGCATGGCACAGGTCGTGCAGGGCTATCTGGGTGGTGATCTGATCGTCGATCTACACGATAACCTGATCGTTTTTTTTGCTGAACGGTTTGTAACGGGCTGTCCGGCGTATGTGCAGTTGGGGCCGATTGTGGACGAGCTGGTGGCGCTGCGCGCGGATGAGCATCTGGAGATGATGATACCGGGGATGGATGAAATTTATGCCCGGAGCGCGCCCGACAGCCTGGGCCTGCCCTACCCCGAAACCGTGCTGTATTTCCTGAGTACCTTCCGGCATTCGATCAACATGGTGATCGTCTCTCAGGAGAAGCTGCGACAGGCGGTAACACGGGCGATTGTCGCGGTGTAGATTCACCAGATCGGCTTGATTGTGACATTTTTCACAAATTATCCCTGACCTCAGTCGTGACCGTTCTCCATATAATAGCGGAGTATTGCACCGTTGATGACATTGGGAGAAACAATCATGTCGACTGTGGTAGGGGGTAAACTGGGTGGCAATCTGGTAGTCGATGCGCAGAACCGCGTGACGGTGTTTTTCTGCGAACGTTATATCATGGGCTGTCCGTGCGAGGTTCATCTGGGGCCGGTTCTGGATGATCTGCTGCGTTTGCAGCCCGGCGAACATCTGCGCCAGCCGATTGCCGGTATCGACGATATTCACGCCACCCTGGTCCAGAACGAAGTGCTGCTGTACTTCATCAGCACCTATCACCACCCCACCAATGTGGCGGTTGTTTCACAGTTGCAGTTGTGCCTGGCTGTGCAGAGCCGCCTCGCCGCTGTGTAACCTCTGACTGCCGGAGAAGGTATTTCCAGGCCGCAGGCGCTTGACCTGCGGCTTGCTGTTTCCGGCATCAGACCGCT
>CAZKIB010000061.1:4360-4608 GCA_964552425.1 uncultured Anaerolineaceae bacterium | reverse complement strand
GACAGCGACTCGCGCGGGTGTTATGCTCCGCCGCACAATTGAATCGTTCTAAAACAGGGTGCGCCATCGCCCGGATGCGCGGCGCACAATGGGGGAAGCCCGGTGCAAGACCGGCACTGTCCCGCAGCGGTAACTCCCTGACCGGAGAAGTCCGAATACCCGCCCTGTTTTAGCTCGTGGTGGACCTTCGTGGAAAAAGGGAAGCGAGCGCGGCCGTGTGATTTGCGTCCCGCCCCCCCGGCGGGCTT
>CAZKIB010000061.1:0-4327 GCA_964552425.1 uncultured Anaerolineaceae bacterium | reverse complement strand
CCTTTCCATGATGAGCCGCCACATCCAATTGCGTTGGCCTTCGCTGGATAAAGGAGAACACAATGCCCGGATTTTTCATAGCTCTGCTCATCCTCATCATGTCTTCGGTGACATTCGCGCAGGCGCAGGAAACCAACCTGACCGCCGCCTGTGTGGAAACCTATGACCCGGCAGTCGATTACTTCCCCGACAAGGTGGAGCCGAGCCACGCCGAAGGGTTCGAGATCGAATACTTCAATCACTATAAAGTCGTGCGCACCCTGACCCCCTTCCCCGGCGCAGCGGAACCGTTTGAGTATGTGCTGGTACAGTGCGGCACGCCCGCGCCGGAAGGGTATGAGAACGCGCAGATGATCGCCGTGCCAGTGGAGCGGTTCGTCGCGCTGTCGACCACGCAGCTTCCGCACCTGAAAGACCTGGGACATCTGGATAGTCTGGTCGCGCTGGACAGCTTTCTGTATGTCAACACACCCGAAGTCGTGGAGATGATCGAAGCGGGTGAGTTGGTTGAGGTGGGCAGCGGGTCCACCATCCATGTGGAACAGGTGCTTAATCTGGAGGCGGACGTGGTGATGGCGAACGGTTATAACCCGGAAACCGACGCGCACCCGGTTCTGATGGACGCCGGGGTGTTCACCGCGCTGAATTCCGAGTGGCTGGAACCCACGCTGCTGGGCCGCGCCGAGTGGGTCAAATTTACCGCGCTGTTCTTTAATGAGGAAGCGCGCGCCAACGCCCTGTTCGACCACATCGTCACCGAATATGAAGCGGTGTCGGACCTGGCGGCGGGTGTGCCGGAAGACGAACGAGTCACCGTGCTGTGGAACAGCTTCTCGATCTACAGCAATTCGTGGATTATCCCCGGCCAGGACACCTGGGTGGGCGAACTGCTGGCGGACGCCGGGGTGAACTGGGTGCTGATGGACGCTGTGCCGGAAGGCAGCCAGGATATGTCGTTCGAGACAGTGTTTGACACCGGCTTCGACGCATCGGTCTGGATACCGAACGCTTTTCAGGTCAATACGGCGGATGAACTGCTGGCGCAGGACGCGCGCTATGCCGATTTCGCGGCGTTCCAGGCTGGCAGGGTGTACAACGACACGGCCCGCGTGAATGCCAATGGCGGCAATGACTTCTGGGAAACCGGCGTCACCAACCCGCACCTGATCCTGCGAGACCTGGTCAGGATTTTTTACCCGGACCTGCTGCCCGATCATGAACTGGTGTTTTACAGGCCGCTGACGTAGACCATTGCCCTACTCAACGGCGCAGGCGATTTTCTGAATGGTGGGCAGGTAAATCAGAACCGGAATCATCAGCGCCACAACCACGCCAGTGAGCAGCCATTTCAAACGCGCTGCTTGCTGGCGGATGGGTGTGACCAGACTGCCGCTGAGAATCAGCAGCAGGAGCAGCCCCATCCAGAACGGCCCGCACAGCGCTGCCAGATACAGGATGTCCCCCTGCGCGCGGTAGTCTGGATAAAAGAACCCATCGATTTCCCGATGAACGTAGGCTTCGCCGCAGCTCAGGCTGTGACCGATCTCCGCCTCGACCTGCTGAATGATGGGCGCGCCAAACCCTGCGCTGTAAATGAGCAGCGCTTGCAGCAATATCGTCACGATCAGAAGCAGCGTGAAGAGGGTGTTCACGCCGGCTGCCAGTATTCGCATATGCGTCATTCCTTCTGAACAATTGAGATGTTTTTAGCAGCGGCAGGTTAAAAAAGGTTTATGGATGGTCAAAATCACGCTCGTGTACTACAAACAGGCTTTTCTCAGCCATTAATTTCCTTTTACGGCACTATCATCATGGTTTTGTGCAGCGGGATGAACATGATGGTAAGATCGTAATAGACTTGATGCGAAAGGATTATGCCGGCGATGCCCACAGATGTCGAGTATCAGGCAGCCATTCAAGGATACGGTCGCAGGGAGTTGTTGGAGCTGTGGGATAAAGTGATCGCAGCCGATACACAGGAAGCATTCTGGACACCGGGCAAGGCATTTGAATACCTGATTGTGCGGGCCTTTGAACTGGAAGGCGCCGAGGTCCGGTATCCATACATTGTGAAGATTGCGGAAGCTATTGTTGAGCAGATTGATGGGGTGGTCTATTCTCATGGTCTTTCGTGTATGATAGAGAGTAAAGACTGGAAAGGGTATGTCGGCTTTGAGCCAATTGCCAAACTGAGAAATCAGCTTTTACGTCGCCCCGGTTCGACGATTGGCGCGGTATTCAGCCGGACAGGTTTTACGGACCCGGCAGTCACGCTGGCTCAGTTTCTGTCCCCGCAAACCGTCCTGTTATGGGGCGGCGATGAAGTCCTGTACGCGCTTGAACGTTTCAGGATGCGTGAGAGCCTGCTTGTAAAATATCGCGCCAGTGTTGAACAGGGCCTTTCGTATTACAATCTCGTATTAGGAGATTTGCCATGACAAACGCCTACGTGGTCACTGAAGGACAGTCTGACGCCGACATCCTCAAAATGATACTTCCGCCCGACATCGTGAAAGCCAGCACGTTTGTTGTAGGTTCCGGGCGATATTCTGCCCAGTCGATTGCGGGTTCCATTCTGGCAACCCGGCGGCGTCCCGTTGCGCTCGTGATTGATGCGGATGAAGGCAATGATCGCGCCGTACAGGAGCGGCAGGATTTCCTGAAATCGCTATTGGGTCAGGCGGCAGCAGATGTCGCGTTTGAGGTTTTTATTTTCCGGCCAGAGATCGAAATTATCTTTTTTCATGACCCGCTTGCGCTGGCAAAAATCGTGGGTTCTGAAGTTGATGAAGCCAGCCTGAACAATGCCCGTTATGAACCATATGCGGTACTCACACGCCTCCTCGGTCAGGACACCCAGTACCTGATGGGCAGGCTGGACGACGACACCATCGCCAGACTGCGGGAACACCCGGTCATCAGCGACCTGACCCGGTTTCTGACTCAGATGGTCGCGCAGCCTACATAAGGCATTCCCCACGCTATAATAACCAGAGCAGGGTCGTTCTTCCTGGGGGAGTCATGAGCGTCGACAGCATTGAACGCCGGCTGGATGGGTATGCTCTCCTGGAGATGGCGGCTGAGAAACTGGCCCGGCTGTGCGTCAGTGTGCTGGGCTGGAAGCTTGACCAGCGATCCACTGACCCAACCGCCGCGCTGGTGTTCCTGTCGGAATTCACGCTGCCGGCCACACGGCATGTCATCCTGGAGGGCCATCGCGGGTGGAGCGTCATGCTAGATAATACCCCCAACGCGGACGTGGACCGCGTGCCGTTCATGGCGGCCCGACTGCATACCCGCGCGCTGCGGGTGGTCCACAGCCCGGAACGTCGCTGGCAGCAGCCCGGCAAGCCGGAGTATCTCCTGACTCATGAAGCGCGCATTGTCCAGTACAGTGATCGTTCCGCCGACATTCTGAAATCGGTTTATCTGAGCGCCTCGAAGGGCGAACAGGCGACCTTCGAGGTACACGACGCCACACCGGACCAGATTCCGCTGCGTGCGTATGTCGATGCCAGCAAACGAAACAAACGCGAACGATTTACCGCTGACCAGCTTGGCGCTCTGCTGAACGCCTTCGGCGCACAGGTGATTACCGGGGCGGATTTTGCGCAGGCGCGGGCGTTTATCCTGCTGCATGACCCGGCAGTAAAGGCCGTTCCTAAAGGCACACCCGCCGAACGTGATAACCCGGCGCAGGTCTACTTTCAGATGGGCGTGGACTGGTCCGATGCGACCCACCAGCGCGTGCCGAACTGGTATGACAGTGTGATCCGCTCTATGGAACAGGCTCTGGTTTACGACCCGGCCTATCAGGAGCGGGCGCAGCCCTACCTGCGCAAGGCGTATGCGGCCCGCCGGAAACACCCGCGCTAGTGCTTGCAAGAGGGGCGGGATCGTGGCTACACTTGGCAGCATGAACATTTTGTGGCAAAGGCACACTGCATGTACATCGTAGGTCTCATCTCCGGCACGTCTGCCGACGGCATTGACGCCGCCGTGTGCGAGATTACCGGCGCGCCGCCCGCGCTCTCCGCCAGGATTATCAAGGGCCTGACGCACCCCTTCCCCGCCGGGATGCAGCAGCGCATTCAGGAAGCGGGGACCGAAAACGGGCGCACCCCCGCCCTGGCCGCGCTGCACTTTGAACTCGGCGCGATGTTCGCCGAAGCCGCGCTGAAGGTCATTCAGGAGGCGGGGATGCAGCCGGCGGACATCGATCTGATCGGGTCGCACGGGCAGAATTTCTGGCACGCTGTCACCTTCAAGGGCGAGGTGACGGCCACGCTGCAACTGACCGAAGCGGCCATCATCGCCGAGCGCACCG
>CAZKIB010000060.1:22982-27757 GCA_964552425.1 uncultured Anaerolineaceae bacterium | reverse complement strand
GGCCAAAACAGGCATTTTCCGAATTATGACCACCTCTCAATTAGACCAGCGAACGCAGCACTTGACAACGAAACGGCGTCTTTATGACTGAATCTCATCATTCTGATATTTTTCCGGCAGTCGTCATCGGCGCAGGGATGGCCGGGCTGACCGCCGCTGTCCATCTGGCTGAGCGCGGAATCCCGCCGCTGGTGCTTGAAGCGGATCGCCTGTGGCCGGGCGGGCGCATGGCCGGGGGTGAACCCGATACCTTTGCGTATGATGGGCGGGTGTGGTCGTTCCCCTCCGAACACGGGATGCACGCGCTGTGGGGCAGCTACGACAACCTGCACGCGCTCATCACCCGCTTCACCGATCTCACGCTGAACCCCTCACCGGGCGAAGAATGGATCAACCGCTGGGGGCGCGAGGTGCGTGTGATCGAAGCCGGAAATGCCGTGCGCTCCCGCTGGATTCCCGCGCCCTTCCATCACCTTCAACTGCTGTTTCATCCCGGCATCTGGGCAACCATCACCCCGCTGGATTTTCTGTCGCTGCCCGGTCTGCTGTTCAGCATCCTGATGACGGTGGGCATGGACCCGTTCGAGGAACAGATCGCGCTGGATGGCCTGATGATGGACGAATTCTTCCGGGGCTGGACGCCTAATCTGCGCGCCACCTTCACCGGCCTGGGCGTTAATCTGCTGGCTGCGCCGAAAGACAAAATCCCGCTGACCGCCTTCATCGCCGCGCTGCGATTTTACACCCTGCTGCGGCGCGATAGCTGGGTGATGCACTACCTGCCCGGTCCGCCGCACGAATGCCTGCTCAGGCCGCTGATCGCGCGCATCGAACAGGGTGAAGGTATGGTTATGATGGGCACAACCGCGCAGCGCCTCGAACGACAGGGGGATGTCTGGCGCATCGTCGTAGAGGATTCGGTGCGTGGGGGAATGCGCTCTCTGCTGGCGGAGCAGGTCATTCTGGCGGTTCAGCCGCCCGCCGCGCAGCGTCTGCTCACGGCCAGCCCGGATACCGCCGCGCCAGCCATTCGTTTTCCTGACGCAGTGCAGAACGCCACCGTCCGGTTATGGTTCAAGGCCAGCCCGCGCCCCGGCACACCCGGCGGGATGCTCACAGGTGATTTTCTGCCGGATAACTTCTTCTGGATGCACCGGTTGTATGACGCCTTTCAGAAATGGCATGACGTAACCGGGGGCAGTGCTATCGAGATGCACATGTACGGTAATCGGGAAGTGGTCGGCCAGCCGGCCAGTGTGCTGATTATCCAGTGTCTGGACGAAGTACAGCGGGCCTTCCCGACTCTGCGCGGGCATTTTGTGTATGGCACGGTGCGTCTGAACACACTCGATCAAACCCTGCTGCGTGTGCCCACCAGAGACAGCCTGCATGTCCAGACTCCCTGGCCGAACCTGTACGCCTGCGGAGACTGGATCGGTTATTACACGCCGTCGCTGTGGCTGGAACGCGCCACCGTAACCGGCATCGCGGCGGCGAACGAAGTCATCACCGCGCACGGGTTCGAGCCGTTTCCCATTCTGTATCCCAAACCGCCAGAAGCTCCCGCGCGGGTGCTGGGCGCGGCGGTGCGCCTGTTCCGAAAAACTGTCGGGCGGGCCATCCTCAGCGGCGCGCGGCGGGTCCGCAAGCGGCGTTAAGCCACACCCCAACACCTGGGGAGGTGGCTGGATATTCGGTACAGCCCCCTGTTTTGGGGTATTTTGTAATTACGATATTGTCATATGATATGAACAACAAATTTTAGGAGAATTGGAATGTGATTGGCACTATACTCAAAAATCTGAACGATACACAGCCCTCGCGCTGATCGGTTCCCCCACCGCCCCACCAGCGTAATCGCAGCCCAATAACCCTATCCACATATTCAGTTGCATGACGCATTTAGCTATCGACAAGAGTCGAGAGGAAGGTATTTGCCATGCTGCCTGGTATTGATGTTTCCCATCACAAAGGCAAGATTAACTGGCAGGACGTTGCCGGGGACGGAATTCTGTTCGCCATTACAAAGGCCACTGAGGGAACCACCTTTGTGGATCATCGTCTGGTTCAGAACTGGAACGGTATCAAAGCGGTGGGTCTGGTTCGCGGTGTATTTCACTATTTTCGGGCGCAGCAGGATGCCCGCCTTCAGGCCGATCACTTCCTGGCGCAAATGCACTTTGAACCCGGCGACCTGCCACCCGCGCTGGATGTCGAACCGATCAATAACAAGGGCGCAACCCGTGAACAGTGGATCACCGGCGTGCGTATCTGGCTGGATCGGGTGGAACAGGCCACTGGTCGCAAGCCCATTATCTATACCCGTGCCAATTTCTGGAACAGCAGGCTCACCCCCGACTTTGGCGACTATCCGCTGTGGGTCGCCCACTATGAGGTTCCAGCGCCGACTATCCCGAATGGCTGGAATAACTGGACTTTCTGGCAGCACAGTGATAAAGGCACGGTTGCTGGCGTTCATAGTGATGTAGATCGGAATCATTTTAATGGCTCGTTGGATCAACTGCGTGCGCTCACCCTCCCCTGAAGGCATGGTGTCCCGGCAGAAATTCGACCCCGGCTTCCGGTCCGTACCATTCAACAAGAACTTTCGTGTCTGTTTTGAGGAGGATTTGATCGATGGCACTCTTTCGCGTCACCAGCCCCGGCCTGAACGTTCGCACATCGCCCACGTCAGAGACGGACGATAATCTCTTTCCGCCTCCGCTTGTCATGGGGGATGTGGTCGAGCAGGTCGGCGCATCGGCAGATGGCCGATGGTTCCAGGTCCATATTAAAGACAATGGAATTACCCGCGAAGGCTGGGTGTCCCGCAGACATCTTACGCCCGCCGACGCCCAGGATGAAACCCCTCTGGTCGAGCCGCCCTGGATGGTCATCGCCAGACGGGAGATCGGCGTGCGGGAGCAGGAAAACCCCGATAACCCGCGCATCATCGAATATCTCACCACCACCACCAACCTCGCGCCGCATCAGATGCAGCAGGACGAAACCGACTGGTGTTCGGCCTTTGTCAACTGGTGCATGACCCAGGCCGGTTACATTGGGACCAATCACGCGCTGGCCCGCTCCTGGTGGAACTGGGCCGGTGGCATGAGAAGCCAGGAACCGCGTTACGGTTCTCTTGCGGTCTTTCGCCGCCTGACCAACGGCGTAGACGAGGGCAAAGGGCATGTTGGCTTCTTCATCGAGCGTGACAGCCAGCACATCACGGTATTGGGTGGCAATCAGAACGATGCGGTCAATATCGCACCCCGCGCCGCCAGCGACCTGATCGGCTATGTCCACCCGTTCCCGCTCCCTTCATCCGGTACACCCGCTGATGAAGATGGCCCGGTTGAGGCACTCACGGGTCTCGGCGACTCGCTGTTCAGGCTGCTGCCGAACGGACGCCTGTATGAAGCCAGCCTTCAGGAACGTCTGGACCGAATCGCCCAGCTGGAAGCCCGCATCACCGATGGTGAAGCTGAGTCGCCCGATGAGCGCGCTGAAATCGAGCGTCAGCTTGACGAAGCCCGCCGGGATTTTGCTCAGGCGGAGGCCCGCGTCCGTGACAGAGCGACGATGCCGATCCCCCATGCAACGGACGCTGGCCCCAGCCCGAACTGGAAAGCCGGCTGGTCGTGGACCACTGCCGATTTCAAGGGTCAGTACATTATCGACCCGGCAGCGCCCTTTAATGATGCCCGCATCCGCAACAAACCCGGCGAAGCGCAGGGGGCCAACATTGAGCGTGTGGTGGAATTTCTGGATGTGGAACATACCGCCCGTTACAGACCGCAGGGGAATAACACCTTCTGTACGGTCTTCATTTACGATGCCACCTGGCTGCTCTGTGCCGAAATCCCTATCGCCCCCAACCGCGCCGCCAACCGGATGTGCGACTGGCTGGCCGGTATTGAGGGGCAGGCCAATGGCTGGCGGCGGGTCGCGTCAGTGGATGAAGCGCAGCAGCTTGCCAATCAGGGGCTGGTGGTCATCGCCACCCAGAAACGCCCTGTGGCAGGGCATGTCGCGCTGGTGCGCCCGGTTCCGATGAACAGGCAGCCCATGCCCGGCAATGCCTACACCGCCCAGGCCGGCGCGGTCAACAGCAGCCGGACCAATGTCGTCGATATTTTTGGCGATCCTGATGATGTCATTTTTTATGCCCACGCTTAAGGAGGATGTGCGATGGAACTCTATCGTTTGATCAGTGATCTGAACCTCCGCGAACAGCCGGATAAGGACTCGGCCAGCAAGGGTGTTTTCAACGCTGGAACAGTGGCTGAAGGCTTTGAAACCAATTCTGAAGGCACATGGATCAGAGTCCGTATCTCCACAGGCGCGGGCGGTTTCCATGAAGGCTGGATGTCGCTGCGTTTTCTGGCACGCCTGACCACCGAGCCGCTCACCTGGCGGTTGGGCATCAACCTGCGCGAATTCGCCTACTATGGTTCCGGCGCGCTGGGGGTAAAAAACACCGCAGCGTCTCTGCGCGCCCGGCAGCTCGAAGCCTGCCGCGACATCGGCGTCAGACTGGTGCGCTTCTTCGGGAGCCGGCTCCAGTTTACCGCCGATGAAAGTATTCCCTTCATTCGCGCCGCGCTCGATGAAATTGCCGCTTTCGGTATGAAGGCCGTTGTCTGCCTGGAAGACAGCCTCATCGGGGCCGAACAGCAGATGCCCGGCAACGAAAAATCCCATAATGCCAGCGAAGGGCATCTCAACGCCGAGTTCTGGCGCAGTCGCATCTACCGGCAGACCTACCTGCCCCC
>CAZKIB010000060.1:11315-22965 GCA_964552425.1 uncultured Anaerolineaceae bacterium | reverse complement strand
GACCCCACCATCCTCATGTGGGAACTCGGCAATGAATTTGGCCTGTATCCACCCCCGCCCGGACCAGGGGATGACCCGGCCTTTCCGCCGAAAATTCTGCCGGGGGATCATGAACACTTTCTGAACTTTGTGAAAGCCGCCAGTCAGGAAATCAAACAGATCGCGCCCAATCATCTGGTCGCGCTGGGGCTGATCTCATCCCATCATGTTTACGATCAGGCTTCGGACGACGATGGCAAACGCCGGGATTGGGCACGGCGGCTCTACGGTCTGGCGAGTGTCGATGCGGTGGGTGTCCATTTCTACCGCAACAATTTCCAGGAACTGGAACGGTTCATCAGGATTGATTACGACATTGCCACCCGCGAACTCGGCAAGCCGTTCTATGTCGGGGAGATTGGCGCGCATAAGGACGAAGGCAGCCGGCCCGAATTCTACAGCAAAACCATCGAACACTGGAAAGGGGAAGGGGCCTTCAGTGTCATGCCCTGGCAGTTGGATACCTCCCCGTTCAACGTCGGCGTCTGTGATGATTTTGGCTTCGGCTTGTGGCGGGACCAGCACCGGGATTACGGCGCGATTCTGGAAGCCATCAAATCGCAGGCGTAAGCTCCTGCCTGCTGTAACCAGAGTGGTTTATAGCGGCCCTTTAAGTCCCCTCGCCATGTGATGGAGAGGGGATTTAGGGGTGAGGTCTCAGATCAACTCCGGCGGCGCGATGCACCCTGCACTCACCAGTTCCCCCGGCGTTGGATAATCTGCTGGCACGCCCGGCGCGGTGACAGGCTCCCCGGCCTCAATGCGCGCGGCCACCGCCAGATTCAGCGCCAGAAGCTGCGCCAGCACATCCCCCGCCGTGTCGAACCCATAGGCCGCCAGCACCGCTGCGTCCAGCGCCGCGTGCAAATCCTTCAGCGGATTCTGCCCCGGCAGTTCCAGCGAACGGTACAGGTCGCGCAGAGTCAGCGTCTCGCTGCGATTCATGCGCTCCCGCCGGTATTCATGCAGCGCCCGCCCGGCTTCCGCCACGGCTTTCACCTGCGCCGCGCCCGGACTCTGCGGCCAGGGGAATGTATCGAACACGCTGTTAGGCGTATAGCGATAATCCGATTTTAGTGTGGAGGCTTTCTCGGTAAACCAGCGCCAGTGCATGTCCGATTGCAGAATACCAAAACTGTAATCGTCCTCAAAGGCAAAAGCCATTAGTGCTGTGTCTGGTCGAATTCTAATCGAAACAAAATCAAAGATTGGTCGCTTTGTAACTCGTGAGCAAACAATGTAGCGAGTTAACTTGGTAAGTTCAGTAATTACTTCTAGTCGACCTCGTGTATGTTTCCACCATTGGCGCAGGTTAATTTCATGCTCGTGAGAAGTAGATGTATTAGGATCAGTTGCCAATGCCTGTTCATTTTTCTTAGCCTCAACTTCGGCTTTTTCCTTTCGCACAGGCAAAACTTTATCTTTTATATGATTAAAGGCTACTTTGAATTGTTGTGCTTCTATCAAGTCAAACTCATTCAGATCAATAACATATCGACTTGGCTTTGCTTTAGGCTGTCCAACTAAATCCCGCCCGATTAAGAAAGGGAATATTACTTTCTTACTGGTCGGATCGAGCTTAATCATGCTCGCTGCATCCATAGGTGTGAGTACAAAATGCTCGTTACCGGGTATCTGTCCCTGAAACACCCTTTTCGGCTCTGTATTACAGCGCAGCATCGGCGCTCCGCTTACGTCCGTCTTTTCGGACAGGGCGCTGTTAATCACGGGCAGGTGATGCTCCCGCCAGATCGTCTCGCCGTTGTCACCCGCGCCCTCGTAAAAGCGCAGCACAGCGGGGGTCTGCGGCGGCTCCCCTTTGCTCCAGTTCACAATCGACACATGCACGGCGGCCTCACCTGACCAGGGCATGGACGAAATCGCGTCGTAAATGTGCCCATCGTTCGCCACGATGTAATCCAGCCCGCCCTCGCGGGAGTAATTCTGGCGCACCGTGTTCGTCCCCACCAGGCCGGCCCGCGTCCCCGGTTCCATCAGCTCGTGCGCCTTGCGGAACCAGTACACACAGTAATCCGCGTTCCCCGGCACATCCGGGAAGGCCGCCCGCACCCGGTTGATATATTCCGGGCGGTGTTCCTGCTTCAGCCGCTTCGCCCCCATATACGGCGGGTTGCCGATGCAGGCATCAAAACGCGGCCACTCGGCGAACAGCGCGTCCTCACAGCGGATATTCGCGTCCAGGTTGTCCAGCGGCAGCGGCTTTTCATCGCCTTGCAGCTTGTCCACCACCTGCTTTTTGGCGATCATCAGCGTCACTTTCGCCAGTTCCACCGCGAACGGGTTCAGGTCATAGCCATGAAACTGCCGCGCCGTCACCCGGCCTTCCGGCAGCGCAGCCGTGCCCAGTTTGTCGAACAGCGCCCGCTCCAGGTCTTTCATCTCGCGGTAGGCCACATACAGGAAATTCCCGCTCCCGCAGGCCGGGTCGAGAATCTGGTAGCGGCACAGGTCCGCGTGCGCGGCGTACACCGCTTCGGGCGTGTCTGCCGCCTCAATCCGTTCGCGCCAGGGCCGGGCGATCACCGGCTCGACGATGCGCATAATGTCGCGCTCGCTGGTGTAGTGCGCGCCGGAGCGGTGGCGTTCCCCGGTTTCGATGCTGTATTCAAAAATCCGCCCGAAAATCGCCGGGTGAATCTGCGACCAGTTCTGGTTGGCCGCCTCCCGCAGCAGGCGCAGTTCCTCTTTTTCCAGCGCGATGGGGTAAATCTGGCTGAAGATGCCGCCGTTGAAATAATCCACGCCGTAAAAACGTCCGGCTCGTTTCTGCCCCGGCACGTTCATCATCGTGAACAGGTTGGTAAACAGGTCGAAGGAATACGCCTGTTCGTTCAGACAGTCCTCAATCACGCGGGTGAAGGTGTAGCGCGGCAGCAGGCCGATGTCCTCGGCAAACAACGCTACCATACATTGCAGGATAAAACGCTGGGCGTGTTCGCGCTCCACGTCGCGCCCTGTGCGCGTCAGCAGACGGAACACCTGCGACAGACTGTAGGCGGCCTGTTCGGTCAGGTCCACCAGGTCAAAGGCGCGGTTAAAAACCGGCGTCTCCGGTATCGGGAACAGAAACGCCAGCGGTCCCCAGTTCTCAGCCAGCCCGCTCACCGGCACTTTGTCTACCGGCGCTTCGATCTGGCGCTCCATGTCAAAAATCCAGAATTCGTCAAAGTTGCACAGCACGATATAGCGCGGGTGCGGCGTCAGGTACAGCCAGTAGCCCACTGCCTGCTGCCGGTGGCGCGCCAGGTCTTCGCCGCGCTTTTTCATCTCGATCAGCGCCCGCCCCGGAATCACCAGATCGGCAAATTTGGTCGAGGGTTTGTCTTCCAGCGTAAACTTGATGCGCCGCTCCGGGTCGCCTTCTGCCCCGCGCAGCCCACCTGCATAGCCAAATGCCGTAAACAGGCGATCCAGAAAAATCTGCGCCTCGCCTTTTTCATCGCCCCGGCAGTACTGCCGCCACCATTGGACAAAATCGCTGAATTGTTGTTCGCGGCTCACGCTCACCTGCCTCACTCATAGAACAGATATTTTACCGCAAACAGCCCCCTCACGCCAACCCAGGCGCACGCTTTTTCCCCGAAAAGACGAGCCTATGGCCCCCTTCCTAACGCTTTAGAGAGGGGATTTAGGGGTGAAGCAAAACAGAACACACATTCACCTTTTCCCCGCTGATACCCCTTACAATGAGGGCATGGATTGGATGTACGCTGTTTCTCTGACCACTGAACACTCGCAGCAGACCACTCAGACTAAGCGATCTGCCGCCGGCAAATGGTTCACGGCGGCGGCAAATCGGGAGCGGGCCTGTAATCAGGTTGGTATTAACCCCTGCGCCCTTGAATATGGTATGTTCTTAATCCATAGTCTGAAAACTGGCAACTGCATAACTTTGACCGGCTCACATCACAGGATTTGTCATGGAAAACCTGCCCCTCCTGCTCATCATCGGCCTTGTCGCGGGCGTCCTGTCCGGTATGTTCGGCATCGGCGGCGGCGCGATCATCGTGCCAGGGCTGATTCTCTTTATGGGTTATGACCAGACGCTCGCCAACGGCACGTCGCTGGCGGCCCTGCTCATGCCGGTAGGTATCTTCGCCTGCATCGCCTACTATCGCCAGGGCAAGCTGCGCATCCGGCCGGCAGCGGCCTGCGCCATCGGGCTGGCGTGCGGAGCGTGGTTCGGCGCGGCGCTGGCGCTGGACCTGGACCCGACGACACTGCGCCTGCTCTACGGCCTGTTTCTGCTGTTCATGGCCTGGCGCTATGCGGCCCCGCGTAAATGGCTGAATGAAGTGCGCGGCATTCAGGTCGAGGAGGTGCAGGAAGACACCGAAAACCCGGAAAGCGCCCGCGCGCTGGTCATCTGTTTCGTGGTCGGCCTGATCGCCGGGGTTGCGTCCGGCATGTTCGGCATTGGCGGCGGCGCGGTCATCGTCCCGGCCTTGATGCTGTTCCTTAATTTCGACCAGAAACTCGCGACGGGCACGTCGCTGGGCGCGCTGCTCCTGCCTGTCGCGCTGCCCGGCGTGCTGGAATATTACCAGGCTGGCAAGGTCAACCTGGAAGTCGCGGTCCCGCTGGCGCTGCTCCTGCTGGTGATGGCCTACTTCGGGGCGCGGCTGGCGCTCAACCTGCCCACTAAAATCGTCAAGCGCCTCTACGCCATTTTCCTGCTGGTCATCGGCCTGCGCTTTATCTTTGGCGGCTGAACGCTGGCTTTATCTATCGAAAAATCGCGTCCAGCGAGACCTTCAGCGGCTCAATCCTGACGATCACGCGGGTTTCTTTGTATTTCTGCTCGACGGGATAAATGTCGCCATAGAAATGCGGCTTGCCCCTGTAAAGCTGTGTCAGGTAATCGGCGTGCTGTTCTGCGCCGTTCCGGGTGATCTCGATGACCCGGCCCCGCACTTCGATCCAGCGGCTGCTGTTGTGCGGGTCGATCACCAGCACGCTCACGCTGGGATTGGCCTGCATGTTGCGTCCCTTTTGTCGTTCGAGCGTGGTATTGATCAGCACGCAGCCCGCTTCATAGCTGACCCAGACGATGCTGGACTGCGGCTGTCCGTCCGGCATGATCGTGGTCAGAACGCCATGCACCGGGTTGCATAACAAGTCGAGATGTGAAATCGGGATTTCGACAGCCATCGGTTTTTGCCTTCCTGCTGGACTCAGCCTTCTGCCCGGATGCGGGCCGGGGCGATTTTGATTTTGACCGGGATGTGAATCGCGCGCAGTTCCACCGGCACGCTGTCGCCAAAGAAATGCGCGCCGGGTTTATGCAGATACCGCGCAGTGAGCTGATCGAGATGTTCCAGCGCGCCCTCTTCGGTCATTTCGACCACCACGCCGCGAATCTCCAGGTTGTGCAGCGGGTTAGCCGGATCGTAGATCAGCAGCGTGACCCTGGGGTTGGCGCGCATGTTCTTCGCTTTCTGGAAACCGCGCATGGTGTTGACCAGCACGTAGTTTCCTTCCAGATTGCACCAGACCGGGGTGGTCTGGGGCTGACCATCCGGCATGAGAGTGGTCAGGGCGATGCAGTGATCGCCGTCCATCAGATCATGATGTGATTGCGGAATCTGGTCCAGGATCATGCGCACCTCCTGCGATGCGTGATTGTGTCTGTATCCTGTTTGCTTTACGTCCAAACGGATAAAACCACGTGCTGTCTGTGTTTCAAAGTGCAGATTGTCAGTTTTTCGCCTGTGGGACATCACCAATGCGAACAGATCGAGGTTTCCAAATCTGCGTCAATCTGTTTATAATGGCGGCCATGTCACAGACGAGCTTACCGGACTACCACTTCTTACTGATCGCATCGAACCTGGGGGCGGAATGGTTTTTTGAAGCCGCCCGCGCCTACTGGGAAAGCTTCCGTCCCACTGTCATCAGCGACCTGCCATTGGTGAGCATCGTGCCAGAGGACGCCACCGTCGCCGTGACTGCGGTGGTCCGGCGGGATCGCGTGGCGCCGCTTGGTGTCGACCTGGCAAAGCTCAACCCCAGGGCGCTCTATGACCCGGTGGTGTTCGATTTTATCGAAGATGCGCAGACGGCCCTGAACGAACGTGCCCGCCTGTACCAGCCCTTCGGTGTACCGCTCATCCCCACCGAGACGCCCACACCCGGTCCTACCTCTGTCCCCGTGTATCCGACCCCCGGCCCGGTTGGACCAAGCGGCTTTATCACGCAAACGCCGACGCCTGGCCTGCCCGATCAGGACGACATTCTGACCGAAGGCACGCCTCAAACCCCCATCTTTCCGACCCCTGGCCCGATTACCGGGAGTTAGCTATGCGTCTCGATCAATATGTCTGGTCACGGAACCCGCGCGGCCTGCACGTCCAGCGCGTGCTGATTACCCCGCTGAATTTTGAGCGCTGGTCACAGCCCGGTTTTGGCTGGGTCAAGCTGGTTTCCGCCGGGACGGAATATGTCGATGATTCGGTGGAATTTCTGCGCCGGGGCATCACGCCAGTGGTGCGGCTTTATCGCGCGCGCTTTGGGGCCGGGCCATTTGACCGCACGATGCGCGATGAGACACTGGCTTTTCTGCGCGCCGGGGTGAAGTGGTTCGAGTTCTACAATGAACCCAACCTCGGCATCGAATGGCCGGCGGGGGTCGATATTGACTGGCGCAATCAGGATTTGATTCGCCCGCTGGTGGACAACTGGCTGACCTGGGCGGAGTTTATCGTCAGTCAGGGCGCTTATCCCGGCTTTATCTCGCTGGCCGAAAGCGACGATCCCAAGGCTGCTGCCGTCCGCTGGATGGATGCTTTTCTGAATGACCTCCGCCAGCGGCACTATGACCGCTTCCGCTATGTGCTGGCGAACGGGGCCTACTGCGCCACGCACCCGTACATCCTCAACCATTATTATCAGGAAGTGCCCGGCGGCGGCCCCACCAGCGCGCGCCCGCCAGAAGCCCAGGTCGCGCGCGAACCGGGCTGGCATTTTGAATACCCCTATGACCCGCTTCAGCAGTCCATTGACCCGACTCGCACGGTGTTCGGCGGCACAGCCCTCACGCCCAACGGCGACCCGGTGGGCCTGACAGCGATGGGCCGCATGTTCAACGAACGCTGCGCGCAGTTTTTTGGAACGCAGGCCGTTCCGGTGCTGGGCACAGAAGGCGGCATCTTCCCGTTTTTACCGGGCGATCATGGCCGTTACTACCAGCAGGATAACCGTTACCCGCCCTATGACGAAGTGAGCCAGGCCCAGGCGACGATTGCCATGTTTGACTGGATCGCCCGGCAGGCCCCGCCCTGGATGTTCGGCGTCTGCCTGTGGAAAGAGGACGAATACTACAACCCGGAAAAGACGCTGGCGATTTTGCGCATGGAGGAAAACCCGCCCTATTTCAAAGCCGTGCCCCCGCTGGACGTGATGGCGGACCCCTTCGCGCAGGAGGTTGAGATTGTGCCCGGCCCCGGCCCCATTCACGGGCAGGCCGATTTTCATATGATTGTCCTCGGCCCCGGCGTCGATTCGAACTGGTTTTTTGAAACCGCCCGGCCCTACTGGTCCCTGTTCCGGCCTGTTGTCACCACCGACCTGCGCCTGATTGACCTGTTTGAATCGGACAAAAGCCTGGCTGTCACCGTCATTTCGCCCCCGCAGTATATTGACCTGATGACGCAGCGCATCGAAAGCCAGTACCCCAACGTCTGGTTTGACCTGATCGTGGCGGAAAAGCGGCAGGACGTGGGCGACATCCTCAACGAGCGCGTCCAGCGCAACCAGCGTTTTTAGATGTACAGCGTGTCAGCCCGTCAGCGATGCCATCACCATGTCCGATAGCAAAGCCGAAGTGGTTGGACATGAGCAACCTGTTCCCGGATTTTCTTACTTGCTGATAGTTATTGGTTTTGACACCTCACCCCGACCCCTTTCCGGCATGGGAAAGGGAGCGGGGCAGCGGGCGTGAGTCATTGTGGAAGCGGATCCGTTGAGGTGCTGAACAGGTGATCCGCTGAAAGGCTGGCTCTAGCTTTCGACAATGGTGACGGATTCGAGGGTGTCGCCCTGGTCGATGGCGTTGACGACCTTCTGGCCGTCTCCCATGACCTTGCCGAAGACCCCGTGTTTACCATCCAGATGGGGCGTGGCGACGTGGGTGATAAAGAACTGGGAACCGTTGGTATTGGGGCCGGCGTTCGCCATGCTGAGGACACCGGGGCCATCATGTTTGAGCTTGAGGGCGCCGGCTTCGTCGTTAAATTTGTAGCCGGGGCCGCCGCGCCCTGTGCCGGTGGGGTCGCCGCCCTGTGCCATGAAGGGGGGATTCTTGATGACGCGGTGGAAGGTGATGCCGTCGTAATAGCCATCGCGCGCCAGGAAGACGAAGTTATTGACGGTGATGGGCGCTTCCGCCGCGAAAAGTTTGATATCGAACTCGCCTTTGCTGGTTTTGAAGTGGGCGACGTAATTCTTCGTTTTGTCGATCTGCATCACCGGGGGTTGGGCATACTGCTTCGCCATGAATATCTCCTTAC
Source organism: uncultured Anaerolineaceae bacterium (assembly GCA_964552425.1). Taxonomy (GTDB): domain Bacteria; phylum Chloroflexota; class Anaerolineae; order Aggregatilineales; family Phototrophicaceae. The sequence goes on along the minus strand of CAZKIB010000060.1, from coordinate 14,398 downwards.
TCTAAATAGTGCTTACCAGAATAGCAGAAATTCGGCGCGCTTCCAATCCGGGGTCGCTTGCTCCACGTTCCGATTGTATGGTAAAACGTAAGGTAGTTCATCCTTATCAGCGATTTGTTATCAGCCAGATGAACTGCCGGCAGGTTCCAATCACCAGCGGTTCCACTCGTTATCACCTGCGCGCGCTACAGGTCTGTCACCCACTTTCAAAGAGGAATGATAAGGAATTGCGAAAAAACGGTTAGAATTTAGCGCTCTTATGGCACAAAACGCCCGACTACCGGATAATATGAATTAACGTAGGGTTGATGTGTTGAGTATTCATTGGGATAAACCCATACCATCTACAGCCCAACCGAAGCTTTACACTTTTCAGGCTGTAGTTGTGTTACGGTAGGAGTGTGCATATGGCAAAAGTGCTGTATATTGACGATAACAATGATAATCGGATGCTGGTGCAGCGCGTGCTGATGGCTTCGGATTATGAATTTGAATTTGCGGGTGCGGATAATGCCCGCCGGGGCATTGAACTGGCTGAGATGGACCCGCCGGATATTATCCTGATGGACATCAGTATGCCGGATATGGATGGTCTGACCGCGACAGCCCGGCTGCGCAGTATGCCAGGGCTGCAACATGTGCCGATTGTGGCACTGACGGCCAACGCCATGCAGGGTGATAAAGAACGGACTTTGCAAGCCGGCTGTGATGGTTACATCCGCAAGCCGGTAGATGTCGACAAGTTGCCTGAAGAAGTCATGTACTATATTGGGAGCCGCCGATGAGTGAGGCGCACAATCGTCCATTAATTGAACCCGGTGAGGCGCATGTCCTGGTGGTTGAAGACAATGTGCCGAATTTTGTGTTGATCGCGCGAATGCTGGCGTTCATGGGTGTGCAGCGCTGCGAGTGGAAGACATCCGGCTGGCAGGTGGTGCAGTTTGCGGATACGCTGCCGCGTATCGACCTGATCCTGATGGATATTCGGCTCCCCTATGAAGATGGCTATCAAGCCTTACAGAAAGTGCGCGCCAACCCCCGCCTCAAAGACACTATCGTGTGCGCCGTCACCGCCGAAGCCAGCGAAGATCAGATGCGCCGGGCACAGAAGGCCGGTTTTAACGGTTTCATGGGGAAGCCATTAGACCCGGACCGCTTTCCGTCGCAAATCCGCCGTCTGCTGGCCGGTGAAGAAGTCTGGGAATGGAAATAATTCCATCACGCACGTAATCGATTAAAAGCCAGGAGCTTTTATGATAAGCACGGCGCCGAACCCGGAGAAAATCCTTGAGATGCTGCGGTCACTCGAAGAGGATTTTCAAGCCCGGTTTACTGCTGATTCTCTGCTTGAGCAGGCTGTTTTGCGTTTGCCGCAGGTCTGGCCGGTGATTGAACTGGCGCGGGCCTATGTGCCTGCCGGTGATTCACTGCGGCTGGTGGCCGCGACGGACAGCCGCGCCAGCGCGACCCTGCCCCCGCTGGATACCTTTCAACAGGCTGTGGCAGCGGACAGCCCGGTATGGGACGCCGAGCGCCAGTTGTGGGGTCTGCCCCTTGTTGGGGACTCGCAAACCTATGGCCTGCTGGCAGTTCGGCTGAACAGCGCTGAACCAGAGGCCGAAACCTGGCTGCGTCTGCTGGCGGTACTGCTGGCCCGCTCGATTGCCCGCCGTGAAAGCCAGTCTGTCGCCGAGGCGAACCGCGAGATCGCCGAAAATCTGGTGGTGTCCAGCCGGTTGATTACCACCGCCGAAACGTATGAAGAAATGGCGCAGGCTGCCATTTATACCATTGCGCGCGATATGGCCGGGGTGGCGATTACGTTGTTTGAAACGCCTTTCGGCGTGACCCCTAAACCGGCGCAGCGGGCTGTGGTGGCGCTGGGTCTGCCAGACAGCCCGGTTCTGATTGAAGAAATCGTTTATACAGAGCTGATGCCCGACCAGGCGGCGCTGGAGAATTTGTGGCGCGGCCAGCCGGTTCTGATGGAAGTGACGGGTGAAGAGGGGTTTTCCCTCACCGCCCGGTATTATGCGCGTGTGACGGGCAGCGATGCCGTCCACTGGCTGGCGGCGTTTGGCCTGCGCGCGGGCGATCAACTGCTGGGTACGCTGGAAGTGCTGCATACCGAAGCTTACCCGCTGTCTGCGGAAGCAATTGACGCTTATACCACGCTGGCGGACCAGATTGGTGTGGCGGCCCGCAGCCGTTACCTGCTGGCCCAGACAACTTCTGCGCTGGAAGAAACGCGGCGTCTGTATGAACTGAACCGCGAACTTATCGCTGCGCAGGACATCCTCGAACTGCTGCGGGCGGTTCATGCCCTGGTCCCGGATGCCATTCTGACAGTTCACAGCACGTACCAGTATGACAGCCACCAGAATCTGACCGATATTGTTTTCCGTCACATTCTCACCGCCGATGCTGAGCGCGTGGTCGAGCAATCGGCGCTGGCGGAGATGGGTCCACAGGCCATCGAGCAGGTGCGCGAAACGGCCCATTTATGGAATGCCCCTATTTTCGTTGAGGATACTTCCCAACCCCCAGCGGGTTCGCCAGCGGCGATAGTGGAGCGGGCGCGGGCGCAGGGTGTCCGCAGTATGGTGGTGCTGCCTATTCTGGAACGCAATCAGATTACGGATATGGTGCGCATCGGCTTCGGCCAGCCGCGCAGATTTGATGACCGCGCGCGCCGTTTGTTTGAGGCGGTGCGCGACCAGATGAGCATCGTGCTGCAAGCGCTGCGTCTGCTGCAAGAAACCCAGCAAAGCGCAGTCACGCTGTCACAGCAGGTGGCGGTACTGCAAACTCTCAACGACCTGTCGACGGTACTCAGCATGGCACGCGATGAATCACAGCTACTGAATCAGAGTGTGCAGGCGCTGGTGACAGCTTTGAATATCGATCACGGTCAGGTGGTCATGCTGGATGGCAGCCAGACCGGGTGGGTTGTCATGACCGAATATCCGCATCGTGGCAGGGTGGGGACACGCATTGCGCTGGAACAACTTCCGGTCACACTGACCCCGGACAGGGACAGCCCGACCCCGCTGGTGATTAACGATGTCGCGGGTGACGGGCGG
>CAZKIB010000060.1:1137-11299 GCA_964552425.1 uncultured Anaerolineaceae bacterium | reverse complement strand
CGGCTGGTCGCCCGCTTTTGGAAGCCGGCGGTGTGCGAGCGCTGATGCTGCTGCCGATGTTCGTGCGCGGTCAGTTTACCGGCGGCATTCAGCTTGAAATCACGCGGGATGACCGCAGTTTTACCCGCGACATGGTCGAAATTGCCCAGACGATTCTGGCGCAGCTTTCTGTGGGTTTGCAGAATATCCGTCTGCTGGCGGAAGCGCAGCGCCGTTCAGAGCAGTTACAGCGCGTGAACACATTCGGCCAGACCCTGCAATTCACACTCGACCTGCACACTATTCTGGAAACGGCCCTGACCGAAACCCACCGCATTATCCCGGCGGATCGTATGACCATCGCGCTGCATGACCCGGTATCCGACATGCTGCGGACCGCGGCCCTGTATGCCAACGGCGAAAATTATCTTACGCTGACCAACGGCGCGCCGGTTCAGCTTCAGGGGTCTTTCGTGGGGCGTGTGTGGGAAAATCAACAACTGCTGCATATTCCTGATATTGTGCAGGAACAGGGGGTGGCATCCGGCGATGTGCGTGAACTGCGCACGCTGCTGGTGCTGCCGCTTGCGGGACGCAGTCAGCCGCTTGGTGTAGTGTCGGTTGGGCACGAGCGCCCATCGATCTATTCCGACACGGATATTATCGTGTTCCAGCAGATGATGGGTCTTCTGGCCGCCGCCGTCGAAAATGCCAGCATCTTCGCCAGCAGCCAGCGGCAGGCCCGCAACGAAGCGCTGGTGAACGATATTTCCACGCGCTTGCAGCAGCAGGTCGAACTGGAAGACATGCTGCATATCGCCGTCAGCGACCTGGGTAAGGCACTGGGCGCGCGGCGGGCGCGCATTCGTCTGGGCACGCGGGTGACGGAGTAACGATGATGAACATTCTCAAGAGGGTATTCCAGGCCATTTTTGATACCTCACGCTACACCCGCCTGACAGAAATTGAACGCGCCCGCACCATCTACATTATCAGCGGCGGTCTGCTTGTTCTGGCGACGATCCTGACTTTTGTGGCAGTGGATGCCGAAACTGGCGAAAATCTCTGGCAGCGGGCGGTGCATGAAGCCCAACTGGCTTTTCCGATGCTGTTCTTTTTCAGCCTTAATCTCGCTTCGCTGCTGCTGACGCGCTTCGGGAAATTGAATCTCGCTTCGCTGGGGGTGGTGTTCTCCTGGACACTCGGTTTTGGCGCGGCGATTGTGCCTTCGGGCATGTTCACGACGATCTCCGGTACGATTCTGATTGTCACCGTGCTGCTGCCCGCGCTGCTGCTGCATATGCGCGGTCTTGCGCTGGGTCTTGCGCTGGCGGTCATTATGTATCTGGGCGGGATTGCTTTTCAGGCGTCTGCGCCGCCGCCGGATTTTTCTAACCCGGTGACAAGCGCTGTGCCGGTCTTTTTTGTTCTGGCAATCGCCGTGCTGCTGGTCTACGCTTTTTTGCGTTTCGCACGCCTGACCCGCGAGGAAAGCGCGCTGGAAGCTTCTGAGGCGCGTTTCAAACTCTCCGAAATTACTTCGCAGATCACCCAGCGTATTTCCAGCCGTCTTGGGCTGGAGCAGGTACTGGATGAAGCGATTGGTTATGTGGTGGCGAACTACCCTGACATTTATCACGCGCAGATTTTCCTGGTCGATGAGGTTGAGAAGAAGGCGCGGCTGGCGGCCAGTACCGGCGAGGCTGGCAAGAAACTGCTGGCGCTGCAACACAGCCTGGAAGTGGGCAGCCAGAGCGTGATCGGAAAGGTGACTTCCGGCGCGCAGCCTGTAATCGCCCGCGCCCGGACGACGGGTTCAGTCCACCGGGCCAACGAATATCTGCCGGACACGAAGGTAGAGGCTGCCTTCCCGTTGATTATTGGCAGCAAAGTGATCGGTGCGCTGGACTTGCAGAGCACCCGGCCCGAAGCATTCCCGGATGCCGATGTGCCCGTTTTTCAGACACTGGCAGACCACATCGCCATTTCGATTGACAATGCGCGGCTGTTTGAGGAAACCGAACAGCGCCTGAAAGAAAATGAAAAGCTGGCGGCGCAGGCGCAGGAAACTCTGAACCGGGTGGAAATGCTCAACCGGCGTCTGACGAGCCAGGCATGGTCCGAATTTCTGGGGGTCAGCCAGACACAGCCGGGGCTGGATGTGGATTTTGCCAGCGAGACGGTGCAGCCGGCAACCCACTGGACACCCGAACTGGAAGCCGCTGCCGAGCAAAACGCGGTGATCGAACGCGAGGTGGATGGTCGTCATATGCTGGTCATACCTGTGCGGGTGCGCGGCGAGGTGATCGGCGCGATGGAATTTGAACTGGACAGCAGCGGGCAGCTTTCGGCAGAAGATCACCAGCTTATCGCGGAAGTGAGCGAACGTTTTGGGCTGGCGGCGGAGAATGCCCGCCTGTTTTCGGAAAGCCAGCGTATCGCCCAGCGGGAAGCGCTCATTAATGAAGTGGGCGCACGCTTGCAGGCGACCAGTAATGTCGAAACCACGCTGAACCAGGCCGCGCGCAGCCTGCAACAAATGTTGAAAGCCGGGCGTGTGTCGATCCGCCTGGGCGAGCCGCCGGTAACGAACGGCAACGGAAAGGATCATGCCTGATGATCGAGCGACTGCGCAATCTTTTTTTACCCCATCAAAATCGAGAAGATGCCCTGACTCGCCTGCAAGCGGGTTTCATCCGTCTTCTGGCGATTGTGCAAATCTGCGCGGCGATTGCCGGTATCATCGCTCAGTTCTTCGCCGGGTCAGGCCCCTTCGCGCTGATCTTTACCACCGCCGTCGCGGTGATCTGCTTCGGCATTCTGGCGATGGTGCGCCTGGGTCACATTCGTGCCGCCGCGCTGGTGCTGGTTGCGCTGCTGACCATTGCGGCGATCCAGTCCGGCAGCACGGCAACCAATATCTTCCTGTTTCTGGCGACGATTGCCCTGATTTCGGCGGGCCTGCTGGTGAGTATGCCAGTGTTTATTGTGGTGAACTGCCTGATCTTCGCGCGTTATACGATTGCGCTGTGGCCCGTGACTGGACTGCCGACAGGCACAGAACCCGGCCCAGAGCTTTCCAGCGTGATTGTTGTTGGGATCACGTTGTTCACGGTCAGCAGTGTCACCCGCTACTTTGTCGATGTGCTGCAAAAATCGACCCTGGCGACGCAGCGCAACGCGAGTCTGCTGCAAGCCACTAATGAAGTCGGCCAGATCGCGACCTCGCTGCTGGACCTGAACACATTGTTCAACCGCTCGGTGGAGTTAATCAAGGAGCGCTTCGGCTTTTACCATGTGCAGGTATTCATGGTCAATGGCGATCAGGCGGAACTGGTCGCCAGTACCGGCGACGCTGGACGGCGGCTGCTGGCGAACAAACATAAGCTGCCGGTAGGGTCGAACAGCGTGATCGGTTATGTCAGCCGCTATGGTGAGCCGGTGATCGCCCGCAGCACCGATGCGGTGCATCGTTTTAATCCGCTGCTGCCAGATACCAAAACCGAACTGGCCGTGCCGATCTTTGAAGATGACAAAGTAGTCGGCGCGCTGGATATGCAGAGTATCGAGGTGGATGCGTTCAGCCCGGAAGATGTGGCGGCGCTGCGCTCGATGGCGAACCTGCTGGCGGCGGCGATCCGCAATGCGCGGCTGTTTGAAGCGCAGGAACGCAGTATTAAAGAGCAGCAGCGTGTGTATCTCGAATCCGAAGCGAACCTGCGCGAAATCCAGCGCCTGAACCGGCAGTTGACCAAAGCGGGCTGGAACGACTTCCTGAAGCAGTCGAAACGGACGTCCGGTATCACGCTGCAAAATACGTCTGTGGTGGCCGATGATGGGTGGACGGAAGCGCTGATCGAGGCTGTTCAGCAGCGCCAGGTAGTGACCCATGCCGCCAACGGCCGGCCCGGTGTGGTGGCTGTGCCAGTGGTGCTGCGCGGTGAAGTGATCGGCGCGATTGAAGTGGAAACCAATGACTCGCTGCAACGTGACGCGGTAGAAACCGTTCAGGCGATTGCGCAGCGGCTGGCGACCAGCCTGGAGAACGCCCGCCTGTTCGAAGAAGCGCAGGCCGCTACTGTACAGGAGCAGCGCATCAACCAGATCGTGACGCGCTACCAGTCAGCCACCAACGTGGATGATCTGCTGCGGATTACGCTGACGGAACTGAGCGAGGCGCTGGGCGCACAAAGCAGCGCGATCCGGCTGGGGATTATCCCTGAAATGGGGGGCGAGACATCATGATAGGTCTTTTACGCCGCTGGATTGCCGAAATCCAGCTTCATTATCAGAACCCGCTGGAACGCCGCCAGGCAACTGGCATTACGATTATGAATATCGCGGTGCTGGCCGCCGCGCTTATTGGTTTTCTGGTGCTGGATGTTTTCCCCGCGATCAATGGCGAGGAAATCGGTTTTGATGACCTGCTGCCGTTCGTGATAACGCCGGTTCTGATCTTCGCGATTCAGCGGCTGATCCTGAGTGGCAATATCCGCGTGGCAAGCCAGATTTTTGTGGGGCTGATTACGGTTGGAAGTCTGCTCCCCCGGCTGGAGGGGCTGAACGGAACCGGGGCGATTATCCTGATGATCCCCGTCGTGGCGGCCAGCCTGCTGCTGAACCGGCGTGATCTGTTTATTACGATGGGTGTGGTAGTGTTCGGGGTTTTCTTCGCAACCTTTAACCAGACTCAGAATAACGCCGAACTTCTGATTGTGCCTGCTAATATGGTCGCGCGGGACCTGAGTGTGGTGCTGGTGGCGCTGGGTCTCGGTGTGGCGTTAAGTACCATTCTGAGTGGGTCATCGGAGAATCTGGCGGACGCGATTCTGGAAAACCGGCGGCGGCTTGATCTGCTGCGCAGTCACCGGTTGATGGGGGTCGCCAGTATTGACGCGGTGCTGGTGCGGGTCGCCGATCTGTTGATGGAAGAACTGCTGTACACGCACGCGCAGGTGTATCTGCTGGACGACGAAGGCCGCCGGAATGCCTATATCCGAACCGGCATGGGGACGCGCTTTTCGGTGAACCGGGTGCTGCTGGATAGCGAGAATGCTCTACGCAAGGCGGTCCGTCAGGGCAAGCTTCAGCATGTGAGCGCGACCAGCATTTATGAGGAGCGCAGTCATTTTCTGCCCTCGGTGACTTATGCCCTGGCCCTGCCTCTGATGGTTGAAGGCCGGGTCATCGGGGTGCTGGATATTCAGAGCAGCCGAGGATCAAGCGCTTTTGACGAGGACGGGATCATTTTTCTGGAATTACTCGCCTCGGAACTGGCGTATTCGCTGGTGCAGGTGCGCCAGCAAAACACGCTGCAACAGGTGCTGGAAAGCCGCGAGGCTGCCAGCGAACGCCAGGAAACGATTATCGCGGACCTGCGCAACCAGATCGAGCAGGGACTTGGCACGGACTGGACCACGTATCTGCGCGGGCGCGGTCAGAACGCCTTCGGGTTTGACCTGAACGGACGCTCGCTCAACCTGACGCCGGCCAGTGATTTTCCTGAACATCTCAAACCGGCCATGTTGAGCGGCGAAATTTTGGTCGAGACGCATGACCAGGGCAAGATCGTGAATATCCCGATCAAACGCTACGACAATATTCTGGGGGCGATGTCGTTTATCGTGCCGTCCGGCCAACCGCTGACTGAACGCCAGATCGAGATGGCGAACGCTGTCGCCACCCGTCTGGCAACCGCCCTGGAAAATGCCCGCCTTGTGGAACAAACCCGCGCTCAGGCTGAACGTGAGCGCAAGGCTGGCGAGATTTCCAACCTGCTGCTGGGCCAGCAGGAAGTCCACGCGCTGCTGGATGCTGCCGCGCAGAGTTTTAACGACGCGCTGGGCGCAATCTACACCCGTATCTATCTCGAACCGGAGGCGCTCATGTCCCGGAGCGAGGAGGCTCTATGAGCGAATTTCTGCGCCGCATCAACATTCTTGCCTGGCCGATCTGGGTTAAAATGCTGGCCGGTTCTCTGCTGGCCGTGACGATCCCGGTCCTTCTGCTGCTGTTTCTGACCCTGACGACAGTGCAGCAGATTGGTTCGGATAGTGTTGAGACCTTTCTGGATGAAACCAGCGCGCGGCAGGCGCGGGCGATTACTATCGCTTTTGACCGGGCGCTGGCGGGCATAAACGACTTCGTTGCCAACGAAGTGAACGTGACACAGATTCGCGGGGCGCTACCGCCTTCGCCGGGGGCGAGTGTGGACCCGGTGACGCAGTTTAACGTGGCAACGGAACTGCAAAACCGCCTGCTGATCGTTACCAACCCGATTTATCAGGAAATCAAGCTGGTGGACCCGGCCGGTCAGTTGATTATTCAGGCCAGACCGGATGGGGTGGTGGTGGGCGGTGCGAACCTGTCGGAAAACCGCGCGTTTCAGCAGGGTTCTGAAGCCAGTTTGCTGGGTCAGACTCAGACACTCGTCATTGATGTCAGCCCGGAGAATGAACCGCTGCTGGATGTGGTCAATGTGCTGCGGGTGACTGTGCCCGGTGTGCGTGACCCGGTGGTGATCGGCTATCTGATCGCCCGTGTGAACGCCGAACCGATTATCGCCAACAATCTGCCGATTACCAGTGACCAGATTGTTGTGAACAGCCGTCTGCTGACTCGCGGCGGTTATCAGGTTGATCTGGACGGGGCGCGTCTTCTCCCGGCGCTGGATGTTCCTGCCGGCTTTCTGGACGAAGCCCTGGCCGGACGGCCCCAGGTCGAAAATTTCAGCCAGGACGGTGTCGCCCATGTGCGCCATTATATCGTGGTTGAAAATTCGCCGTTTGTGCTAATCAGTGAGAGTGCAACAGATACGGTTTCCGGCCGGATCATCAGCTTTCTGGTAGGGCGTGGTTTTGCGCTCGTCCTCGGCCTGATCTTCCTGGTGACGGTGCTGGTCATCCTAGGGAATCAACTGCTGACCCCTCCGCTGCGGCGTATCAGCCAGGCGATTCAGGGGGTGGCGCGCGGCAATTATAACCTGCCCCTGCCCGATGTGCGGCGCGGTGATGAACTGGGCGAACTGGCGGGCAGTGTGGCGGATATGCGCAAGCGGGTGCTGGATATTATCAATGACCTGGAACAGCGTATCGAGGTGCGTGCGCGTGATATGACCGCTACCCGCGAGATCAGCCGCGCCGCCGCGACAGAGCGCGATTTGCAGCGCCTGATGAACCAGGTGGTGAACCTGATTATCGAACGTTTTCCGAACATTTATCATGCGCAGATTTTCCTGCTGGACCCCGAAAATCGCTATGCCGTGCTGCGGTCCAGCACCGGTGAAGTCGGACGCTCCCTGCTGGCGCGCGGTCATCGTCTGGCGGTGGGCAGCCTCAGTGTGGTAGGCCGCGCGACTGAGACGGGGGAGATTGTGATCGCCCGCGACGCCGCGACCAGCCGCATCCACCGGGCCAACGAACTGCTGCCGGATACGCTGGCCGAACTGGCGATTCCGCTGCGCGTGGGTGATCGAGTCATCGGGGTGCTGGATGTTCAGAGCCGCCAGAGCGATACGTTTGATACCGAGCAGCAGGATGTGCTGCAAACGATGGCGGATCAGGTGGCTGTCGCTATCGAAAATGCGCGCCTGTATGCCGAGTCTGTGCGGCAGCTTGATGAACTGGAGCGCAACCGCCGGGTTTCGACCATTGAAGCGTGGCATCAGTATATGAACAGCCTGCGGATGCCCCGGCTGGAAAGCGCAGCGGGTATTACGCCGTCTGAATCTCGGTCTGAAACGCTGCGACAAAGCGCTCTTGCACACGGTGAAGTGGTGGTGGGCGAACAAACCGAACGACATACCGTCCCGGTCATTGTGCCGATCCGACTGCGCGGCCAACTGCTTGGCGTGGTGGAATGGGAAGTGCCGGACAACGAATTTGACCAGAACAAGCTGCAACTGGCGCAGGACCTGACAGACCGCCTCGCCGTGAATCTGGAAAATGCCCGGCTGTTCCAGGAAAGCCAGCGCGCGATCCGCCGTGAGCAGCTTGTGAACGAGATTTCCGCAGAACTGACCGCACAGAACGATATTGACCAGATTCTGCAAACGGCTGTGCGCGAGGTAGGCCGGGCGCTGCGCGCGCCGCAGGTCAGCATCCGGCTGAATAATCACACCAACGGGCACACCAATGGTCATCAAAATGGACATGCGAGTGAGGAATGATGATGACACCGATGAGCAGCAATCAGACCTCTCTTCAGCGCCGCCTGACTCGCCGGGTTTTCCCGGTGATTGTGCTGGCTTCGGCGCTGATCGGTTTGCTGGGCCTGGTGACGATTCGCGCCGGGGCATATGAGAACCTGAGTAGCGCACACACTCTGATTCTGGAAGATACCTCGCGCCAGATTTCCCAGGAACTGCAAGGGGTCGCGGATGACCTGATTACGCTTGCCGGTGAGGATGTGGTCAGACAATTCGCGGCAGAAGTCCCCAGCGCGTTTCTGGGGCTGGGCCTGCGGACGAACGCCCTCAGCCGTTTTCTGGACTGGCTGGAAACTCACCCGGAAGACTTTGTCGCGCTGCGGTTTATTGATGGTCTTGGGCGGGTGCGCGCGGAAGTGGCGAATACCGGTCTCGGCACCGAAATTGTGGATACACAGGGTGTCCGTTCAGTGGAGCCGCTGTATGTGGATGCGCTGGTCGCGCCGGCAGGGCAGATCTTTCTGACCAGCCCGCGCACCTATCAGGCTGTGACCGGGCAGACCGAATTACCGCGATTCTATTTCACCACGCCGGTTTATCCGCTGGCTGCGGCCAACAGCGCTCTGGGCGTGCTGCAACTGGAAGTGGATGCGCAGCGCATATTCGAATCAGTGATTGAAACGGAAACTTCTCCCACTACCGGCCTGGAAGGGCGTCACCTGCTGGTGCTGAATAACTACAATGAATACCTGGCAGACAGCACCGCCGACAGCCTGGCTGCCATGTTCGTGGACCTGACGGGCGCGGGGCGTGAATTTTCACCGGCCAGCGGCGGACGGACAGGCCGCGAATCCAAAGAACTGGATCAGTTCCTGCTGGAAAACACCGGCGATCTGAACATTATGACACTGGGTAATCGCATTGTTTCGGCCCGAATGACCACGCTGTTCCCGGCCCCGGACGCGCCCTGGCGGGTGGTGCTGGTGGATGATACGGCGCAGGTTCTGGGCGGCAGCAATACCCAGTCCATGTTAATTTTCGGGCTGTCACTGGCCGTTGGGCTGGTGGTCGCCGGTGGGTTGACGGCCCTCCTCAAACGGGAACTCTCGCCTCTGGAGCGCGCCTCGGCACTCGCGCAGCAGTTGGCCCATACGGATGGCCCGGCGGCGATGGTCGACAGCGCGGGCGATCCGCTGACAGTGGCGGTTGTGCAAATGTCCGAACGCATCAAGGCGCTCAATGAGGAGATGGAACAGCAGCGCGCCCGGCTGCGAGGCAACCTGCAAATCGCCGCGCGCATCAGCCGTGAAGCTGCTCTTCAGGCCGATCAGGACATTCTGCTCAACCGGGTGATTAACCTGATCTGCACAGAATATCATTTTCAGCACGCGCAGATATTCATTGTGGATGAAGTCGGCAGCCATGCGATTCTGGCCTACAGTCACGGTGAGGCCGGGCAGACGTTTCTTGAACAGGACATTCGTGTCCCTGCACAGGGTTCAACTGCCATTGGCCGGGCAATTTCCAGCCGCCGCCTGTATGTGGATGATGCGCCGCAGGCCGAAAGTGTGAACAGTGGCGTTCTGGCTGCGACTCGTTCGCGTCTGGTGCTGCCCCTGTTTGCCGGTGAAAGCGTCATCGGCGCGCTGGATATTCAGAGCAGCGAGCTTCAGATATTCCAGACGGAAGATTTGCAGGCGTTTGAACTGCTGGCCGATCAGGTCGGTATCGCGCTGTACAATATTCGCCTGCTGGCCCAGTCCGAAGAGCGTGTCCAGCAGATCAATACGCTGAACCGCGAACTGACTCGCACTGCCTGGGAAGGGGTTGAGGAAAAATTCCAGCTTGAAAGCGGCTATCATTACGACCTGCGCAGTGTTCAGCCGGGCGCTCAGATGCCCGACGAGGCGGTCAGTATGCCCATTACCCTGCGCGGTCAGGTGATCGGCAGCCTGGACATCGCCGCGCCAGAAACCGGCAGCTTCACCACCGACGAAGAACTGATTATGCGCGCGGTTACAGATCGTGTCGCGCTGG
>CAZKIB010000060.1:0-1087 GCA_964552425.1 uncultured Anaerolineaceae bacterium | reverse complement strand
GACTTCGCTGCTGTATGATCTGAGCCGGCGCATTAACGAAGCGACCCGTCTCGAAGAAATCATTGAAGCGATCATCATTTCGGTGATGCCGGGCGCGCTGGGTGGTCAGATCATGGAATTTGATGATTATGCGCACGCCGAGCAGCCCTCATGGCTGACCGTGACTTCGGACTGGTACGCAGCGCCTCAGATGCAGTCGCAGGACACCCTGATGGGCCTGCGATTCCATGTGCCCGATCATCCTTTCCTGCGGTCACTGAAGGCTGATACGGTGCGGGTGCTTGCGGATATTGAACAGGAGCGCAGCATCGACTCGTTCCTGCAAGGCATTCTGGCGAGCATCGGCGCACGCGCACTGGTAGTCATTCCGCTGACGATGCGCGGTGTCTGGCGCGGCCTCATCTCAGTTCAGTACCCTGAACCGCACCGGTTTACGCCGCAGGATCAGCGTGTGTTTACCGCGCTCATTGACCAGGCCGGTGTCGCCATTGATAACAGCCTGCTGCTGCGCCAGACAGAAGCCACGCTCGATCTGCGTGAGCGCATGTATGCGGCCAGCCGGGCAGTGAACACCACCCAGAATATTGAAGACCTTCTCAGCGCGCTGGTCGCCACTGCCGAAAACCCCAACCTGAATTTTTCGCTCAGTCTTCTGGAAGGCAGTGTGGAGGATGATGGCTGGCCCCGTAAAGAGCGGGTTGTCGCCCGTTCGCAGGGTGGTCAGATCGTCAATGTGGATGAGGCGTACCCGCTGGAGGTGACGCCGGATTCACCCTGGCATGAACGGCGGCCCCTGATTGTCGACACCGGGAATCTGGAGGAGTGGGCTGCTCCCTGGCTGGAACGGATGCAGAAACTGGGGCAGCATTACTGCGCGATTTTCCCGCTGTTCAGCACCAACCGGCCCCTGGCGCTGCTGTATATGATGTCCAGCGATGTGTATGAAATGTCCGCAGAGGACTATGAGTTCTATATTTCACTGACCGGGCAGATCAGCACGGTGCTGCAAAACCGCCGGCTGCTGGATCAGACTGCCGCCGCGCTGGAAGAAACCAGCCGTCTGTATGCTGCCAGCCGCGCCATCAGC
>CAZKIB010000059.1:23388-27853 GCA_964552425.1 uncultured Anaerolineaceae bacterium | reverse complement strand
CAAAGCCGACTGAAGGCAGCCCGGCTGCCCCCGCGCGGGGCTGGGGGTTGAGGGCAAAAACGGCATTTTCCGAATTATGACCACCTCTCGATTAACTCTGAAATGACCGAATGGCATCTTCATAAATTCTGATAATGGAAGCGTAGCTGACTTCAGCAGTATATTTTTGTTCATAGACACTGCGCGCGTTCTGACCCATCTTCCACATTTCATCGGGGTGCCGCCACGCCCATTCGATAGCTACAGCAAGCGCTTGGGCGTCACCGGGGGGAAACAGCAGGCCGGTCTCTTTGTTCGTAACCAGTTCCGCCATGCTGCCCAGGTCTGACGCGATTACGGGTACGCCACAGGCAAAGGCTTCGATAATCACCCTTCCGAATGTTTCATAGGAAATCGACGGCATGACGAGCGCATAAGCCCCTTTCATCAGGTTGAGCGTTTGTTCGGCAGGCTGCCAACCCTCAAACGATAGATTGCTTCGCCCGGACAACTCGGCTCGTGTCCGAAGGGTTTTCTTGAGAGGACCGTCACCAACGATCTTTAGTGGTATATCAGGAAACATATTTTCAGTGATCTGTAACGCATCCAGGAGTATGTCCAGGCCTTTTTCGGCTGAAAGACGGCCAACAAACAGGGCGTAATTTCCGGGCTGTGATCTGACTCCCGGATCTGGGTCGAGGAACAGTGGTCGGATAACAATCTTATCTGATGGCAGACCCCCCTCGACAAATTTTTTGCGACTGAAGTCAGAAAGTGCGATATACCGGGTGATGCGGGTATTCCATGTCTGCAATAAGTGATGGATAAATGTGGTTGTGGCAATTACTCCCGTTAGTGGCCGTGACTCGCGCCAGCAGCCATACAGGATTCCGGGCCAGGCAAACGTTTTTCCGAGGCACGCCTCGCAGATTTTGCCATTCCGTAACAACAGCGCATTTGGACATACCAATCTGAAGTTATGCAGGCTCAAAACCGTTGGGATGCCGGCATTATGGCAAGCGTGATAAACCGACGGCGAGATCACGAAATGAGTGCTGTTAATATGGGCGATATCAGGGTGTTCACGGGCGATAAGGGCAGTAATTTCACGGTAGGTTTGCCGAGACCAGATCATGTTCAACGGCAGCGCGATTTTGCCAGCCGGATTTAACGCTGCTGCGTCGTCGTTTGTCCGCGTATATTCAACGATGGTGTGCCCGCGACTGCGAAGTAATTGAACTTCCTGTAAAAATGATTGTGTTTCGCCGCCGGGATTTCGATAATCGTTGTGAACGAACAAGACTTTCAAATCGACTTCCTATTCGCTGAAATGCGCAGGCTTTATTGAAAGCTTGTATTTGAAAATCCGCCAGAAAAACAGCGGGTTTCCGATCAGGTAGCGTCGCCACAGGCGGCCAGGCTCCACGAACAGGCGTCCGAACCACTCCAGACCATGATCGGTCATCCAGCGAGGTGGCCTGCGGACTTCTCCTGCCAGATAATCAAACAGTGCGCCAACGGGAATAGCTGCGCCTGCGTGCAGTTCATCCCAGTTTTCCAGCAGCCACAATTCTTGCAGCGGCATCCCAAAGGCCACCAGCAGAATATCGGGTTGGGCGTCATTAACAAGTTTGATGACCTGCTGATTTTCGGGCTGGTTGCCGGATTTGTCGAAATAGCCGTGATGTGTGCCGGCGATTTTGAGGCCGGGATGCTTCTTTTGCAGGTTTCGGGCTGCTCGCTCCGCCACACCCGGACGCGCGCCCAGCAAGAAAAGAGCGTAACTTCTTTCAATGCACTTCTCACAGAGTGCATCAATCCAATCTGGCGAGGTCATGCGCTGGCGAATATGGAGGCCCATCAGACGCGCGCCGATGAGTACACCGTATCCATCACAATGGATGATGCTGGCATATTCACGGAAGAACTGGTAGACACGGGGCTGCTCGTAGGCAAGGTTTATCGCATGAATATTGATATTTGCGATGATACCGTGCTCGCGCTGCTCCACAATGGTTACAATCCGCGTAACCATCGCAGTTCGGCTGATGTCGGTAATTGGAATACCCCACAGGCAGACTTCGGACTGGTGAGAATCCACTTTGGTCTGTATCCGTTGATGCGTTTATATGGATTGTAGCGTGTTTGCCAAACAAAGGGCAGAATGGCACACTCAAGCTGGACCTGAACCTGAGAAAGTGTGTTGCAAAAGCCGCATGTTTATCTTGCGTCAAATTGGTGGCCCCGGATTAGCGCGTGTCATTGTCCGCCGTGTAAGTGGCACGGTGGCCCTGCGCATTTTTTCGATGGGCACGATTTTTGTGACCCGTGTGCTTCTGGCGCGGGTTATGGGTGTGGCTGAATTTGGTGTCTTCAGTTATGCGCTGACATGGCTTGACCTGCTGGTGGTCCTGGCTGTTTTTGGGTCGGAGCGCATGATTTTGCGTGAGCTGGCTATGTATCAGGCGCAGGAAAACTGGTCGCGGGCTAAGGCGCTGGTACGCTTTAGTGTGATTGCCGGGGTGGGTTTTTCGGTGGTGGTCGGGGTTCTTGCTGAGTTGATTCTGTGGATTACATCGCGCGAAACCAACCGGCATCTGATGAGTGGTTTTTCAGGCGTGCCGGTATGGTTTACATCAGTCGATACGGCCTACCTGGCGGTGGCAGTCATTGTGACGGCGGTTCCCTGGTTGGTCAACGTGCGTGTATGCAGCGCTGTTATGCAGGCGCTTCAGCATACCATTCGAGGGCAGATCGCAGAATTTGGACTGCGCCCGGTGTTGTTTCTGGCAGTTCTGCTGCTGTGGATTGGATGGTTCGAGGGCACGGAAGTGGCCGCCTGGCAGGCACTGCTGTTGTATAACCTGACCCTTATGGCTGCTGCTTTATTCAGTATCGTGTTGATGCTGCGCGGCTTACCCGTAACGTACAAGGACCATGTGCCGCATTACCAGCCCGGACGTTGGATTGCGGCGATGATTCCCCTGATGCTGCTCAACGGCGCCTATTTTGTAAACGCACGCATGGGGATCATCCTTCTGGGGCTGTTTGCCAACAGCACGGCTGTCGGGCTGTTCAGTGTGGCAGAACGCATCGTGACACTGATGACACTGGTCATGGGGGCTACCAATTACGCACTGGCGCCATACTTTGCGCGTTACTTTACCCGGCAGGATTGGCCGCAGATGCAGATGGTTACGACCTGGGGGGCGCGCGGGGTGTTTCTTGTGGCAGGGATGACCGGTATCTTTTTCATTATTTTTGCTCAACCTGTTCTGGAACTGTTTGGGCCGGAATTTGTCGCTGCCAGCCCGGTTCTCATCATTCTCATTCTGGGTCAATTTGTCAACGCCTTTTGTAACAACCTTGCTGACGACAGTCTATGAAGCGAAGGAAACGACCAGGGCGGTCCTCGTCAGCACCGCATTGAACCTGGCAGTGAGCTATATCCTGATTCCATCATACGGCGCAACCGGCGCGGCTGTAGCGTACACCATCAGTCTGGTGTACTGGAATATTCATCTGGTGATCTTCGCCCGGCAAAAACTGGGCATTGATACGACAATACTGGGAATTCTGAGTCGCCGGCGTTCAGTTACGGACAGGAGCAATGATGGACATTCTCATTCTTAATGGAAAACAGGTGCGCCAACTGCTGCCGATGGCGGCCTGCATTGACGTGATGGCGGAAGCGCTCACTGCGCTGGCAAAGGGCGAGGCGCAGAACCCCCTGCGGATGATGCTGTGGCTGCCGGATCGGCGCGGCCTGCTGGCGGCGATGCCATCCTCTATGGGGGCAGCGATGGGGATTAAGGTCATCAGCGTGATGCCGGGCAATCATGGCACAGAATACGATTCACACATGGGCGTGGTGCTGCTTTTTGAAACGCAGCACGGGCGGCCTCTGGCTCTGATTGACGCCAGCGAGATTACCGCGATTCGCACGGCGGCGGTCAGCGGCCTGGCGACCCGGCTTCTGGCGCGGGAGGACGCCAGCGATCTTGCCATTCTGGGAACCGGGGTACAGGCAGATTCGCACCTCGAAGCCATGCTGGCGGTTCGTCCGATCAAACAGATCCGGGTGTGGAGCCGTCATGCTGAAAATCGAGCGCATTTTGCCGCGCGCGCCAGAGATCGTTATGGTATTGAGGTCACTTCAGCAGATACAGCCGAAGCTGCGGTGCGGGACGCGCATATCATCTGTACGACCACCTCGTCATCTGAGCCAGTGTTGAAAAGCGCATGGCTCTCGGCAGGGGCACATCTGAACGTGGTGGGCGCATCGACTCCCAATGCCCGTGAGGTGGACAGCGAAACCATGCGTATGGCACGATTGTTTGTGGACCGGCGCGAATCCACCCTGAATGAAGCCGGGGATTTTCTGATTCCGAAGCGTGAAGGTGTGATCAGGGACAATCACATTCTTGCTGAGGTCGGTGAGATTCTGCTGGGCAAACATCCTGGTCGCACCGCACCGGACGAGACT
>CAZKIB010000059.1:19005-23378 GCA_964552425.1 uncultured Anaerolineaceae bacterium | reverse complement strand
CCTTGTTCAAGTCGCTGGGACTGGCGGTGGAAGACCTGGCGTCCGCGCAGTACATCTATGAGCAGGCGCTGAAGCAGGGAATCGGAACAGCGGTTGAATTTGGGGGGGCGCGGGGGCAGGCTTATTAACTTGCCCCCGTGTGTCAGAAACGCAGCCGACCTAATGCGTCGGCCAGTACATTTACTGCGGACAGATATTCGTCCAGATCAATGTGTTCATCCGGCGTGTGGTCGAGGGCAGAATCACCGGGGCCGTAAGCAATGATGGGGCAGTTCCACACCGGGCCGACCACGTTCATATCAGACGTGCCGGTTTTGTACACGAAGCGCGGACTGCCCCCGTGTGCGCGGATCGCGCCGCGCATAGCCCGGCTGAGGGCGTGATCGCGTTCACTGACAAAGGCGATTTCCTGGCCCCGCGCGTGCAGGGTCGCTCCATCTTCAGGTTGCAGTGCAGCCTCAATTTCATTGGGTGTGATCGTGGGGGGCAGTCGAAAACCAGCCGTCAGAGTCGCTTCCCCATACGCGCCATTGTCGCGGGTGTTGATGGCCTGCAAGGTTGCGTCGAGCTGGGCGAAAACTGTGTCCTTCCCCTCGTTGACCTGTGACACATACTGACACACGCGCTGCCAGTAAGCCACTGCATGTTCAGCAGGGCTGATCGACTGCCCGGCGCTGTGAGCCAGAGCGCCCTGCCAGTGCCAGTCGAGCAGCAGGCGGCCTTTGTATCCCAGTGTGAAGGCTCGCCAATGACACAGGCATGAGGGTGATACTGTGTAAGGGCATAACGCGCGCCCTTGCTGGTGGGGGCCTCTTCCTCCACTGCGCCAATGACAATTAACCGGATATTTTCGGGCAGACTGGCGCATGCCCCGGCAGCCGCGAAGGTACACAGCGGCCCTTTGGCATCCACTGTGCCGCGCCCGTACAGCAGACGCTCCTTGCGGCGAACAGGCAAATCACCGGGGAAAGTGTCGATGTGTCCCAGGAGAACCACGTCCTGATCGCCCGAACCGACGATGCCAACCGCGTTCCCGGCGTCATCCACAAAAGCTCGATCATAGCCATGTTCAGCCATCCAATCGACCAGGCGGTGGACCGCTCCAGTTTCCTGATAAGAGGGACTGTATGCGCTGACCAGTTCTTCCAGCAGTGTTTCGGCGGCAGCGTCGGTTACAGACGCGGCGATCTTATTCATCCAGAGACTCCCGAATCGCGCGGACCACCTGCTCCAGTTCGGCCTGTGTGATAATCAACGGGGGCAGCAAACGCAGCACATTGAACCCAGCGGGCAGGGCCAGTACGCCGCGATCCTGCAAGTTTTTCAGCACGGGCGTCACCCGATTGCGTAGTTCAATCCCAATGATTAGTCCCAGTCCACGCACTTCGCGGATTTGCGGGTGGTTGATCTGCCGCAGTTCCGCCAGCAGCCATGCGCCCATTTCCGATGCGCGCGCGGGCAGTTGTTCGCTGCACAGGGTACTCAGGGTAGCCAGCGCCGCCGCGCACGCTAAGGGATTGCCGCCGAAGGTGCTGCCATGTGTGCCCTGCGGCAGTGTGCCCAGAGAGCCGCGCCAGCAGACCGCGCCCATTGGTACGCCACCGGCGAGACCTTTGCCCAGGGTCACTACGTCAGGAATTATCCCAGCGTGTTCAAAGGCGAACCAGCGCCCGGCGCGTCCCAGACCGGTCTGAATTTCGTCGATGACCAGCAGCGCGCCGCGTTCGTCACACAGCCGGCGCAGGCCCTGGAGATAGTCCACATCGGCCACATAAACGCCGCCTTCACCCTGAACAACTTCGACGACTACCGCAGCGGTCTGATCGGTGATGGTCTGTTCAGCCGCTGCAAGGTCATTAAAGGCGATATGGGTGACGGATTTGGAAGTCCAGTTTTCAAACGACTCGCGGTACTTGGGATTCCAGGTCAGCGCCAGCGCACCCATCGTGCGGCCATGAAAGCCCCGTTTGGCTGCAACAATTTGCGAACGCCCGGTCAGCAGCGCAGCGACTTTGAGCGCGCCTTCGTTGGCTTCTGCGCCGCTGTTGCACAGGAAAAAGCGATCTAATTCCGAAGGCAGAATACTTGCCAGCAGGGTATATAACCCGGCGCGATGGCCGTTGTAAAAAATTTCGGGGCAGGTGATGAGAGTCTCGGCCTGGTCCGCGATGGCGGCAGTGACTGCCGGGTGACAGTGGCCCAGCAGGGCGACTCCCTGGCCGCTGGTGGCGTCTATGTAGGCATTCCCTGCGTCATCCCAGACCGTAGAGCCATGCCCGCGCGCAATCGTCAGCGGACGTTTGAAATAGGCCCCGGAGGTGTAGGCATCCTCAATATCAGCAATCGGTGCGCGTGTGAGAGTCATATCGGTCATCTTGTAAACACCGTCCCCTGGCCGGACAGCGCCTGCTGTACCGGCTGGCTGATCCGTCCGTCCCCGATAATGACGCGCCCTACGCCGCCATCCAGTGCCTCCTGAGCGCCCAGGATTTTGCGTTTCATGCGTCCTTGCGCCCAGTTCAGCGCTGCTTCCATCTGGTTTGCGGGGACCTGCTGCACGAAGCTGGTTTCGTCCGGGAAGTTGCGATACAGGCCGCGCACGTTGCTGAGAATCACCAGTTCAGCGGCGTGCAGGGCGCTGGCAACCGCTGCTGCCGCCCGATCTCCGTCGATATTCAGCAAACCATCCTCGCTCATTGCCATCGGCGGCAGTACCGGCACAAAACCGGCCTGGAGCAGTTGGCAGATGCGTTCCCCGTCGGCCCCGCTGATCGAACCGCTGTAATCGTCATGGACGACCCGCACACGCCCGGCGACGAGGGCACGGATGGCTTTCTTGCGTTCGCCGAGGATGGCGGTCTCTGAACCGGTCAACCCGATGGCGTTGATGCCTCTGGCGCGCAGACGTTCCACCACTGCGCGGTTAGCAATTTCCGATGCCCGTACAAAAATATCACGAGTGATCGGATCGGTATAGCGGGAACTGTGGCCGGAAGGTGAGGTGAGGGTCTGGACAGGGTGTCCGGCTTCTTCGCACAACCGGTTCGCCAATGCGCTGACCCCATGCAGTACGACCATCGGACGGTTGAGCGCCATCGCAGCCAGATCGTCGCAGCTAGCGTCAAGATCAAGCCCTTCGCCACCACCGAGTTTGATCACCAGAATATTGTCAATTGCGGTCGTAATCATGATGGTGTATTCCTTTACGGATAGAGGCCAGGGAAGGTGAGGCCGGCACATTCATCAAAGTTCAGCATGAGGTTCATACACTGCACGGCAGAACCTGCCGCACCTTTGCCGAGATTATCCAGGGCGGCGATGATGACCAGATGATCGCCGGTTTCGTCCATTTCAAAACCGATGTCACAATAATTGGTTCCGGCAACGATGCGCGGCTCCGGGAAACGATGCAGGCCGGTCCTGCTGCGCACCAGCCGGATAAACGGCCCATCATTGTAGGCGTCACGGTAAAGTTTCCAGACATCTTTTTCTTCGTGACGCTCGTTGAGATAGCAGTGTGCCAGCAGATGAACGCCGCGCACCATCTCGATAGCAGTCACGGCGAAGTGCAGCGGCACATCTGCGCCCAAAAGCATCTGTACTTCGGCCATGTGACGGTGGCCGGTGGGGCTGTAGGTGCGCACGGCCCCACTGCGGACCGGATGATGTGAACCCGCGTTAGCCTGATTGCCACCTTCGGATGAACCAACTTTGATTTCGATGGCGGCACGTTCGAGCCAGCCAGCCTGCACCAGCGGCCACAACGCCAGATTGATCACGGTTGCGTTGCAGCCGACTCCGCTGGCGTACTGTGCGCCGCGTATGTTTTCACGATTACGTTCTGGCAGACCGTAGACAAAGCGATCCAGCCACTGCGGCGTGGGGTGTACCTCGCCATACCAGCGGCGGTAAGTGTCCAGATCGTTCAGGCGGAAGTCAGCGGACAGGTCGATGATTGTCGGGGCCAGCGCCGCATAACGCTCGATTTCTTTGGAGGCTGTTCCGTGTGGCAGGGCCAGAAACAGCACATCGCAGGGCTGTAAGGCGTCCGGGTGGATAAACTGCAACTGGGTCACACCGCGCAGGGTTGGGTGTACTGTATGGACGTAATGCCCGGCCTCGCTGCGGCTGGTGATCTGAGTGACTGTGATGTTGGGATGAAACAGCAGCAGGCGCAGCAGTTCACCGCCTGTGTAGCCGCTGCCGCCGACAATGCCGACTGTGGTCACGCGGTTACCCTCACCTGGCTCAGCGCATACGACACCACTTCAGCCGGGATATTCACCCCGGTGGGGGCGCTGCTGTTGCGAAATTCCATCGTGTGGTTGACCTCGTTGACCAGCAGTTGACCGTCCGCATCCTCCAGCACGTCG
>CAZKIB010000059.1:18680-18897 GCA_964552425.1 uncultured Anaerolineaceae bacterium | reverse complement strand
TCCAGTGTGGTGAGGTGCGGTAGATCGCGCAGATGGTGCGATCCCCGATCACGAATGCCCGGATGTCCCGGCCCGGTTTGTCGATGTACTTCTGGACATAGTAGGTGTGGTGGTTGTAATCGCCCAGCGTCTGGCGGTGTTCGATAATCGCTTCTGCTGTATCCTGATCGTTCACGCGGGCCAGCAGACGCCCCCAGGAACCCGTGACCGGTTTGAA
>CAZKIB010000059.1:0-18651 GCA_964552425.1 uncultured Anaerolineaceae bacterium | reverse complement strand
GTGGTTTCAGGGTCGAAGGCTACCCGTACTGGCGGTTGAGGAACACCGGCCTGTGCCAGCGCGATGCTGGTGCGCAGTTTATCCGCGCAGATTGCTGCGGGTTCGTAACGATTGATCGTCGCCAGACCCCAGCTGTTGAGAACTGCCAGCGCATAGAGACCGCGCGATGTGCTGACACTGCGTTCCATAAGCAGATCATATGCCTGCCAGGGGATACCGGAGGGCGCAAGCTGTTCCGGCCCTGCGGTGATGTCAAAGTTCAGGTCACGATCCAGAATGACATCTGGTTCAATGCCGCGTTCCTGAAAAGCGTTAATCAGCAGTTTTTCTTCTGCCCGCACGTGGGTAATCAGGATGCCGATCCGCATGGGTTACTCGCCCCAGTCCTCTTCCACTTCCGGGGCCAGTTCGAGTCCCACCGGATTCAGACTGATAATTTCAAGTTCAGCCCCACAGTCTGCACAGGAGATCAGTTCGTTCTCCATCGCATCAGCGGGGATAGACACATCGGCGTCGCATTCAGGGCAGGTGGCTGTAGTCATGGTTTGTGATTCCTTCTCTTATTCAGTCAATTCAGAATCGGTTAACAGGCAAAAAAATCGCCGCCCAGGTTCAGTCTGGACGGCGGTGGCGCACAAGGTCAGGGCGCAGCACAACTATCCAGACATAGGGTTTGGCTTCTTGTTCTGCTTCGTCTTGTTTTCGTACTGCTGTACAAAGATCATGTCTGAATTCCACTGGGCTGCCGAATAAAAAAACCTGCTCCGGTTAGTCCGGGCAGGTTTGCTTTATACCAGTCAAAGCAAAAACCCGAACTATTGGTTCGGTTTCGTCTTCTTCGCCTTCTTGGTGACTGGATTATTGTTCATAGAACTTGTTAAAAACATCCCAAATTTCATTCGCATATCACTATAACGGATTCTGCTTTGTGATTCTATATGTATTTCATCTGAATTTCTTTGTGCAATGTGTTTGAAATCCAGGTCAAGCGAGTCTTGCGCCGGTTAGGGGTAATCCTGTGATGTAGGCTCACTGATACGGCAGGTCAGGCGGGCATATTGCTCAAAAATCTCCAGAATTTCATCTTCAGCCGTTTTGACCGATGGAACCCCGGCACGCAGGTTGTCCAGCAAATCCGGTTCTTGCAGCAGCCGTCTGATCTGCTGTTGCAGACTGACGGTGTTATTGAGTTCAAATAACAGACCGGATTTCTCATGTTCAATTAGTTCTGCCATTCCGCCGAGGTTGGTTGCCAGGACGGGTAGTCCAACGGTGAAGGCTTCGGCAATGACAGTCGGACTGTTTTCGTACCAGCGTGATGGGACTACCAGCGCATCAAAACCCGACAGGATATCCCATACCCGGGGAGCCTCGTAGCGCCCACGCCATTGAATAGTCGGGTAATCTCGGGTGCGTTCCTGTAACTGATGAGCATACTCCGGGTCTTCATGGGTCGGTCCCCAGATATCGACGCTGATGGCGTGGCCTGCATCCAGAAGAGGCAGCACCGCACTTACAAGCAGGTCCGTGCCTTTGTGATATTTAATCTGTCCGATATATCCCAACCGGAGTGTATCGCTATCTTTTGCGCTGGTGATCGCTTCAGGAGCTTTGACTGCGGTCAGACCGTGTCTGATATACACATAGCGACGGGTGTCAAATCCAAATTCCCCATACTTGTTTATCAGAAAGCGAGATGGGCTGATGACCAGATCGGCCATATTCAGCGCTTCTCGTAATGCGGTCTGTCTTTGTTTAACCTGATTAACATAACTCTGTACGAACGGCACCCGGTTCGCGCCGGACCAGAGTGTATCCATAATGTGGGGAGCCGCCCGTTCCAGATAACGGTGGCGTCGTCTGTTTTGTGCGATACATCGGGCGCATTTGGTATGGGATTCGGGACCGTTGCAAAGTTCGCCATCGGTCTGAAGCAGATTAAGCTGGGCACAGAGAAACCAGTATTCAGTCAGGGTGACGACAGCAGGAATTCTGGCCTGGTGCGCTGCCCTGATGACCTGCGCCCCCAGAAGATAGCCACTGACTACATGGACGAGATCAAACGCGGTCTGCCGCAGGAGGTTTTCAGCCGCCTCAGCAATGAACGAATGATCGTACAGATTGCGAAAGTGATCGCCCTGGTTCAGATCACAGAAGATCCGATGAATAGTAACGCCATTTTCTGATGAGGTTTCCACTTTCTGTTCAGGGGATTCCGGGTTTTCAATCGTGAATACATCCACTTCATGATTCTGTGAGACGAGCCAGCGTACAATACGTTCTGCGGCACGCTCTGCGCCTGCATAATGGGTTGGTGGATAACCATGTACGGCGATGAGTATCCGCACGCTGAAAGCTCCTTTCTAGTTTGCGCTGGCAAAGGGCACCCTGGCTTGAACGAACTGGATAATGCGCATCCGTTCGTCCATAGAAATGGCGCCCGAAAACCATACAATGAGAAGATAGGCCGTGCCACCCGCTGCTATCACAACCAACAGATGAGCATCCCGCAGGAGAAGCACGACCAGAGCCATCAGAAGGGAACTGGTCAGCAGACGCAGCATCCGGTTCAGATTCAACCCGGCTCCCAGTGTCTTACGCAGTACCAAATAGAACAGTACCGCGCCAATTGCATCGGTAATCACGGTGGCGAAACAGGCTCCGACCAGTCCAATTCGCGGCACGAGGATCGCGTTGAGGATCACATTCAGGATACCAATGCTAACGTAGATTCGCGCTGCCTGGCCTTCACGGCTGATGGATGTGGTGATATTGCCACACAGAGAATGATACATCGCAAACGGCAGATCCCAGATCAGAATTGCGAGTGCCAGCGTTGCAGGTAGAAAATCCTCACCATAGATGAGGCCAATCTTGTCACTTAACAGTGAACCACCAATCGCAATCGGCAGACCAATCATGGCAATGAAGCGCACCGAGGTGTAATACCAGGGACGAACGGAGTCAGGATTGGCGACATATTCTCTGGCGAGTGTGGGAAGGATGGCATCATTGAAAGAACGTGACAGGGTTAGCAGGGTCAGTGTCAAACGGTAGGCGGCATTGTACCAGCCTACCACAGCATCGCTGGTGTAAGTGCTGAGGAAGATGGTATCCACCTGAAACGCAAAGGACAGGGATAGCTGCACCATGGCAAAGGGCATTCCCGCACGAATGACACCCCACCACAGTCCACGATTAATTCTGAAGCGCGGTGGTCCCAGTTGATTGCGCTTAATGGATTGGTAATGCAGCAAAGTCATGATGGGCAGGGTAATTGCCGACGCGATGACAAGCCATATAAAATCGAAGCCGAGATACAGAAACAGGCCAGCCAGGGTCATAAACAAGACTTGGTTCAGCACTGTCATAACAGACATAATATCGACCCGTTCGTTACCGACGAGCAGACTCTGTAGAGGGGCCAGAAATGCTTGCAGGAAATAGGTCGAAGTAAAAATAGCGATACCGACGATAATTTCTGTAGAATAATCGGTCAGCAGGATTGCACCACCCACTGTCATGGTTGATGCCAGAATCGCCAGAATAATTCGTAGGATGACCGTATCCCAGAACAGCCTGTTTGAGGCTTCCTTGTCACGGGCAATTTCACGGCTGAGATACTGGTTGATGCCGAGGTCGCCGATTACCGAAAACAACCCGGCCCAGGCCAGAACAATCGAATAGCGGCCAAAATGCTCGTCACCCAGGGTGCGCACCACCAGCACGGTAAAAATGAAACTTGCTACACGCAGTGCAAGCTGTGCGCCAATGCCAAATGCTGTGTTCCGTGCGATGATTCTGCCGGCACTGCGGGTGGGTTGATTGACGGGCTGTGTATCCACAGTGTCTGACATGTATACCCTCTCTTGGACTTCTGACAGCATAAACCTAAAATCCTAAAGTGCAACTTACAGTGGTTAACTGCCCAAATGGATATGAATTTTACTAAAAGGCTGCGCACCGTGCAGTGCCGCGCCTTGACAGTGCGCAGACGCGGCCTTTATAATGCACCTTATTGTTAAAGGCTTGAGAATGAAAGGAGCCGTCCGGTGGGTCCACTGCCAAAACGAAAACTATCGCGCAGTCGCCGTAATCGTCGCCGCGCACATGATGCACTGACACTCAATCACCTGGTTATTTGCGAAGGCTGTGGCGAATATCATGTCGCCCATCGGGTGTGCCCGAAATGTGGAACCTATCGCGGTGAGACCGTGGTTGAAGTGGATGACAAATAACCATCTGGTTTTGCAGGTGTTAGAATAAGGAGCCTTTACATTTTTGAGGCTCTTTTTGTTTTTATTAGCAGGATAAATCATGGTTGATTGGCAGAAAACGGCGTTGGTGTTTCCCGGCCAGGGTTCGCAGGCTGTTGGCATGGGTGAAGACCTGGTCGATGAGTTTCCGGCAGCGCGTGTGATTTTTGAAGAGGCGGACGAAATCCTGGGTTTCAGCCTTTCTGGCCTGTGCTTCAATGGCCCGGACGAGGACCTGAACCAGACCATCAACACCCAGCCCGCCGTATTTACAACCGGCATCGCCACGCTGCGCGCCATGCAGTCGTTGATACCGGATATACAGCCTGCAATGACCGCCGGACATAGTTTTGGCGAGATCACTGCGCTGGTTGCCGCCGGAGCATTAACCTTTGTAGACGGTCTGAAATTGGCCCGTGAACGGGGCCGGGTGATGACAGAGGCAGGCACACACTCACCTGGAGCGATGGCTGCATTGTTAGGTCTGGACATCGCGGCGGCAGTGGACGTGTGCGCGCAGGCCAGCGCAAAAACGGGCGGTGTTCTGGTAGTGGCAAACGATAACTGCCCCGGTCAGGTGGTCATTTCGGGAGACAGCGCGACACTCGAGATTGGCCTGGAACTGGCGGCCGCAAACGGCGCGAAGCGAGCGGTACGGCTCGCGGTGAGTATTGCGTCCCATTCGCCGCTGATGGCGACTGCTGCGGCAGAATTCCGTGAGATTTTGGCCGCTGTCCCTTTTCAGGTCCCTCAAGTTCCCGTTTACGGTAATCTGAATGCTGCACCCCTCACCAGTGTCGAAGCGATTCGTGACGAACTCGGCAGTCAGCTTACCGGCGGGGTTCGCTGGACTGAATCGGTTCAGAATATGATTGCCACAGGTGCAGAGGTATTTCTTGAACTGGGTTCAAAAGATGTGTTGAGCGGTCTGCTCAAGCGCATTGACCGAGGCGTGCGCGGTTTGCCCCTGAACAGCGCGGCTGCGGTGAAGGCTTTGTTGATCGAATAAAAAGCAGGGGCAGTTGAGTTTGGGCTGCCCCATTTATCTCTATATCAGGGCATTTAACCCTTCAAACAGACGGTTCACCGCGCCGTGTGTGACTTCGGGCGGCAGCGCATAAGAAAAACGAACCCAGTTGCTGCCAGCTTCCGAGAAGTACATGCCTGGAACAATGACGACCCCATGATTTTCCCCTATATGTTTGAGCAGTTCTTCCGAGTTTTTCAGGCCGCCTGCCTCGATATAGCGCGTGCAGTCGATAAAAGCGTAATAACCATCGCCCATAATGAACGGAACCCGTGCCTGCGTGAGCGCCGCACGCAGCACTTTGCGACTCTGACTCGTGGGTTCGATGATACTGGCGGCGGCTTTCGCAAAGCCCGTCTGGTAAGCAGCTATGGCGACAGCCTGTGCAAAGAAGCTGGGCACGACCCCATGTGATGCCTGACTGGTAATGTTTTTGACAATGGATTTGCCCGCCAGAATGTGGGCACTGCGGATATTCGAGCCGCCCAGACTCTTGGTAATACCGTCCAGAAAAATGAGACGCTCACGTTCGGCAGGCGAAAAGGCTTGCAGCACGACATTGATATCGGATGGGCCGTGATCCGTAACCCAGTGGTACATCCAGTCGAAGATGACATAGGGATAACCACTGTCAAGCGCGGCGTGGGCAAGTTCGGCCTGTTCCTCGACAGGTAAGGTACGCCCGGTGGGATTGTCTGGCGAAGTGATGAGCAGGGCCGTTACCTCACGACCTTCGCGGCGCGCATAATCTGCGCTCAGGCGAATTGTTTCAGGCGTGAAACGCCAGCCTTCTGCCGCGTCGCCAGGTGCTAGCAGTACATTCAGGCCAATCGAATACGGCCCCCAGGTGTAGCTGATCCAGGGCACACGCGACAGCACCAGCACATCGCCGGCCCGTTTGGTAATGGCATTATAGATTTTGAGCAGCCCGTCACGCCCACCCTGACAGAACACAATATTTTCCGGTCCCCAGCCAGATGCCGCATCAAGCTGCCAGTAGTTCTCCGCCGCAGTCTGGCGAAAAAGTGGTGTGCCCCAGGGTTTATCATAAGCTGTGCCCTGCTGGACCTGAAGCTGGAAGGCGCGTTCCAGAAGCTCAACCGGCACGCCGGGCAGGCTCTTACCACCATCACCCTGAGAGGCGTCGTAAGTCACGGCGTCGGCCCCCATCCGCTGGCGATAGGCTTGGAGGGTGTCGTTGATCAGAAACATTCTGGAAGGCGGAATATCCATCATATGGCTGCGGTAATCGCTAACCGGGATGCGATTGGCGTCTGGTACAGCAAATCGGGGCTGGTCGGCCTGTCCTGTGAGCATGGGTTTTGAGACCACTGACATGTCCTCCGCGAAAAATAAAAACACCCCGGACGGGGGTGTTTGTGAACAACAAACCAATAACGACATCCCCCGATCATGGCGGTGTTGGACGATTGGTATCCACAATATCTGCTGCGAACTGCTTCATGATTGGTGTCGTTTGGGTGAACATCATTAACCCATATTACTGTGAAAAGGCCAACCTGACAAGATCAGGCACAGACCGGGTTTTCTTCGCTCCACCGGTTGGTGCGGGCAGGGCGTCCATGTTCTGCCAGACGACTGCGCGCGTCATGCCACAGCCTTTTCCAGATGTCAAAATCGTTCAGTTCGCTTTCCAGGTTCTGGCGGCTGCGGGCGACGAAACCGGGAAATTCGTCGCGCCCGGTAGGCTGACCAACGGGTTGGTAGCGCAGATCGAAACTCCAGCGGATCGAGTCGCTGGTGTTCGTCAAAGAGGTGTGTTTAGTCAGGCGGTGCATGAACAGCACGCTGCCCGCCGGCATGGGGAGGGGCTGGACATTCTCTTCAATCAGTTTTTTAGGGATACTCAACAGGCCGCCGTGTTCACCGATGGGGCAGTGTGTAGTCAGTCCGGTGTTGTGGCTGCCGGGGACGACGCACAGACAGCCGTTTTCCAGCGTGGCATCTGTCACCGCAATCCACACCGTAAGCATCTCCGTGCTGTCGGCTTCGACACGGGCGACGCCCTGATCCTGATGCCAGGTGGTAGTCTTGACCAGATTGCTCTGGTTGGGATTGTGGATAATCACCGCTTCGGGGGGTTTGATGCGGACATGCTGGATAGGGTTGCAGTAAATTTCTGAGCCGACAAATAACTCGACATAGTCCAGCAGTCTGGGATTGCGCAGAAAATTAAAAACAGGTTCGCTCAGATGGATGGGTGTGTCTTCGCTGATCGGACCATGCGGCATGGTGATATCGAGATGGCGATAGAGGTCTTCAGTTGCCTGACCGATTACTGCGGCCAGACGTTCGCCAAATGGCAGCCCCTGGAATGCGGAGGGGATTTTGCCTTCGATATACCACTGCTCGGCCAGCCTGTCGAGCAGGGCGGTGTAATCGTCCACCAGCGGCTGCAAGTCCTCCTGTGGGTCAAGCAGGCGCTCGACCACGATGAAACCCTGTTCATCAAACTGCTCCAAAAGCTCTTGTTTGTCCCGCATCAGTACCACTCTCCATCAATCTTTTTCCTTATGCTACTCGTGTTTGAGCGGGTCGCCAAGAATCATTTGCCTGACGAGACGAAACATGCTAAATTGGTCTTAGGGATCGCTCAAATGTTCGGAGAGGCAGAGATGAACGAGAGGCCACCCGCGTTACAACCGGAACAGGTGCGCGAATTTGTTATTGCCGGGCATGGTAATCTGGAACGGGTCAAAGCGATGCTGGCTGACGAGCCGGGACTCATCAACGCGACCTGGGATTGGGGCGGTGGGGATTTTGAGACTGCGCTGGGCGGCGCCGCCCATGTGGGCAGCCACGAAATCGCCCGCTATCTGCTGGCAAATGGCGCGTATATGACCCTGTACGCAGCGGCCATGCTCGGCGAGCTTGATCTGGTGAAGGCTGTTCTGGCAGTTCAGCCTGACGCACACAGGTACCCTGGCGCGCACGGAATCCCGCTGATCGTTCACGCGCAAAAAGGCGGTGCGGCAGCGGCAGGGGTGGTCGCGTTTCTGGAGGCGCTTCCTTAAGCCAGCCGGTTAATGCCATCGAATGCGGCAGTCTTATAAGCCTCAGCAAGTGTGGGATAATTAAAAACGGTGTTGATAAAATACTCGATCCTGCCTTTGAACGCCATGACCGCCTGCCCGATATGGATCAGTTCGCTGGCTCCTTCGCCGATAATGTGGACACCCAGGATTTCATGGGTGTCGTAGTGAAAGAGCAGTTTCAGCAGGCCGGTGTTGTCCCCGATGATCTGCCCGCGCGCAATTTCGCGGTAATGGGCCTTGCCAACTTCGTAAGGCACACCATCACGGGTGAGTTCTTCCTCACTGCGACCTACCGTAGACATTTCGGGGATGGCGTAGATGCCATAGGGGAATAATTCCGGCACGCTGTTAGTCGGCACTTTGAAGGCATGACAGGCTGCCAGGCGTCCCTGTTCCATCGAGGTGGAGGCCAGACTGGGGAAGCCAATGATGTCACCTACAGCGTACACGTGTGGCACGGAGGTCTGGTAGTTGGCGTTTACGGTCAAGCGCCCGCGCCCGTCTGAATCTACCCCGGCTGCGTCAAGTTTGAGGCTGGTCGTCGCGCCGGTGCGCCCAATGCTGTACAGCGCTTTTTCCGCCGTGATCTGTTTGCCGCTGGCAAGCTGGATTTTGACCCTTTCACCGTTCTCACCATTGATTTTTTCTACTTTACTGACGGCTTCGCCCAGGCGCATCATCATCCGGCGTTCGCGCAGATGATAGACGAGGCTGTCAATAATCTCATGATCGACAAACGACAGCAGGCGTTCACGCTTGTCAATGAGCGTGACACGTACCCCCAGGGCCGAAAAGATGCTGGCGTACTCCACACCAATAACCCCACCGCCTATAATCGCCAGTGTCTTTGGGATATGATCCAGTTTGAGAATGTCGTCACTGGTCATAATGCACTGGCCGTCGAATTCAATGTTGGGGTCTTTAGTGGCGTGGGTTCCGGTGGCGATCACGATAAACTGCGCGGTGACACTGTGGTTTCCGGTCCCATCCACATGCTCAAGATAAATCGTGTGGGGATCAACAAACGAGGCTTCGGCGGCGATCATTTCGACCCCGTTGCGCACCAGTTGGTGGCGGGTAATGTCGATTTCGGTGCGGATCACATGATCGGCCCGAAAAAGCAGATCAGCCATTTCGATGCGCTGCTTGACACTGTAAGCCATACCATAGATGCCACGTTCCCGGTAGCCGGAAAGATAGAGAACGGCTTCACGCAGCGTTTTACTGGGGATCGTACCGAGATTGACCGATACCCCGCCCACCACCGCCTTGCGCTCGGCAATCGCCACCCGCTTGTTGAGTTTGGCGGCCTGGATAGCGGCCCGCTGACCCGCAGGGCCAGAACCGATCACAAACAGGTCATAATCATATTCGGTCATCGTCATAGCATCTATCCTCCACGCCCCCGCTTCGTGACAGCACAGGTACTATAACAACTTCGCCCCACCTGCGCTAACGGCTTAACGCCGGGATAACCTTTTCTCCGAGGATGCGAATGCCGGTTTCAGATCGCAGACCGTGGGGCGTGCCAAACTCAATGCGAGTCGCGCCGGCGGCAAACAGCGCCTCTGCCTGCTGGATGATATCGGCGGCATCCCCGGAAAAAGCGAAGCGATCTAATAAGTCGTCTGAAATGAGACGAGCTGCGGCGGCAGAATCGTTCTGGTTGACATGCCGCTGAACCCGCTGTGCAAGTTCAGGGTCCACATGGACGGTTGGGTCGAGCGGGGCGACCACTGGCAGATACAGCGCGACGGCGCGGCGGGCCATCTCACGGGCCTGTTCACGATCTTCGTCAATTACGCTGACCGCGCCAGTGACGATGCCGACAGACCCCACAGCGCGCCCGGACTGGCGTTCACCTGCGGCGATATAACCCCGAATCACCTGCACAATATCCGGGTTGGCCGTGCCACCAATCTTGACCTCATCGGCCAGTTCGCCGGCAGTGGCACACAGCTTTTTTCCCCAGGAGCCGATCAGGACGGGGGGCATCTTTTCGGGCACGGGGTAAGGTGCGCGCACATGCGGCGCGATCTGATAGACCTGTCCCTGATAGCCGCCGGTTCCACCCGTAAGCAGATAACGCACAATCTCAATGGCCTCACGCACGGCCTGGATGGGGCGCTCACTTTCGTGAATGCCGTGATCGGCCAGCCATGCGCCGCGCGCGATGCCCACATAAACCCCGCCCTGCGCGACCTGCGCCAGCAGCGCGGTTTCCGCCGCGATGTCGATAGGGGCAATACGGGAAGGGGCGACGGCTGCCGGCCCGATGCGGGCGCGCTGGATGTGCGGGGCCATCAGCAGAAGAGGGCCATAGCTGGGGTGGAAGGGCGCGTCGCAGTAGACGCTGACCACATCAAAAGCGTACTGGTTGACCAGTTGGGCAAGGGAGATGTACTGCGCCGGGGACTTATCGGTTTGAAAGGCAATGCTGATCTGGCGGTGGGTCATGTCAGGTCATCACTGTCCATTGTGCGTTTGCCGATACGCTCAATCTGCATAATCAGGCGCTCGTCCGGGTCCGGGCAGACCACCAGCGAATCGCGTTCCAGCCAATCATGTTCAGCCAGTACACGCTGTTTGGCAGCCAGCAGCGGCAGCACGGCACTGAGCGCGTAAATACAAAAATGTTTGCCCGGAGGAATGCTGAGTTTAGCGCTTTCGGTCAGTTCAAAATAATCGCCGACCTGCATCCCGCAAACTGAGCGGCCTTCGATGGCGGTGACTGTCACCCGCAGGTCATAGAGTTCAAAGGCGCGGCTCATGTCACCTCCCGAAAATGGGGCAGCACATCGCGCCCGATAACTTCAATCGCTTCCAGCGGATCAGGGCCAAGCGGTGGGCCGAAGCTCAGATGGCGCGCGCCCATTTCGACCAATCTTTCCAGACGGGGGATCAGATCAGCGCTTGTGCCGACGATGCCGATTCTGAGCATGTTTTCTGTCACCAGCGACTTTGCTTTTTCGAGGTTGTTTTCGGCCATGACTGCCTGTTCAATCGCGGCGAAATCCGCGTGAGTCAGGCCAAGCTGTTCGAGGATTGTGTCGCTCATGGCGTGACCATAGTAGGCAATTTTTTCGCGCAGCACATCTTCCGCAGCAGCTCGATCTTCCGAAACCGAACACCAGATGCAGGCGGCGACATCGACGTTGTTGAGATTACGCCCGGCAGCGTGCGCGCCTGCCCGGATATGGGGCATGACATTGGCGTAATGCTCCGGCGGGAACAGCAGCGGCAGGCCCCCATCGGCGATTTCGCCAATTGTGCGCAGCATTCGCGGACTCATCGCGCCAAGATAGATGGGAATGCGCCGGCGGGGCTGGAAGCGCAGATAAGCTTCGTCCGTCCAGCGCAGAAAACCGCCCTTCATCGGGGCACGTTCGCCAGACAGCAGGCGGTTAATTGCTTCTACTGTTTCGATGACAGCGGTACGAGGCTTTTCCTGTTCAATGCCGAGCCATTTGAGAAAATCGCCAGACCCGGACGACAGACCCAGGTTAAAACGTCCACCAGAAATTTCGTCCAGCGTGGCGGCTTCCATCGCCATCTGCGCCGGGTTGAGCGTGTACGGGTTCAGGATGCACGTGCCGATCTCGATATGTTCCGTCGCCTGTGCCACTGATGTGAGAATGACGATGGCGCTGCGCAGGAACAGGTCATCGCTGACCCAGAACTGATCAAAACCGGCCTTTTCGGCAGCCTGTGCCAGCGCGATATATTCGGCTGCCGGGCGGTCATTGTTAAACCGCAGGCTGAATTTCAACTCCCGGCTCCGATGATGGCTTCCGCTTCAATTTCGACAAAGTAACCCTCGCCGATGATCTCAATACCGCCGATCAGGGTGTTGGCCGGGCGAATATCCCCGAAGAATTCGGCGTGGGCGCGTGAGGGGCCTTCCCAGAGAGTCGCATCCGTCAGGTAAATGCGCGTGCGCACCACATCCTTCAGCGTCGCCCCGGCCTCCTTCAGTGCGCGTTCGATCTTCTGGAAGATAAACACGCTCTGCTCGTAAGCATCCTTGCCAACGATCTGACCGTGTTCGTCCGTCGCGGTTGTGCCGGAGACATGCACCACATTTCCTGCCCGTACCGCCCGTGAATATCCGGCGATGCTTTCCCATTTTGTCCCGGATGAGATGTTCTGCCGATTGGTCATATCAGTCAATCACGATCAGTGACTGGAAACCGTTGGTCAGCTTTTCGCCGCCGCCGGGCCGTGCCACGACAATATCCTCCACCCGCGAGGAGTACGAATTGAACTGCATGATGCTTGGCTCAATGGTGAACAACATGCCTTCCTGAAGCAGGGTTTCATCGCCTTTGGTGAGGAAGGGCGGTTCGTGAACATCCATGCCGATGCCATGACCGAGGCGGTGGCGGAACTCCTTGCCATAACCGGCGTCTTCGATCACCTTGCGCGCGGCGGCATCGGTCCCGGTGGTGGTGTTCACCCCGGCCTGTAATGCGGCGACACCCGCAGCCTGCGAGGCCATCACCAGATTGTACACGCGCTGGAATTCTGCGTCCGGCTGGCCGAAACTGACGGTGCGGCCATAGTCGTAGCAGAAGCCTTCGTAGATCGAACCAAAATCGAACAGCAGCGAAACCGGGGGATTTAACACCCGCAGCGATTTGTCCGCGCGGTCCCCGAAGATGAGCGGATGGTTGGGGCCGGAATTGTACATGGAGGTGGTGAAGGATTCGCCAAGCGAACCATGCCGCCGCAGTTGGTAGTTCACCTCGCTGATCACTTCCAGCTCGGTCATGCCATGTTTGAGATTTTTGATGACATCCCCAAAAGCGGCTTCGGTAATCTCGCCGGCTTTGCGCATCACCGCGATTTCGTCTTCGCTCTTGATGATGCGTTGTTTGCGAAGAATGCTGGTTCCTGAAACGAACCGCGCGCCGGTCAGCAGGCTTTGCAGGTTGACCAGCGTTTCACCGTGCGTGCGATCTCCCACCGCAATACGCGGATTGGCCGGCAGCGCAAACTTCGTTACAATTTCCTGCACGAGTTTAGCGGGTTCGTCCCAATCACCGAGTACCCGAATCTCGACACCTTTAAGATCACTCAGGCCGCCAAATTCTGCGGTCATGCGCGGCAGCGTAAGCACGGCATCTTTTCCGGGCGCGATCCACACGCCTTCCAGCCAGTCACCGGGGTGCATCGTCCAGCCAAAATTGGGAATATCACGGGGCACGCCGGTCAGATATTGCAGGTCTGCTGAAATGGGGAAGAAGGCGAGATCAGCAGTTTGACCAAGATTCTTCTGGAATATTTGCAGTCTTTCGCTGTAGTTCATGGGTGGTTTCACTCGGATACTAGGGCTTCGCGACCATGAATATAGCATAGGGTGAATTTCTTGTCAGTAAGTCCGCTGGAACGCATTTGCTTGACGGGCTGTGAGGGGGTTAATATAATCCCCGCTACATTGTTACTTTTGTAAAGTATCAAAGAGAGGAATTGGGAGATGATGGTTCAGAAGCGATTATTTGCCTTTGTCGCAGTTCTGCTCATCAGTGTGCTGCTGGTGAGCGGCGGACTGACCGCGCAGGACGAAAAGGTTCTGGTGATCGGACATGCCGAACAGACCGATTCATATGATCCCGCGCATGGTTTTACACCGACCAGTGGTGTGGTGCATCGCGCGACGTACGATACACTGGTGACGTTTCCTGACCAGGACGCCAGCGAGATTCTGCCGTCACTGGCAACAGAGTGGAGCGTTTCGGAAGATGGTCTGACGTACACCTTTACCCTCAGTGACGAAGCGCGTTTCACCAATGGCGACCCGGTCACGGCGGAAGATGTGGTCTTTTCATTCAAGCGCCTTCAGAATGTGAAGAGCAATCCTGGTTTCCTGGCCGGACCGGACCGCATTTCCGATGTCGTGGCGGTGGACGAGAAAACCGTCGCCATCACCATCCCGGCGGTGCGGCCTTCCTTCCTGGTTGAGATTACCAACACCGCTTTTTCGGTAACGAACGCAGATGTGGTGCGGGCCAACGGCGGCACAGACGCGGCGGACGCGGCTGAAACCGATACGGCGCGGGATTATCTTGACCAGACTTCTGAAGGAACCGGCCCCTACATTCTGGAAAGCTGGGCGCCGCAGGATGAAACCGTTCTGGTGCGCAACCCGGATTACTGGGGCGAAGCACCCTACTTTGACCGCGTGATTATCGTGAATATCCCCGAAGCCGCCACGCAGAAAGCCGCGCTGGAATCCGGCCAGGTGGATATTGCGATTGATCTGACGCCCGATCAGATTGCGGAACTCGAAGGCAGCGAAAACATCAGCATTTTCAGTGGGCCAGGGCAGTGGACCCATTTCCTGCTGATGAACGCGGACCCCGAAATCGGTGGCCCGATGTCCGACTCGAAGGTGCAGTTGGCGGTGCGTTACGCGCTGGATTATGAAGGCTTCCGTGAATTGTGGTCGGGCAGTGTCACGCCTGGCACGAATATGGCCTATATCCTGGCCGGTGCGTTCCAGCAGGATCGCGCCTTCACCCGTGATGTGGACCGTGCCCGTGAACTGCTGGCCGAAGCAGGCTATCCTGACGGGTTTGAAGTCACCCTGAGCTACCCGGACTACACTGCGTTCGGTGTGAACATGAACACCAATGCCCAGAAAATTCAGGCTGATCTGGCAGAAGCCGGCATCACCGTCGTGCTGAACCCTGGCGAACTTCAGGTCTCGCTGGAGGAGTACCGCAACGGTCAGCAGGGCTTTGGCTACTGGTTCTGGGGGCCGGATGTGCTCGACCCGATTGATCTGCTCTCGTTTGCGCCGGGCGGCAAGGTTGCTGCCGAGCGTGCCAACTGGACAGCAGACATGGTGGCTCCTGAAGTCGCTGAAATGATCGAGATGGCGAAAGTCGAAACCGATACTGAAGCAAGACTGGCGCTGTTCGAGCAGATTCAGGAATTCATGCAGCAGGAAGGCATCTTCGCCCCGTTCAATGTCCCGGCCACTCAGCGGGCTTACCTGTCCACTCTACAGGGCTACGTGTGGCATCCGCAGTGGGAGCTGGATGTCGCGCTGCTGAGCCGCGCTGAGTAAGAGTGCAGCCTTTCGTATTTGCGGTGGAGTGGTGGCTGATCGCTCCACCGCTTTTTATCTGAACGGTAGTCATGTCTTTACAGATTTACATTCTCCGACGGTTTTTACTGGTGATCCCGCTGCTGCTGGGCATTACGGTGGTATCGTTTCTGATTGCCAACGCGATCCCGGCTGATCCGATTAATGCCAACCTGCCTCAGAACGCGCTTAACGATGAAGCAGTGGTGCAGGCGTTCCGTGAAAAATGGGGTCTGGATAAACCGCTGGTAGAGCAATATTTTACATACCTGGGTAATCTGCTGCGTGGCGACCTGGGTGTATCGATCAAAACGCGCCAGCCGATTGTGGACGATATTCGCCAGTTTCTGCCGGCGACCATCGAACTGGCAACCTTTTCCATCATGATTGGTCTGACACTGGGCGTGGGTGTGGGCATTATATCGGCGGTCTGGAAGAACTCGCTGATCGACTATCTGGCACGGGCCTTTGTCGTCATTGGCGTGAGTTTTCCGGTGTTTGTGCTGGCGCTGATCGGTCTGTCAGTGCTGCATGTCCAGTTGGGGCTGGTAGCCGGGCCGGGCCGGCTCGATTTCATCGTGCGTGACCCGCCCCTTGTGACCGGCCTGTTCACCATCGATAGCGCGCTGGCCGGGCAGTGGGACAAGTTCAGCAATGCGCTGGCGCATCTGGTACTGCCAAGTCTTATTCTGGGCAGTTATGTGGCCGGGATCATCGCGCGTATTACTCGCTCCTCGCTGCTGGAAGTATTGGGGATGGATTACATCCGCACCGCGCGTTCCAAAGGGGTGCGCGAACGCCGTGTCGTGGCGCGCCATGCGCTTTCCAATGCGATGATCCCGGTGGTGACGATTATCGGCGTATCCTATGGCAATCTGCTGGTCGGGTCGGTACTGATCGAATCGATTTTCGCATGGCCTGGCATTGGACGATACGCCTTCCGGGCTTCGACTTCTCAGGA
Source organism: uncultured Anaerolineaceae bacterium (assembly GCA_964552425.1). Classification (GTDB taxonomy): domain Bacteria; phylum Chloroflexota; class Anaerolineae; order Aggregatilineales; family Phototrophicaceae. The sequence continues at coordinate 2,261 of CAZKIB010000059.1, read as the reverse complement.
TTTTCCAGCGATTATGGGGGTCAGCCTGTTGATCGCCTTTATTTATGTGGTGGTAAATTTCATTGTCGATATCCTCTACTACTTCCTCGATCCGCGCATCCGCGTGGCGTGAGCAGTTCGCTTACGCAACCTATCAACTGCGCCACCATCCGCTGGTATTGGTCGGGCTGACGATTGCCATAATCTGGGTGCTGATCGCATTGACCGCGCCGCTGCTGGCAACCCATGACCCGCTGGCGCAGAATGTATCGGATCGTCTGCAACCGCCGGGCAGTCGCGGCTATCTGTGGGGCACGGATGAACTCGGCAGGGACATTTTCAGCCGGGTCATGTACGGTGCGCGCATCACCATTCCGGCAGGACTGGCCGTTATTTTCATCGGGAGTATCATCGGTGTGATGATTGGCGCGCTAGCCGGTTACGTGGGCGGCCTGGGGGACGAACTGCTGATGCGCATCACTGAGCTGTTCATGGCTTTCCCTACGATTATTCTGGCGATGGCCGTCACAGCCGCATTGGGGCCGGATATTCGGAACGCGATTCTGGCGCTGGTGATTGTCTGGTGGCCGAGTTATGCGCGCCTGCTGCGGGGCATTGTGCTGGAGATCAAACACAACGAATATGTGGATGCCGCGCGCAGCGTGGGCGCTGCCGGGCCTTACATTTTGCTGCAAACGATCCTGCCGAACGCGATCACGCCAGCGATTGTCCTGATGACGCTTGATCTCGGCAACGCAATTCTCACCTTTGCGGGCTTGAGTTTTCTGGGCCTGGGACCGGACCCGACCTCGCCTGAGTGGGGCCGCATGGTAGCGATTGGCATTGATTTCTTTGACCAGTGGTGGATGTGGCTGTTCCCCGGCATGGCGATTGCCAGTCTGGTGATGGCCTTTAACTTTATCGGTGACGGCGTGCGCGATATTTTTGACCCGCGTTTGCGTTGAGGTGAGAGCGTGACAGACAGCCCAAAGGCAGCAGTCGGCATTGATATTGGCGGCACAAAAATCGCGGCGGGTATTGTCACGCCATCGGGTGAGGTGCTGTTACCCCGGACCGTACCTACACCGGTTGCCGAAGGGCCGGATGCAGTTCTTGAGACAGTCATCGGTCAGGTGCGTACACTGCTGGCAGAAAGCGTAGGAAGTAGGGTCCGGGCTGTCGGGATCGGAACTGCCGGCATGGTCAATTCTGAAACCGGGATGATTATTCACGCCAATCCCAATCTGCCTGGCTGGACGGGGATGCCGTTAGGACAGCGGGTGTACGACGCGGTTGGCCTGCCAGTTCGAGTGGATAACGACGTAAATGCGCTGGCGGTGGGCGAAGGACGTTTCGGCGCGGGGCAGAGTTATCGTGAGATCGTATACGTGGCGGTTGGTACGGGCATTGGTGGGGCGCTGGTGCGCCAGGGCGAAATCTGGCGGGGGGCGCATTACAGCGCGGGCGAGGTGGCCTATCTGGTGGCTGGTTGGGACGAAGCCGGACGCCCTATCAATGTGGAAGATCGGGCTTCTGGAACGGCGCTGGAGAAACAGTATCAGCGGCTTTCTGGCAGTGCGGAGCGGTTGGGCTTACGGCAGATCACCGAACGAGCGAATAACGGTGAGCGGCTGGCTCACAATGTCATCGAAGAGGGCGCGCGCATTTTGGGCAGTGTGCTGATGCCGCTGGTCGCCGCGATTGACCCGGAAATTCTGATTGTGGGCGGGGGTGTGCCCAATATTGGCGAACTCTGGTGGACACCGTTTGAGCAGGCGCTGCGGGATGGACCGCTGCCGATGTTAAAGACGTTTCAGGTCGCGCCCGCCCGTCTGAGCGCTAATGCCGGACTGGTTGGGGCGGGGGCACTGGCACTCAACGCGCTGGATGGTCAGGAACCCTAATCGTCGCTGCTCCCATCATCCGCCATGCGCACAATTTTGGGTTCAAAGCGGCCCACAATCTCGACCAAATCACTTTGTGCGGCCATCACATCTTCAATACGTTTATAGGCCTGCGCTGCTTCATCCAGCCCGCCGCCGATCAGTTCAACGTGGAGTTTCTTCAGGTAGTCCATCTGCTGCCGGCGGGTGATAGATTTGTTGGCCTGCCGCCGGCTCATCTGGCGGCCTGCGCCATGCGAGGCGGAATAGAGCGACTCAACCTTGCCTTTGCCGCTGACCAGAAAACCGGGGTCGCCCATTGAGCCGGGGATAATGCCCAGCACACCTTTGCCCGCCGGGGTCGCGCCTTTGCGATGGACGATCACATCCTCACCATTC
>CAZKIB010000058.1:14210-28513 GCA_964552425.1 uncultured Anaerolineaceae bacterium | reverse complement strand
TTCTACAACTCACCAGTACCTTGATCTGGCTTCGATGAAATGTCAACAGAACCTAATAGCAGAATCCGCTGCCATCACAATGCCAACAGGAGATAACTCAGTCAGGACCAGGGTCATTGCGATCTCCCCTCCATATGTGAAGAAGTTATACTTATGCCGGTTTTTCAAACTCAATCCAGTAATGATCGGCGAAGTGGGCCAGCGGCGCGAACCGGGCAAAGCGCGCCTCCAGTGCCGTGAGCAAACGCAGCAGGCGCGGGCGTTTTTCGACCATGCCGTACACATCGCTCGGCGGCAGGAACAGCCCCACCGCTTCTACGTGCGCGCAGTGAAAGAAGGGGGCAAAATCGCGCTTCAGCCGGGTGATGGACGGATAATAAATCGTCACCGGCTCCGCCAAGTCCTCCGCCTGAAAGCTGGCCCGTCCATCCAGCCGCCGGAACGCTGTCCTGAAGTCACCGTGCAAGCTGTGCCAGCCCATCTCCCACAGGCACAGCGGCCCCATCACCCCCAGTCCAACGACACCCCCCGGCCTGACCTGTTCCGCCAGCCAGCCCGCCAGCGGCTTCCAATCCGCCAGCACATTCACCGGCCCGAAGTTGGCAAACGCGCCGTCAAAATGATCGCTCACCGCACCCCCCGAATTCACAGCGAGGGATAAAGCCAGTCTGCCGGATTCAGGAGTGAGGTGTTGTAGATCCAATGTCATCACCTCCACCAGCGGATTGCCCTGCGCCTTTGCCTGGGTAACAGCCAGCATCGCCGCGCTGGAATCAGTCGCCAGCACATGCACGCCGCGCCCGGCCAGATGCAGCGCATCCTCGCCGGTGCCGCAGCCGAGTTCCAGCACGGTATCGCCGGCCTGAAAATGCTGATCCAGCCGCGTCCACACCCGCGTGCGCAGAGACCGTCCGACAGCCGTGTGCGTAAAACTGGCGTCGTAAGTTGGCGCAAGAGGATCAAACGGCTGCAAAGAGTTCATATCATTCGGATATAGGTACTCACCCGCTGGAGCATCCCGCTGCCGGTATTGCTCAAACGCCAGCCTTCCGCTTCAAGCTGAAGGTGGCATTTGTCAGCTTCTTCCTGTGTGAAGACTTCGATAAAGGCGCGCGCCTGACGATAGGCATCCAGGGTTTTCATATGCTGCCAGAATTCGATTTCCGAATCCAGCGCGTTTTCACCCCACCACACCAGCAGATATTCGAGTCCCTGATCGGCTTCGGCCATCACAGAATCCCCGCCGCGATTGCCAGCAGCAGCACGCCCACGACAATCGCGGAAATACCCCGGCGGCGGGCGCGCGCTTCCCAGGTCGCGTTACGAATCACATCCGTCTGATTCAACACCTTACGGCGGCTGGCATCCCACCTGTGGGCCAGGTCATGCCTGAACAGGTACACATAGCCGATGTAAAAGCTCACCAGCGCCAGCAGTCCCAGCAGTAGCTGATCCATCCATCACGCTCCTGCCGGCTGTTCGCTGTGAACCGACTGGCCGCGAGTTTCACGCTGGCCCTGTGTCAGTGCCATGCCCAGCCGCCCGTAGCGCACATTGGCTTCCAGCTTGAGACGGCGCGGCAGGCTGACTCCACCGTTCTTGCGGGCCTTGTTCAGCGCCACTGAGTTCACCATCCAGCGGGTGGCGAAGCTGTAAAAGCGCCGCGAGTAGCGCCCGGCCACCGTCAGATCGCGATCACTGCGTTCGTCCCAGGTCTTATCCGTCAGGATGCGGCTTTCGACCTGCGAATAATAGGGCGTCCCCTTGATAGGATAGGCCACAGTCGTCAGGAACACATCCGGGTTAGAGATTTTCAGATGCTCAACCGTCGCTTCCAGATCGTCAAGCGTTTCACCTTCATAGCCCAGCATGATAAACATACCCGTTTCGATACCCGCCGCTTGCAGCATGTGCGTCTTGCGCTGCACATCCTCGACCTGCACTTTGCGATCCATCGCGTCCAGCACACGCTGGCTGCCGCTTTCGGAGCCGTTCCACAAACGATAGCAGCCCATCCGCGCCAGAGTATCGATCACTTCGGCGTTAAGCCGGTCCGCCCGCGAAATACACTCAAACGGAATACGCACACCGCGTTTATCCAGTTCCTCGGCATACCGGAAAAACCAGCGGTAGTTGATGGTAAACACATCGTCGGCGTACCAGATCAGGTCGGGGTTATAGCGCTCCCTGATCCACAGCAGTTCGTCGGCGGCATCCTCTGGCGTCCGGCGACGGTGGGTATTGCCGTAGACCGAGTGGCTGCACCACTTGCAGGTGTACGGACAGCCGCGCGCCTGAATCACGCTGATCGAACTCTGGCCGTGATTGTCCTTCCAGACGCGCATGTACCCCGGCAGGTCAATTGCCTCGCGGTCCGGCCAGGGATGCGCGCTGAGATCGGGGATTTGCGCGCGCGGGAGTGTCTCGATTATCTTGCCACTATCATTCTGAAAGGTGATTCCCTCAATCGCATTCAAGCCGTTCAAGCCATGTTGCGCCAGGTGCGGCAGCAAGGCTTCCAAAGTGAGTTCACCCTCACCCTTGACGATGATGTCTGCGCCCGCCCGCAGATAATCCTGCGCGTAATAAGGCGGTTCCGGCCCACCCAGAATCACCGTCGCGCCGTGTTGTTTACACCACCGGGCCATCGCCAGCACATTGCGCTTGGTCATCATATTGGTGTAGATGCCGACCACGCCGGGCCGTTCGCGCGCCACGAGCGCTTTGAAATCCTCCAGCGAACTGAAGGTCGAATCAAATACACGAACATCGAAGCCCCTGGATTTCAGATACGCGGAGATATACAGGATTCCGAGCGGCGGGTAAGGCCGCATGATTTTGCGTTCGTGCGGGTCTTCATACAAAAAATAACCATGTGCCAGGAGAATATCCATATATGACCCTTAAATCTCATACACATCGCGCCGATGCCCAACTGCTTCAATAATCATCAACCGCGCATCATGTTCCAAACGATAAATCACCCGATAATCCCCAACTCGCAAACGGTAAAATCCGGCCAACGGGGTCCGGTCAAGGTGGTGTGCGGCACCGTTTCCACATTGCGCGCCAGAAACAGAATTTTCGCTAGAATACGATTAATCACACTGCGATCTAACTTCCTCATCTCATCCAGAGAAGCGGGCCGAAATCCCACGATATACGGGTCACTCATTCAACTTCAGCTCACGTTTGATGTCATCAATGGACAGAAGATCGCCGTTCAGGGTCAGAGCTTGTTCAAGTCGCGCGGCAAGTTCCGGGCGGAGATTCAAACCTGAGTCAGGATCAGGTAGCTGCTGCTCCAGTTCAAACATCGCTTCCTGCACCACTTCCGCCACAATCTCTCGAACCAGAGACTTGAATTCCACCACTGTCAGATCAGCCAACGGGTATTATCCGAAATCATCATCTACATCCTGGATTTTTTCAGCAATCTCTCTACTTAACCACAAAAGCGGCAGCGCGGCAACACACGCACTACCCGTTCCAAGCGGATACGGTTTTACAGGCAGTTCTGGATGTACAGATCAGCAGATTGCAGGCCGCGCGATAAGGCTGTTTTGACTGTCGACTGGTGACGATAGACTTCAGACTGCCCTACGCCATCCGTTCGAAAGTGATGAACTGGTCAATTTCGTCCGGGTCAAGTTCGCGGCCCGGCATCATGACGAGGTAGCTGTCCGCCCACAGCGCATCGGGGCGCAGGTCCGGTTCCTGACCATGCGCGATTTCAGCGGCGCGCCGTTTCAGATCATCAATGACCTCATACGCCGGGCGTTCGCCGGGGACATCGGCGTGGATATAGACATATTCATCCTGTGCGCGCAGGGTCTGCACCCGCCAGCCGAGTTCGCCAAGCTGCAAGTTCAACCCGGCGGCAATTGCGCGGGCCGTTTTGGTGTTGAACGTCAGGTCCGGGTTTTTTAGCAGCCACAGATAAGTGAAGGGCTGGGCCGTGACTGCCGGCTCTGGCTCGACTGCGGAGACTTCCCCGGTCATCGTCGCCAGTTCGGGCATCGTCGGCGGCGCTTCCATCACGACATCCGGCACACTTTCCAGCGCTTCGATCAAACGGCGGCCCTGGCGGCGAATATCGCGCAGCGGGGTCGTACCGGAGAAGATCATGGTCAGTGTAAAGTTGTTGACCGTCTTGCGGGAATACAGCATGTAATCTTTACCGCTGGCGGTCAGGGTGATAAAACGCACGCGCGCCTCGTTGGGGTTGGCGTCCCAATCGTCGGCAATCGCCTTACGGAGTTCCTCTACCTCATCGTCCACCAGATTGCCGGCGAAGGCGACAATCTCTGTCTCACTCGTCAGCAGCGTGGCTTCAGCGGCCAGTTCCAGCGAAACCTGCGTCAGACTCAGCGCGATCTGCGCGATGTAGGGATCATCCGGTTCGGCCACATCAAACTCGGCATACTGCGGTTCAAAGTCCGCCGCCGCGCCGAGTGTCTGCGCCCTGACGCCGGGCCGGTCCATCATGACCGTCTCGTCGACCAGGTCCTCATCAATCGTCAGGTCCCAGTCGCCCTCGAACGCGGGGACAGAAGGCGCGGGGACCACCGTTTCCTGATCCCAGGCCGATTCCGCGTCCCAATCATCCGCCATCTGATTCCAGGCAGGAGCAGGTGGTGCTTCTTCTTCATCAAAGAACACTTCTTCAGGCAGCGAGGGCGGCACGGTCATGGCGGTATCCCGGCCCGACCCGGAAACCGTCGCCTCGTCAATTTCTTCGTCCCCAAGCCAGTCCGGGCTGACCGCCGGCTTCAGGGTCGGGGCATCCCAACCAACAGGCTCGGTTTCCTCATGTGCCTCATCAATCTGAAGGGCTTTATCCAATGCCGCGCGGCCTTCTTCAGCCTTGCGCATCATTTCCCACAACACTTCCGGCGGCGGGGCATCTTCGGTTGCCGGCGGCGACGTTGTCTCAGAGAATTCTTCGGGCAGGAAGTCCGGTTCCTGAACATAGCGGCGGGTTTCAGTTTCCCCTTTACGCCGTTTGGGTTCTTCCGGCTTTGCCTGAATGCGCGGCTGTTTCTGGAACGACTTGAGCTTCCACGACGGCAGCGGCTGAATCTCTGGTTTGTGTTCCACCAACTGCCGTTCGATGTTGTCAATCAGATAATCCAGCGAGAACGAATCCACCGGTGTGGATTCATCCAGCGCGGTTTCCAGAATAAGCTGCGCTGTAATGGATGGCTCTTCAGGGGCTGGTTCTGGCGGGGTGGGGGGTTCGTCCTCATCCTGCCGGGCAACTTCATGTTCAAAAAAGGCTGCGTAAGCCGCTTCAATTTCCTGGCGCGACGGCGCAGGGAGGCGCTGTTCGCCGGTGTCTTCCTCCAGATTTTCTTCGCCGCGCATCATCGCCAGCACGTTGCGGAAACTGGTATCGCTCACACCGACCATTAAATCGCTGACAGTTCCGCCCTCTTCAAGCGTAGGCATGGGCGGTTCCTCCGCCAGCAGGGCCGCGAACGAGGCAGCCGGGGGCGGTTCGGGTTTCTTCCTGGGCAGGTCCTTCGGCGGCGGCGGTTTTTCAGGCGTTTTCGGCTCTTCCAGCGTATCGGTCTTGCTCTTCTCAATCTCGGTAATCAGGCTTTCCATACCGCCGGTGAGGATAAACTCGACAAACTGCTGGTGACGGTCTGGCAGCGGGGTGTACTGCTGTTCAGCCCGCATCGAGTCGACCAGTTCCCGGAAATCACCACCGGGCAGGCGCGGCGGCCCGGAAGCTGCATCTTCCGCATCAATATCCCCCAGCATTTGATCAAATGACCGGTCACCAGAACCCGAACTGGTCGCCAGAAACTGCCTAACCGCGTCCGAATCGACATCGGGAACAGCCGGTGTATCGCCATCCCTGACCGGCGGCTCAAACAGGGAAGAAGGCGCTTCATCGGTCAGCACATTGCCCAGGCTGGAAAATTCGGGCAGGCTGGGCGGCGGGGAGAATTCATAATCATCGTCGAGAATTTTGGTTTTGGCCGGGGTGCGGTAGTCGGGGTCAATTACCTGCGGTTCGTCATCCACGTCCGGGTCGGGCAGAATGCGCGTCTGCGCCGGTTCATCGCCGGGCGCGGTATCCCGCAGGATACGTGTCTGCGGCAGGTTGTCATCCGCCTCAAAATCGGTGAGATTCCGGGTGACGCTCTGCTCTTCTTCATCCGGCAGAATGCGGGTTTCCACCGGTTGATCGCGGCGGCTGCGCGGGCGGGACTTGCCAGGTTCAGAGCGGCTGAGAACTTCTGTATCTGTCGAGGCGGGCTGATCTGGCTCCACAAAACTGCGGGTGATCGCCTGGGACGGCTGCGACTGCTGCTCAACCGCGTGTTCGATCAGCGGGATAATGCCGCGCGCGCTGAAGGGCGCATCCACCATCCCCTGAAGGCTCAGGTCACGAATAACCTTGTTGGAATCGTTCTGCATGGGGCTGACGATGATAGCGATTTCCGGTTGAATTTCGCGCAGGCGGCGGACAATTTCTGCGCCCGGCATCACCTTGATCGCAAAATCAACCAGCGCCACTTCATGCGGATGCGTCCGCAGATACTCCATCGCCGCGTTGGGGTCGGTAAAGGGGTGTACCTCAAACGCGCCAGTCTGTTCCAACGCCTGTTTGATGGTAACCGCGAACACCAGTTGTCGGTTGATTATCAGCACACGTATGACCATATACCTATTGTATGACGCCCCCCGCGATGGCGCAATTTGTATATTCCAACATTATGGGGCCGGCGTCGCCGCAACCACACCCACGTCAATGGTTCCCACGTTGTTGATTTCGCTGACTTCTGTCACTGCGCCACCGCTGTCGGCCACGACGCGAATCGTGTAGACGCCTACTGCATTGAAAGTGAGTTCATAGCTCAGTGCGATACTTTCGCCGCCGCCCAGGCTGCCAACCGACCCCAACTCCTCGACTGGTCCGCCGGGCAATACCTGAATGGAACTGATAAAAGTGCCCGTGTTGGCTTCGCCATTATTAGTAATCGTTACGGAATAAGTGGCAGTGACACTGCCGCCGTCGGGCAGTACCAGCGCTGTCGGGCCACTGATGTCCAGCACGATCAGATCAGCCGGGCGCGGGGTCAGGGTCGCAGGTGGAATGGGCGTGTTCGTCCGCGATGGGGTGGGCGTAATCGTGGGCGGGAAGATGGTCGGCGTAGCCGGTGAGCTGATAATCGGGATACCGGAACACACACCAAAAATCGAGACGAACTCTTCGTTCGGGTTGAGCGGGTTGCGCTGGATCACCCAGCCGCTGGTCGTTGCATTCACACGAACCAGCCACCAGGTATTGTCGCCCACACGCCCGATAATAGGAACCTGTCGGCCAGCCGGCAGGGTAGTGATGCGCGGGAAATTCGTACTCGGCCCGGTGCGCACATTCAGCCCCACATTGGTCAGCGCCCGGCAGGTCGGGTCGTTCGGGTCAATCACCGGCACATTGGTCTGCGGGATAATCGTCGCCGTGACCTGGGCCTGATTTTGCCGCACGATAATATTAATCGTCGCCGGGTCGCTGGCAACCGCGCCGCGATAGGCGATCACTTCCAGCGCCAGTTCGCCCGCCGCCGCCGGACGGAAGTCCAGCAGCACATTCATATTCTGATCGCCCGCCACCGACTCCGAAGAGACGGTTTTGACAATCTGATTATCCGCAATCAACTGGACGCGGGTGATGCCCACCGAATCGGTAGCATTCGCGCTGACAAACACATCTGTCCCGATCACCACCTCATCCCCGTCCTGCGGTGACGAAATCGTCACCACTGGCTTGCCATCCACCGCCGCCGCTGTGCCTGTCACCACTGGTTCAGTGGTAGGCCGGGTGCGGGTCAGGTTGCAGGCGCTCAGAACGGCCAGGGTACAGACGAGCAGGAAAATTTTCCAGTTTGACATAGGATATTTGATCCAAGCGTGCGAAGTCTTTGATTGCATTCTAGCATCAGCCGCAGTACAGGGCAACGCGCGCTCCACAGACGGCTGCCTGATCTGTGCCATACGACGGTTAGGATAATCAAACCAGCCCCGGCAGAACCAGTGTGCGGGGCTTGCAGATAGTCATCAATTGGAAGCGGAAGCCGGGATCAGCCAATCGGCTCTTTGTAAATGACGTAGCGGCCCATGTCATCACCTTTGGCGATGCAGGTGGACATATCGACCTTGAATTCGTGCCCGCCAGAAACCCAGCGCAGGCCCTCTTGCAGCAGCCCCTGACCGACATAACACACCGGACGATCCGCCGTGCGCCCCCAGCACATCGGGCAGCGTTCCAGCGTGTAAATGATCCGGTCATTGCCTTCTTCGTACACGTTGGAAATCTGATCAGAAAACTGCGAGAAGATGTTCGCCATCGCCGGCACGCCCACCTTGAGTTTCGCGCTCAGGGGCAGCACCTTGAAAGCCAAGTCGCCGACGCCGGCCAGCGCGCCAAAAGCCCGCAGGCCCTGCGCGAAGGTGGCGCGCCCGGCCCGCAGCGCCAAACCGCGTCCACCACGCGGACCGTACATTTCTTCCAATGCCACGTTGAGCGCCGTAAAATTGGCGAAATCGAACCCCTTTTCGAGATTGTCCGGGGGATAATTGTCGATGAGTTGTTCCAGCCCGGCGAGATTGAGAATGGCGTTGAGGCCATTCTTGCCCATAATTTCTTCCATGGCTTCAATCGTAATGCGGGCGAATTTGTTGGGATAATAATATCCGCTCTTCTCACGTGGCATTGTGCCTGCCTCCAATTGGTGAGTATAGCCAACCGCGGTTTGTTACATACAGCTTGCGCAATGGGAGCTTGTCCCAACTGTTACAAGTATACGCCGAAAAGTCGCAACGCTGCAATTGATAAACTCAATTCTTGGGCAAGGTTCACCCGCGCACCAACATCTCAGCTTATCAGTATAATCTCAGGTGGATTTTCATGCTGCCTGACCGGGACGCGGCCCTGCATACTCCAGGGACCTGTCCAGGTAATTTCAATTTCTGCCACACGGCCAATCCAGTCTTCGGCGTCTTCAAAAAACACCAGTTTGTTCTGCGGGGTGCGGCCGCGCCATTTGCCTTTGTGCTGTTCTTCCACCAGCACCGGGACCACCTGCCCCAGATAACGCTGGTTGATCTCTGCCACCACCTCGGCCTGCAAGTCTTCCAGCATCTCGTGACGGCGTTTTTTCTCTTCTTCGGGCACATCGTCTTCCATTGAACGCGCGCTGACCGTGTGCGGGCGCGGGCTGTAACGGGCCAGATGCGCCTTGTCCAGCCTGAGTTCCGCTAGCAGATTGTAGGTTTCCATGAACTGGACTTCAGTCTCACCGGGGAAACCCACGATGATGTCGGTATTGATCGCCACATCGGGGATGCGCGCGCGAATATTGGCGACCAGCCGGCGGTAATCATCCGCCGTGTAACCGCGCTTCATGCGTTGCAGCACCTCATCATCACCAGCCTGTACCGGCACTTCGATATGCGGCATCACACGCGGCAGTTCCGCGACAGTATCCAGCAGTTTATCGCTCATCCAGTTGGGATGGCTGGTCAGAAAACGAATGCGTTCCAGCCCGGTTTCTTCGGCCACGCCATGCACAATACGCAGTAGATCGGCCAGGTCCGGGCCATCGGGAATATCCTTGCCATATCGATCCACAATCTGCCCCAGCAGCGTGATTTCGCGGACACCCTGCATCGCCAGGCTGCGGACGTGCGCGACAATTTCACCCACGCTGCGGCTGCGTTCGATGCCGCGCCGGAAGGGGATGATGCAGAAGCTGCACGCATGAGAACAGCCGTAGACCACCGGCACGTGCGCGCTGATGAGCGCCCCCTGTTCATGCACGGGCAGGATCAGGTCCCCATCCTGCAAGGCGTCACGACGCTGGCGTTCGGCAGCCTCCTGTTCGACCATCTCCGCTTCGATGTGGGCATCCGCCAGAAAGCTGACCATCGGCCCCGGTTCGGAAGGCGGCATGAACACATCGACAAACGGCAGTTTCCGGCGCAGTGCCAACGGGTCGCGCACGCCGACCATGCAGCCCATCACGCCGATGACTTTTTCGGGGTTCTGTTCCTTGACGCCGCGCAGCGTCAGCAGGCGGTTGAGACCTTTATCCTCGGCGCTCTGGCGCACCACGCAGGTGTTCACCACCAGAATGTCGGCCTGGTCAGGGTCGGCTGCCGCATGATGGCCCAAACGCTCCAACTCGGAAGCCAGCCGCTGCGAGTCGGCCACGTTCATTTGACATCCCAGCGTCCAGATGTGATATTTCATAAGCTATGCACATGCTCATTAACGTACCATTGACGAGATTTATTGTAGCGGAACGCTATAACAGCGTCAATGCGGGGCGGATCAATCACAGGGGACCGGCTGTAAGCGCACGCCATCGAACCGTCCGGCGGCGTTCCACTCGACGCGGAAGGCGATGTCGTTATACTCCAGCGCGACATATGGGGTCACATCAATTTCCAGCGGCCCCGGCGGGTTATAGATGCCAATCTTCTCACCGTTCACGTAGATCACGGTTTCTTCAGGGGCAGAATCCACGCGCAGCACATAGTTTACGCACTGGGTAGTCGGTTCCAGATCAAAGCCCCGCCGCAGCCACACCGCCCAGTTTTCCACCCGTCGCTTGTCAAACACCCACTCCACCAGCGAGGGAACCGGCACATCATCCTGAAATTCATACAGACTCGCGTCAATCTCGAAATACTCGCAGGTCCAGCCGCTGTTGAGTGAAATGGCAGGCAAATCAGTCATGGGCACACTATAACCCAGGGCAGCAGAACACACAAAAAGGCGTGCCCGCGCTGGACACGCCTGTCCCCTGTCCCACCCTCACTGTCATGATGAGCGATCAACATGTGGTGCTGACAATGCGCCGTGCAGGTGTGCCCGGTGTCCGGTGCTGGGCTGCGCAGTCATCCGGGAATTGAACCCAACTCAGGCGGCCCCTCGCCCGATCACGTCCTTGAAAGGGACACCAGTCCAACTTGACCCAGTTGGCGGGTTCACGTTCGCCTCACCCACCATCAACAGCTACCAACTTGCCCTATTCAGTTAAATCCACCTGCCAGTTCAACTGCTGAATCTGCGAATCCAGAATGCGGTACTGCTGCGACAGATCATCGACCTGCTTCTGCAAATCCGCGATATTCACCGTGCTGATGTATTTCACTTCGGAACGGCTGTATCGGTTTTGCTGGACAGCAGCCATCTGAATCACACCGGCCAGCACGCTGCGTTTGAGTGCCAGCGCGTCGCGGTCTGCCAGCGCATCTGTCAGGGTGATGCCTGGGCTGTAAGATGTCGCCGCGTTGGTCCGGTTGATCTGCTTCACAAGAACGCCGAAGTCCGCGACGAGGCGATCCAGCTCCGCCAGCAGTTCCTGCGGGTCTTCCGCCGGCTGTTCGCCTTCCTGAATCTTGGCGCTGCGGTTGAGCCGCTCACGAAGCTGTTGGATACGTTTTTGATTATCAGCGCGGAGGATTAGTGCTTCTGCCAGTTTCATCGCTGTTCACCCTGTAAAGCCATTAATATCTGGTCTGAATGACGCGCGTCATATCAGTGTACACACCACCATATACCAGATTCCAACGGTTCACAAGGGGTCAAAAACGATACCCCGCAGAAATAGGGGCTTACCGGATGCTGAGTACAGCCCGCCAGCGCAGCACGATCAGCAGGGCCAGCACCCCGTTCACCAGACCATACAGCGCCAGCGCGCCCGGCGTGCCCGCGTGGTCGGCGATCCAGCCCAGCAGCAGCGCGCCCAGCGGCGTCAGGCCCAGAAAAGTCAGCGTATACAGGCTCATCACGCGCCCGCGATAAGCGTCGGGCACTTCGTTCTGCATCATGGTGTTGGCGTTCACGAAGAAAATCACCATGCTGAACCCGACCACCGCCATCAGAATGGCACTGACAGCCACATGCGCCACCCCGGAGACCACGACAATCGCCAGTGAAAGCACCATCAGCATAAAAAGGGTGACACGCCCACGCCCGAACCGGTAGTTCAGACCGGCCAGCAGCAGCGCGCCCAGCAGTGCGCCTGTGCCCTGCGCGATGCTCATTATTGACAGCCCATCTACCGGGGAATGCAGCACAGTATCCGCATAGGCCGGCAGCAGTGTGATAATATTCACCGCAAAACTCGACACCACCGCCGCCAGCAGCAGCAGTGGCAAAATTGTCTCATGTTTACGCGAGTAACTGAGGCCCTCGCGCATCAGATGGATCGGTGAGCCACGCCCCACACCAGGAACCGGATGCGGCACATCCATAACCCACAGCGAAATCAGCACCGCCAGAAAGGTGACGCCGTTCAGCAAAAAACACCAGCCGGCCCCGGCGCTCGCCAGCATGATACCCGCCACCGCCGGCCCCACCACACGGGCGCCGTTCATCATCATCGAATTCAGGGTGATGCCGCTGCCCATATCTTCCGGGCCGACCATATCCTTAATGAAGGACTGCCGCGCCGGGGCATCCACCGAGTTGGAAATGCCCAGCAGAAACGCCAGCAGCACAATGTGCCAGACTTCCACCGTCCCGGCGAATACCAGCGCCGCCAGAATAAACGCCAGCACCATTTGTACAGTCTGGGTCCACAGCAGCAGCGTGCGGCGCGGGACACGGTCCACAACCACACCGGCAAACGGCGACAGCAGCAGCGGCGGGATACCGCCCGCACAGGCCACCAGCCCCAGCGCCATTTCCGAACGAGTCAGTTGAAACACCAGCCAGCCCTGCGCGACGGTCTGCATCCACATCCCGGCGGTAGAAACCAGTTGACCGCCAAAATAGAGACGGAAATTGGGATGCCGCATGGCCGAAAAAGTTCCCGCCTGTCGCCCGACTTGCGCGATGGTTGTCGCCATAAAATGATGCCTGTTTGGGAAATCTGATACGAACACTATCGTTCATTGTTCACAAACGCGGCTTTTTGCGCATTAAGGCCAATACAGACCATCGTGCCGCGTCGGGCGGGTCGTTTGCCAAATCTTCCACAATTTTTTATGATGGAAACATTGTGTATCTGTGCTGCAAATTCAGAATATGCCGTTCCCGTGTCGAGGTTGTGATGTCCCCTCCAGAACCTGCTCTGACCAGTATGAACGCGCTGTTCGGGTCCAGCCCGCGTGTACTGGTCGCGGACGACGAGCCGGTGAATCGGGTGCTGCTTGGCCGGGTGCTGATGCGCACCTGCCAGGTCACGGAAGCTGCGGATGGCACTCAGGCGCTGAATCTGCTGGAAAACGAACCTTTCGACCTGGCGCTGCTCGATATTATGATGCCGGGACTCACCGGGCTAGAGGTGCTGGAACACATGCGCGCCAGCCCTCGGATGGCAGATGTGCCGGTGATCCTCATCTCGGCGCTGTCCGACACCCGCGACGTGGTGCGCGGCCTCAAGCTTGGAGCGAACGATTATATCGGTAAGCCCTTCGACATTGACGTGGTTTCCGCGCGGGTTGATACCCATATCAAACTCAAACGAATGATGGACATACAGAAGCAGGCCGTCGCGCAGCTCGAAGCCGTCCAGCAGATGAAGGACCGGCTGTTCCGCATCGCCAGCCATGATCTCAAATCCCCACTGGCGAATGTCCGCATGGCCGAAGCGCTGCTGCGCGGGTTTGTCAACGACGATCCTACCGCGCTGGATATTCTCGACACGCTCAACTCAACAGTGCGCCACATGAACGGCGTGATTGAAGAATTCCTTGATGTGGCCGCCTTCCAGAGCGCCGGAATCGACATCCACCTTGAGCCGGTCCCGGTGCGCGAAACGATCATGAATGTGCTGGCCCAGTACAGTATGGCCGCTGAGAAAAAAGACATCGCGCTGGAAGTGGGCGACCTGCCCGGTGTGGCGCTGGTGGACCCGGCGCGGCTGGCGCAGGTGCTGACCAATCTCCTCAGCAACGCCCTCAAATACAGCCCGGCACACACCACTGTCACGATCTGGTCACAGGACCATAATCAGAGGGTAAGCATTTTCATCGCCGATCAAGGTCCTGGCATTCCGGTGGATGAGCGCGCGCGGCTGTTCACCGAATTCGGCAAACTGAGCAACCGGCCCACCGGCGGCGAAAGCAGCACCGGCCTGGGCCTGTGGATTGTGAAGCACATCGTCAACCTGCAAAACGGCAGCGTCGGCGTGGAATGCCCCCCGGAAGGCGGCTCGATTTTCTGGGTCGAGTTCCCTGCTGCCGCTTCATAAAATCAATCCAGACACCGCCGCGCTTGCGTACAACAACTCGAACAGGCACAATTATGGAGCGTCGTGTAGGGAAAGAGTGTA
>CAZKIB010000058.1:5164-14200 GCA_964552425.1 uncultured Anaerolineaceae bacterium | reverse complement strand
TCGTCAGTCTCTGGTCTGTAGTCAAAAGAAGTCGAATGCTGTTTTGGTTAAGCTGTGCAGGATTTCATCTTTTGACTATCGACTGATTGCTTAAACTCACGTCGTATTAGACTCGGACGGATTCTGGAATGCGTCACACTGTATTGTTTTATAACCCGCGCAGCACCTCTCCCGGCAAACAGCGCCTGCCACTTTCGCTGCTGGCGGTGTCCGCCGTGATCGCCAGCGATTATGACGTGGAGTTCATCGATGGCAATCTGGTGGCGGACCCGGCAGCGCAGATTATCGAGCGAGCGCAGGCCACAAAAGCAAAACTGCTGGCCGTGACGGTCATGCCTGGCCCACAGCTTCGGCAGGCGGTCCCGGTCTGCAAGCAGGTCAAAGCCGCGCTGCCAGACCTGACGATTTTGTGGGGCGGCTACTTCCCGACGCAGCATCATGAGGTCATTCTGCGCAGCGACTTTGTGGATTATGTCATTCAGGGTCAGGGAGAAGCGCCCTTCCGCCAGTTTGTCGATACGCTCCACAGCGGCGGCTCGTTGACCGAAATTCCCTCGCTGGGCCACAAAAATGGCGGCATCTGTGTCAACCCGCGCGCGCCCTATGTGCCGATGGATAACCTGCCCTGGTTCCCCTATGAGCGCATCGACGTGGCAAAGTATGTAGGCGGCAGTTACCTGGGGACGCGCGTGCTGTCACACAATTCCAGCTTCGGCTGTCCCTTTGCCTGCAATTCTGCGCGGTGGTGGCGCTGGCGAACCGCCGCTGGCTGCCGGAAAGCGCCAAACGGGTGGCCGACATCGTAACGCACCTGCACGACAACTGGCAGATCAACGGCCTTGAATTTCACGATATGGACTTTTTCGTGAATGAAGGGCGCACCGCCGAATTCGCTGAACGCATCACTGGCAAGGGCATTCAGTGGTGGGGGCTGGGGCGTGTTGATACGCTGATGAGTTATGACGACGCCACCTGGGAAAAAATGAAACGCAGCGGCGCAAAGATGATCTTCATGGGCGCGGAAAGCGGCGACGACGAAACCCTCAAGCGCATGAACAAGGGTGGCAAATCCAGCACCCACATGACGCTGGCCCTGGTGGAGCGCATGAAGCATTACAACATCGTGCCGGAACTCTCGTTCGTGCTGGGCAACCCGCCTGACCCGGCAGAGGACATCGAAGCGACTATCAGTTTTATCCGCAGGCTGAAGCGCATCAACCCGGCCACTGAACTGGTGCTGTACATCTACACGCCTGTGCCGCAGGAAGGCAGCATCCTGCTGGATGAAGCGACCAAACTCGGCTTCCGCTTCCCGGAAACGCTGGAAGAATGGGCCAGCCCGGCCTGGGCGAAATTCTCCATGCGGCGCGACCCCAGCACCCCCTGGTTCAAGGACACTACCCGCCGCCGCGTGCGCAATTTCGAGTCGGTCATCAACGCCTTTTATCCCACTGTGACCGACATCCGCCTGCAAAGCAACTGGCGGCACTTGCTGAAAGCCCTCAGCGGCTGGCGCTACCGCTTTGAACTCTACGACTGGCCCTATGAACTGAAAGCCTTGCAGCGCCTCATCCACTACCGCCGGCCGGAGACAACGGGGTTTTAAGAAGGCGCGTTCTCACAATCCTGTATAATATACGTCTATTGAGATTGAAGAGGCTGAGTTGTTGATGAACATCACCCTGAAACTCCCGGAAGAACTCGTTGAACGCGCACAGGCCGCAGGAATCCTCACGGATGAGCAGGTGGCTGAGTTAATCGAAGCCGAGTTGGATCGACGGCAGCGTAGGGAACAGTTTTACGCCGACCTCGAAACGCTCCACAATCTGGAACCGAAAATCACCCCCGCAGAAATCGAGGCTGAACTAAAGGCATTCCGCCAGGAACGCGCTGCTGCCCGCCGTGCCGATAACTGATGCGCATTGTGGTCGATACCAACATCCTGATTTCCGCGTTTTTCTGGGGTGGATTGCCTGCTGAGATCATGGAAGCCAACCGGCAGAGCCGCTGCGCGATTGTTACCAGCGAGGCACTATTGGCTGAACTACTCCTCGTGCTTCAACGTGGTAAATTCGCCAAACATTTGCAGCGAATGAACCGAACCCCTGAGCAGTTTTTAGAAAATTATCGTTCAGCAGTGGAAGTTGTTGATGTCGTGCCGCTGCCGCAGCAAGTCAGCGATGACCCGGATGATGATCGCGTGTTGGCCTGTGCCATCAGCGGTCAGGCAGATGCCATAGTCTCCGGTGACGACGATTTGCTCCGCCTGGAATCTTTCACAGGTATCCCCATCATGAAACCCGCTGAGTTCCTCGAAAGATTGAAGCAAAACGATTAAACGAGATTTACGCTCATGCGTCACGATCTTCCCGAAGCATTTCAAGCGATGACTTCGCCCCCGGCGGCGGCGTCCACATATGCCGGTCAATCGAGGCCAGAATTTCCTCGACTGAGCGGGGGTCTTTGGGCCTGCGCATGGGTTGCAAACGCAAGCGGCGATCCACCACCCGTTCGATGATCTGAGTGAGTTCGTCCAACGTCATGTCGCCCACACGTTCTGCGGCCATCTTCTGCTCCGTTTACCTTTACCCATAGTATACCTGATGTCCGTAACACATCAGTGAACGGCTTTACAGCGCAGCCTGATTCATGTTATCCTGGCCTGAAACAAATGTTCTTCAGGAGGCTGGTGGATGGAGTTCGACGAGATACGGCAGATCGCGCTGTCGTTCCCCGGCGTGGAGGAGCATGTCGTTTTTGGGGGTCCAACGTTTAAGGTGCGTAAACGCTTTCTGGCCTGCATCGCCAAGATCGACGCCCACACGCTGGTGCTGAAAGTGCCGGATCGTCTGGAGCGTGAGTTTTTGCTCGCCACCAGGCCGGACATCTATTACCTCACCGACCACTATGCCACCTTCGAATGCGTGCTGATTCGGATGCTGCTGGCGGACCGGCAGGAACTGCGCGATTTGTTTGAAAAGGCATGGCGCACCTATGCCCCCAAACGCCTTGTGGCGCAGTACCCGGCGAATAAATAGCCGGTTCTATTCCCCTAACTGCTTCAGCCGCTCCAGCCGCGCGGACTCGTTGTCGGCCAGCCAGGTATCCTGCGACAATTCGGCGTAAGCCTGCGCGAAGTAGGGCCTGGCCTCGTCCTGCCGGTTGAGGGCGTACAGGCATTCGGCCAGTTCTTCGTAGACATAGGCGTCATGTGTGCCCGCCTGTTCGTGCTGGCGCAGAAGGTCCTGCTGCTTTGCCAGTGCCTCATCCAGCCGGCCCAGCGAACGCAGTGCCCGCGCCACACACCACTGCGCGATGCGAATCGTGCCGATGTCACCCTGCTTCTGCCGCCAGACCAGCGCCTGCTCGAAATATTCCAGCGCCTGGGCGTAATCCCCGGCGTCGTGATACGTCCAGCCAATGTTGTTATACAGCGAACCGGGCCATTTTTTCGCGCGCGAATCATCGGTCTGCACGGCAAGGGCCAGCGCCTTCTGATTCCACAACAACTGCTGTTCCGTGTCCGGCTCGGCGATGGCGACCATGTGGGCCGCATCCACCGCGTAATTATCCTCCCCGGCGGCCCGCGCGGTTTCCCACGCCGTGATAAACAGCGGCAGCGCCTGTGCCTTAACACCGGAGGAGTTCATCACCCGGCCCCGTTCCAGCAGGTACCGAATCTGTACCACAGGGGCGGTGTCCACCAGTTGGGCCTCCACCTGATCGAGCAGGTGATGCGCGTCCTCAAATTTGCGCTGCAAGCCCAGCGTCCGCGCGATCTGCGTCAGCAGTTGCAGATGATAAGCCTTATCTGAAGATGCCTGCGCTTCCGGCAGCAGTGCGCGAAATTTCTGTTCCGTCCCCGCCGGGTCCTCATAATTCCACAGCGCGCCAAAGTCCGACAGACTGGTTTCCATACATCCCCCAATCACACACCACACGTTAAGCACGAATGCAATCTCAGCCTGTAAGCATTGCATGTCGCCCGTCAACGACAATCCCAGAAGGGATCATCGCAGCTATCCAGAGTCGTTTAGGGTCGCAGCCCGAACTGGTAACTGGTAACTGCGCTAATCATAGAAATAATGTTCTAAGTTGTCAAATACATCATCGTGGTAAAATCTCCACCGCACTCAGGAGACAATCACATGAGCAAAATCAAACAATCTGCGGCGTGGTGGTGTTTCGTGCCCAAAATCATGACCCCGGAAGCATTCGTGCGCGCCGCCGCTGACATCGGCTATGACGCGGTGGAGCTTGTGCCACAGGAACACTGGAAGCTGGTCAGGGATCATGGCCTGACCATCGCCTCCACCGGGGGACACCAATCACTTCAGGATGGCCTGAACAAGGTTGAAAACCGGGGCCGCATTCTGCGCGAACTGGAAGCCAGTCTCAGGCTGGCGGTGGAATGGGGCATCCCCAACCTGATCGTCTTCAGCGGCAACCGTAATGGGTTGAACGACGAAACTGGCGCGGAAGTCACTGCCGAAACCCTGCGCGGCGCGGCGAAAATGGCCGAAGATGCCGGCGTCTCGCTGGTGCTGGAACTGCTCAACAGCAAGGTCGATCACCCCGACTACCAGTGTGACCATACGGAATGGGGCGTCAAAGTCATCGAAATGGTCGCTGCGCCGCGTGTGAAGCTGCTCTACGATATTTACCATATGCAGATCATGGAAGGCGATGTCATTCGCACCATTCAGGCACACCACCCGCACTTTGACCATTACCATACGGCCGGCAATCCGGGCCGCAATGATCTGGATGACGCGCAGGAGCTATATTATCCGCCCATTTTCAGGGCAATTGCGGACACGGGCTATGACCGTTACATCGGCCATGAGTTCATCCCCAAAGGCGACCCGGCAGCCGCGCTCAAGGCGGCTTTTGACCTGACGATCAGCAGCATTGGTTAAGGGTGGTGGTAGCGATCAGTTAGACTTTACGCTATACTGAACGAATTGTTCATCGTTTCACAATCAAGTCTTTCACAAGAGAGGTAACTGCGCGTATGCTACGCAAGAGTATGTTGTTGATTCCTCTTCTCGCTGTTCTGGCAGCCTGTGGCACAGTTGCCACGCCGGTATTCGAAGCGGAACTTCAGGAAACGCGGATCGCTGAGGCAGCCACTTCGGCGGCTGAGACCGCTGCGGCCCCCACCGCGACTTTCACCGTCACGCCAAGCGAAACCCCGCTGCCGACCAATACCCCCACCCTGCTTCCCACCAGCACGTCGGTCCCGCCGACCAACACGTCTGAACCGCCGACGAACACCCCGGAGCCAACCGACGCGCCCGCCGAAACCACCGGCGGTGAAGGCGAAACCGTGCTGACCGGCGACCCAGTCAATGGTCAGGCATTGTTCCAGACCTTTGTGCCAGAAGCCAATTTCGCCTGCAATACCTGCCATCTGGTCGATTCCGAAGCGCAGTTGATCGGCCCTGGCCTGCTGAATGTTGGTATTCGCGCTGCCACCCGTGTGGAAGGCCAGACTGCCGAGGAATACCTCCACAATTCCATCCTCCACCCCAGTGACTACGTGGTCGAGAATTATCCTGATATGCTCATGCCCCAGGTGTATGCGACTGTCTTCAGCGAAGACGAAATCAATGACCTGGTCGCCTACCTGTTCACCCTGCAATAGGGAAAACAAAGAGGAGCGGCCGGCGGGGTCGCTCCTCTTTTTATAGTCAGATCAATCCAGTCCGATCAATTATTCCTGTACCACCAGCGCCGTGACCATCCCGAACATGCCCATGCGGCTTTCGGCGTGGCTGAGGACATGGCAGTGGAACGCCCACGCGCCCGGCGCACGCGCTTCCACGATCACATCATAACGTTCGCCCGGTGATATGCCGAGAGTGTCGCACAGGTACGACGCCGGCAGGTTGTAGCCATCCTTGGCAAACACGCGCATGGGCATCCCGTGCAGGTGCATGGGGTGTTCCATCAGACCTTCGTGCAGAAACCGGACGCGGATGCGTTCGCCCAGTTTAGCGACAATCGGCTGGGTGTAGGGGAAGCCTTTCCCATTAATGGTAAAGCCCATCAGCGTGTCATTCAGGATCATCGTGTATTCGCTGTCATAAACGGGTTCATCGCGTTTGCTTTTGGGTTCGACAATAAACGCGCCCAGCAGCCCGCCCACCACCTGTTCCAGGGCGTTGTGATGCGAGTGATACATGTGCGAACCGTAATTTCCCGCCACAAACTCGTAGGTGTACGTCTCGCCCGGTTTGATCGGCGGCTGCGTGATGAACGGCACACCGTCCTGATCGTTCGGCAGATCCACACCATGCCAGTGAACCGAGGTACTCTGGTTCAGATTGTTCGTCACCAGGATGCGCACCCGGTCTCCTTCAGTCACACGAATTTCCGGGCCGGGGACCATGCCGTTATAAGCATACGCCTGGAACACTTTACCCGGTTCAGTCTCCCATTCCATATTCGTGCAGGTCAGTTCAAAGACTTTGGTGTCACCATCGAGTGTAAATTCGAGCGGTTTGCGCCAGTAATTTTCGTCTTTACCGATATTATCCAGAAAGATTTTGACACCCTCTTCGTGGTGGGCGTCCATCGCTTCCCAGTCCATTTCCTGCTGCTGCGGCGATGCTGCCGCCACTGTATGGCTGGCGTGATCCGCTGCCTGGAAAGGGGAAGGGCCAAACACAGCGGCTGCGCCCAATGCGCCACCCCCAAGACCCAGTTTCTTCAGGAATTCGCGACGCTCAAGATCTAAGGACATGCTGAATATCTCCCCATTGGTGGTTGCCCAAAACAGATGCAATCCAGCATAGAAGATTTACAGCCTGTCATGAAGTGAAATGCGTCACGAATAGAAGGTTACTTTTGTGACCGCTCGTTTTCATGATTGATTTGTCGGGTATCAATGCGCACGGTTTCTTCTTCGAGGTTCGGCTCCATACGCGGTAGTTCCAGGCTGAACTGGGATGTCAGCGGAATCGTGAAATACACCGCCGTGCCCACACCCTGCTTGCTTCTGATTGTCAGGCTGCCACCATGCGCTTCCAGAATCTGGCGGGCAATCGTCAGGCCCTGACCGCTGCCGGGCACACGGATCAGACGACCTTCGCGAGTCACCGGCTTGCCTCGATAAAAGCGGTTGAACACATGTGGCAGCTCATCCCGCGCGATGCCCACCCCATTATCGCGCACCCGCAGATGCGCGCGCCCATCAGAAATATCGTCCTTGACTTCCAGAGTCAGATCACCGCCGGGCGGTGTGTACTTGATGGCATTGTCGATAATATTGCCAAGTGCCCAGCGCAGCCGCCGCTCCTCACCCAGCACATACAACCCCGATTTTTCAATCATCACATGCAGGTGCAGATTCTGCGCCTGCGCCACCTGCCGCCATTCATTCGCAATCGCCCATATCAGTGTCTCCAATGCCAGCGGGCGCTGCTGTTCCTGGGCCACTCTGCGCAGATTTGGGTCCGTGAGGTCGCGCATCTCCAGGATCATTTTTTGCAGCGACCCGGCGTGCTGGCGAATGTCGCGAGTCAGTTCACTGGCCGGGGCGCGCCGCGAACCATGCACCAGTTCCGACAGTGGTTCCTGGACCTCCGTTTCGATTTGCCGCAGCAGGTGATCGCGCGCGTTTTCGGCCTGCACCTGGGCCGTGACATCGCGCAGCACAATCACCGTTCCGATGCGCTGCAATGTCACTGCCGTCACCGCCGCCGCCTGAATGCTCACAATCCGATGATCCAGCCGGATCAACTGCGGCTCGCCAAGTGTATAAATGCCGGGAGCCATCGCCGGCCCCAACTGATCGGTGACGAAGGCTGTGAGTTCCTGAAAGTCGGGATTAGAGCGCAGCATCCGCCGGGAACCCAGCAGGGTTCGGGCAGTCTCATTCATCACCATCACGCGCCCGTCGAGGTCCTGCACAATCACACCGTCCGGCAGGGCTTCCAGAACCGCCAGCAGATGTTCATTCTCACGCCGCTGGCGACGCAGGCTGTCTCGCAGGGTGTCCTGCCGCTCCTGCACATAATCGGCGTAGCGGTCTACGGCGTGTCCCAGACGCCCGATCTCGTCAGTGGGCTGCATATGGGTGCGGGTAATGCGTTCGCCGTGAGTCAGCGCCTCGACAGTGCGTGTCACCCGGTTCGCGCGCATCGCCAGCCAGCTCACCCCCACAAACACGCTGATGACCACCGACGACGCCAGCAGCGCCAGCGTCAGCCCTGCGATCTGCCGGGCCGCCCCCGCGCCCATCAGTGCGTTTTCCGGCAGCAGCACACCCGCCACGCCCACCTGCTGGCCGCCATACGTAAATGGAAAATACAGGGTCTGGTAGGGTGTACCGGACAGGGTCGCCGCCGTAACTTCATCCAGTGTGCCAGGCTGTTCGGTTTCATCCGCAGGCATTGTGGACGCCAGAACCTGATCCTCCGGGCCGAACAAAACCGCCTCCGCCATCACACTGGTATGCAGGGTCGCCAGCACCCAGGGCATTTGCTGGCCCACCAGCACCGTCCCCACATCCGTCGAATTACGCTGAACCTGCACCGCTGTATAGAGCAGGGCTTGGCCGCCAATTTCCGCAATTCCGGCTTCGATATTTTCAGGAAGTGCGACGGTGCGCGCACTGAACTCAGCATAAGCCGCCCCATTGACAGTACGTTGAAGGCCCCAGATCAACTGGCCGTTCGCGTCCAGCAGCATGACCGCATCCAGATGCGCGCGCCGGGCACGGGTTTCCACCGCGCTGCGCACAGCCTCCACATCCTGATCGAGCAGCGCCTGGGGTAAACCGTTCATCAGTGCAATGGACCGGGCGACCTGCTGCTGATTATCAAAAAGTGCCGCCGCCTGCTGGTCAATGGCGCGCCGGCTTTGCAGCAGAATATTGGCTGCCGGTGTTGAATCCGCAGCATCCACAGTTTGTGCCAGCAGGTAAGCGCCCGTCGTGACAATGACCAGAACCAGCGCATAAACCGGCAGCAGCACGCGCCAGCGGACTGAAAGAAACGATGATGTGTTCATAAAGAAACTCCGAGGTTT
>CAZKIB010000058.1:2830-5134 GCA_964552425.1 uncultured Anaerolineaceae bacterium | reverse complement strand
CATTAATTGTAATTATATACTTAACTTTGTTTTGCGCACCGGACTCCCCGCCCGGAATTACAGAATTCAAACCCATTCACCAATCCGTTAATGAAACGGGCCGCCGCGAATCACAGATTGTTAACGTATTCGATACGGCGATTTAAGCTGCGGACAGTAATCTGATAGTTTGAGTATCCGCACGAAGCATGAGGGTGCAACCAACATGACCGATCCACGTACAGGTTTTGCAGACCTGCACATGCACACCACCGTCAGCGATGGCTGTGCGACGGTGACGCAGCTCCTGGATTATGTGGCGCAGCGGAGCCATCTGAGCGTCATCGCCATTACCGACCATGACCGGCTTGATGCCAGCCTGTGGGCTTATGAACACCGCGCACAGTATCCGTTCGACATCGTGCCCGGCGTGGAAGTCAGTTCGCGGGATGGGCATGTGCTGGCGCTGTGGGTGACAAAACCCGTCAGACGAGACATGTCGCTGGCCGAAACAACTGCCGCCATCCATGAACAGGGCGGGCTGGCTGTACTGGCCCATCCCTTTGAGATTTTCGTGTGTTCTCATATGGTGCGCCGTTACCTCACGCAGCCAGAGGTGTTACTAGAAGCAGGAATAGATGCGGTTGAAGTTCATAACAGCGGCGCGCCGACACCCGGCGGCAACTGGCTGGCACGGCGGATGACTGATAAAATCAGGCTCCCGATGGTGGGGAACAGCGACGCCCACACCCTGACCGCCATTGGCTGTGGAGTGACCCGCTTTATGGGACATACCGCCCAGGATTTGCGGCAGGCGCTAATCACCAACAGCACATCGGCAGAGGGAGTGCCATGGCCGATCATCGACTATTTGAGGCTCTTACCCGCTACGACCCAGAGGAAGTTGAGCGCGTCTTTGGGGATGAATATGCGTTAAAACCACCCGACCCGGCTGTGGAGCTGGCTCCGGTCAAACGGGTTGCCATCATCGCGGAAGCCTTCCTGCCCAAAGTGGATGGCGTGTCCAAAACCGCGTTTCTGACCCTGCGCTATTTGCAGCAGACCGGGCGTGAAACGCTGGTGTTCGCGCCGGATACCGCGCCCCCTTTTGTGGGTGATACCGAAGTGGTGGCTCTGCCATCGCTGGGTCTGGCCCAGGCCCCGGAAACGCGCGTCGCCCTGCCCAGCCTGACCGTCGCTAACCGGCTGGAAGAATTTCAGCCTGACCTCATCCATATGTTCAGCCCGGCCTTTCTCTCTGTCAGCGGCATGATTATCGGACGAATGCGCCATATTCCTGTCGTCGCCAACTACCAGACCGATCTGCCCGGTTACGCGGAGCAGTACGGCGTGCCGGTTTTTTCACAGCCCATGCGCGACTGGCTGCGCTTTATCCACAACGGCTGTCACCTGACTCTGGTTCCCTCCAGAACCACGCATGACCAACTGCGCGCGGCCGGCTATCACCGCCTGCGCTACTGGGGACGCGGGGTCAACACCGTGCGCTTCAACCCGGAAAATCGCAGCGAAGCCTGGCGCGAACGGCTCCTCAATGGCCGGGACCCGAATGCGCTGCTGTGTGTGTATGTCGGGCGGCTGGCGAACGAAAAACGGGTTGATCTGCTGCTGGATGTGGCACGCACGCCCGGTGTGGCCCTCACCATTATCGGTGACGGGGCCAAGCGTCAGGAACTGGAAGCCTTGTTCGCCGGCACCAACACCCATTTCACTGGTTACCTGTTTGGCGACGATCTCGGAAGAGCCTTTGCCAGCGCCGATGTGTTTTGTTTCACCGGCCCCAATGAAACCTTCGGACAGGTTGTTCAGGAAGCGATGGCTGCGGGCCTGCCATCGGTGGTCATCAATCAGGGTGGGGTTGGAGATTTGGTGGTCGAGGGCGAAACCGGTTACACTTGCCCGGATAATGCCCAGGCGTTCGCGCGCGCGGTCATTACCCTGCGCGATAACCCGGCCCTGCGCGAACAAATGGCGTTTCGGGCCAGGCAGATGGCGGCCCAGCGGCCCTGGGAAAAGATCATGGCGCAGCTTGAAGATCACTACCGGGAAGCTGTGCGCATCAACAACCGGCTGCTGCGGGTCTTCCCGCCGCCGGAAAATCTGCTGCAACTGCCGTTTCAGGGATTGTTTCATTAAGGTGAAAAATGACTTTAGCAGATGATCGCAAGACGCTGGCGCTGATTTCGCACGACGGCAAAAAAGCCGATATGGTCGCTTTTGCGCTGGCGCATCACGACGTCTTGCAGCGTTACGAGCTGGTCGCCACCAACACAACCGGCAAACTGCTCATCGAAAAAGCCAATCTGA
>CAZKIB010000058.1:0-2820 GCA_964552425.1 uncultured Anaerolineaceae bacterium | reverse complement strand
CGTGATTCAAATGCTTTCTGGCCCAATGGGGGGTGATGCACAAATCGCCGCGATGGTCGCCGAGGGCAAGATCGAGGCGGTTTTTTTCTTTGTGGACCCGCTCGGCAAGCACCCCCATGACCCGGATATTCAGGGTCTGCTGCGCATCTGCAATGTGCATGATGTGCCGCTGGCGACCAATGCCGCCACCGCCAGTTACATCATCTCGGAAAAAGCCCTCTAACCGCGCCGTTCCGCCTGCCGGATGGCAAGGGCGACAATCCCATCCGTAAGCGCGGCCTGAATCAGCGAGAAGCCCAGCAGCGCCAGCCCCAGGAAAATGCCATAGGGAATGGTGGCCCAGATTTCGCCAAAAAAACCGAGGTTCAGGAACGACAGGCCCCAATCGCCAAAGGCCGCGAACCCGCCCACCAGCAGCCATGAGCCGGGGTCTGTCGCGGCAAGGTCGCCGTTGATAAACTGGGTGGTCGAAAAGACCAGCACCGTCACCAGAACGGCTCTTAAAATCACGTACAGCACCTGCGCCAGCACGGCATAGGTTCGCTGCTGGAACACCGTCGCAATCAGCAAACCCATCGCCGCATCGAAACCGACTGCCGTCAGCGGCAGCAGCAAACTGGCGGTCATCATAAAAGCCAGCAGCAGCGCCGCGATGGGCAGGGCCACATCGGGCACGATACCATTAATCAGCAAATCGAGATAGCGCCCCTGAAAGGCGGTTAGATCCACCAGAATACCGGCGATCAGCAGCACCCGGATGAGCAGCACCACACCAAGAAGGCCGCGAATGCGATAGAACACCGCCGCCCAGCGCGTGCGAATGGTCAGTTCCGCCCCGGCCTGCGTCGCCCGCAGATTATCCCACGTCTGCCGGCGGACTTCCTCGCTTACCGTGCCGCCTGTCAAACCCAGCGTGACAGCGGACATCAGAATCTGGACGACCAGCATCGGCCAGAAGACAATATTCAACGCGCTTTCCGTCAGGTTCTGACCGGGAGGCTGCTGCAAAAACCCGGTAGCGATCAGGTAGCCGCCGCCGGACAGCAGAAAGCCCAGCAGCACCACCCACAGCGCCCGGAAATACTGCGCCCGTTTGGGCAGGCGGCCCGCCGCGCGCGCCAGTTCATAGCGCAGCACCGGATGGTCAGCCCGCGCCCACAGAGGAAGTTGCCCGGTAAACCGTTGAATCATCACGCTTACATTCCGACTAAACGACCAATATAGGGTTCCATGTTGCGCAGTGCCTTCTGCCATTGTTCAGCAGCGATACTGACTGTCAGCCCGTAACGCACGTAATGAATATACACGCCGACCTGCGCCGCGTCCACATTTAGCTGTTCACACACCGCCGCCGCGTACACCCCCACCTGCATATGAAAACGCCGCGCGTGTTCCTCCGCCGTCGGCAGGTCAGGCCGTTCCAGTGAACTCGTCTTGTAATCCAGCACCGCCCATGTGCCATCCGCACGCTGGAACAGGGTGTCAATCACACCATGAATAATGCGCTGGCTGTTGTCGTACACAAAGGGCAGTTCCCGGTAGAGTGCCCTCGCCCCGGTCAGCCAGCCATAAACTTCACTGCGCCGGTACTGTTCCAGCAGCGCACGCGCCTCCGCAACGGCCCGGTATTTTTCGCGCTCATTCACAATGCCCTGTTCCCAGGCATAGGCTTCCAGCAGATTGTCAAGAGCCTTCGCGCCGTCGTCCCACTGCCACCAGCGCAGCGCCTCATGCACCATCTCGCCCACCAGCCGTTTGAAACTTTTTGGATAGGGAACCGGGCTGACATGCCCCGGCGCGTCTTGCAGCACTGCCTGACGAAAGCGCTGTCCATAATAGGGTTCGACTTCAGACCCGCCCAGGTCCGCCACCTGCGTGACGGAAAGATGCCGCGCCACCGCCGTGCGATCTGAATCGACCTCGCGCAGCAGCGGCGGTTGAACGGCTTCGGCTGGCAGCGGCGCGTGCAGCGGCAGTCGATCCCAGGCAGGAGATTCCTCCGCATCGGCCAGATCGTCAGGTACGGCGCTGTCGCGCAGGTCCACGCGCACCTGTCCCCACGCATAAGGGAGCGTTTTCTCACCGTTCATGTCAAGATGTTCGCGCAGTTGCAGGGCATCCGCCAGCCAGCCCAGCCAGCCGTCCAGCTTCAGAATACCATCCTTGCTGCGTTTGCCGAAGCCACTCACCAGCAGATAATCCTGCGCGCGGGTTGCCGCCACATACAGCAGCCGTTTGCGTTCGGCCTCTTCGCGCAGGCGCTGGCGATACTGAGCCTGCTGCACCATCACCGTCGCTTCAAGTTTTTCGCTTGCCGCGCTGTAGACCTTGCAGCACAGACCGTAATCCCGGTCATAAATAAGCGTATCGGTGCTGAGGTTCCCGCGTTCCCAACCGGCATCCAGCAGGGCCACCACCGGGTATTCGAGTCCTTTACTGGCGTGAACGGTCATCAGCGTCACCGCGCCCTCGACATCCACCAGCGCCTCGCCCTCGCGCACCTCGCGCGCGCTGAGATCACTTAAATACTGCTCGAACGCGCCGAGCGTGATCTTGCCGCTGCTTTCCGCCTTCGCCAGCAGCTTTTCCACATTCCCCCGGCGGCGCGCGCCGTCCGGCAGACCGGTCAGAGTCGCCAGAAAGCCGGTGCGGTTGAGTGCCTCGCGCAGCAGTTCGGAAATTGTCACCCGCCCGGCCAGCGCCGCGAGATCGTACAGGCAGTCCCGCGCAAAAGCGACCAGTTCACGCTCGTCGGCGGGAACAACTTCAGGCTGGTTAAGCGCATCCCACAGCAGCATACGCCTGCCCGCCGCATCCTCC
>CAZKIB010000057.1:28098-29018 GCA_964552425.1 uncultured Anaerolineaceae bacterium | reverse complement strand
GCATCCGGCACAATGTCTACATCGTCAGCAAGATCGGCAACTGGGGCAAGCGCACTGGCGATGGTGTCCCCAAAACCAGTGTCGATCTGATCCGGCTGTGCGGGCACGGCATTCTGGGCCGCCTGCGCACGGATTATGTGGACGTGGTGCTGTGTCATGAAGGCGACATCGAAGACCCGACGATTTATCTGGAAGGCTTCGAGGCGCTTAAGGATGAAGGTTATATCCGCGCCTATGGCATCTCGACCAACGACCTGAACGCACTCAAGCGCTTCAATGTCAACGGAACATGCAGCGTCGTGCAGGTCGATTATTCGCTGCTCAACCGCGCGCCGGAAGCGGATTTTCTGCCGTACTGTGAAGCGGAGGGAATCGCGGTGATGGTGCGCGGGCCGCTGGCGATGGGACTGCTGTCGGGCCGCTACAGCAGGGATACCCGGTTTGAGGACTCGGTGCGTGCAGGCTGGCACAATGACCCCAAGCGCCATGCCGCGTTTGAAGCCAAAATCGACAAAGTGGAAAAGCTCAAAAGCGTGGTCGAGCCGGGACAGGCGATGGTCACGGCGGCGCTGCGCTACGTCATTTCGCACCCGGCGGTTTCCACCGTCATTCCAGGTTCGAAATCACCGGAGCAGGCCGCCACCAATGCCAAAGCCGGGGATCGCCTGCTGGATGACAGCGAACGGGCGGCGCTGGTTGAAGCAGTCAGCTAACCAAAGTGCTTAGTGCAGAGTGCCCAGTGCTTAGTGAAGCCAGTCAGCGATCAGCCTGCTGAAAACCGCGAAGACATTGATCTGTCCGTTTTTACTAAGCACTCTGGACAGGGCACTCAGCACTTCTTGGGTTTCACCAGTCGCCGGCGTAACCGGGCTGATAAGGCTTGAGCTGCTCGGCGGTGTAGGCCCAGTGCAGTTCGACCA
>CAZKIB010000057.1:24765-28073 GCA_964552425.1 uncultured Anaerolineaceae bacterium | reverse complement strand
TGGGCGACCAGCGCGGCGAACATATTCCCGGCGGACATGGGCGACCCCCAGGGGGCCGGCGCGGTAGTTTCCCAGTCCGGCGTGTCGAGGGTCCGCAGCCATGCCAGCGTGTCCTGCCGTTCGCGCAGGAAATGAGTCAGCGATTCGCGCAGGTCACGTTCGTTATAGTGCCGCTCCGTCACCCATTCCTGCGGGTGGATCGGCGGCCAGGGCTGGTCGGGTTTGTGAAGAATATGGTCCAGGCGCACGCGAAAATCCTCGCGTTCCTCGTCATACAGGTGGTTGACCACTTCCAGAATCGACCACGACTCCGGGTTGGGTTTCCAGCGAGCCTGCTCGTCAGAGACCCCTTCGACCAGGCTTTGAATCCGGCGGGCATTCTGAGCCATCTGTGCGCTAAAATAGTCAATATTCACAGCACACCTCATTTACGAACGAATGATCTAATTCATTATACTGAAAGTTCGATGTGATGTCCAAAGGCCAGCAGTTTCAGGATCACCAGTACACTTATACAGACCCCCACAGCGGGCGGCGGATTCGCCAGCTCACCGGCTACCTGGGCCATTCCAACCACCTGTATTTTACCGACCCCTGCTGGTTTAATGATGGGCGCTCGTTTGTGTTCTCGTCAGACCGTGACAACCAGCAGAACCTGTTCCGCTACGATCTCGACAGTGGCACGATCACACAGTTGACCGACCTGAAGGGCTGGGGCAAGGTGGGCGGGTGTTTCTGCGCCGCCAACCACTGTCATTATTACTGGTGGCACAATGTCCTCTATGAAGTGCAGGTCGATACGCTGGCGGAGCGCGTCATCTGTGAAGCGTCCGTCGGGAAGTATCCGCCGATGATCCCGCCGGGGCGGGCCAGCGCTACCGCCGATGGTAAATATATCGTCAATATGCTGCTGCCCACGCAGGAGGAAGAAGAAGGCACGCTCAACTTCGGCTACCGGCGTTTTACGGAACTGTTCGAGGCCAGGCCGCTCACGCAGCTTGCGCGCATCGACATCGCCAGCGGGCAGATCGAGATCATCTACGAAGACCGCTGCTACATGCGCCACGAAAATACCTCGACGAAACACCCGCACCTGATGACCTTCTGCCATGAAGGCCCCTGGAATCGCATCGAGCAGCGCATCTGGGGCGTGAACATTCTCACCGGCGAAGTCTGGAAAATCCGCGACCAGTCGGTGGATGACATGACCATCGGCCATGAATACTGGTTTGCCGATGGCGAGCATATTGGCTATCACGGCCGGCCGCGCTCCGGGCAGGGCGACCATTTCTTCGGCTGGATTAGATGGGACAACAGCGGCCAGACCGAGGCACGCTTTCCGTTTCATTCGGCGCACTTCCACAGCCTGAACGAACGCATGATTGTCGGCGATGGCTCCCCCGCGTTTGCGCATCAGGCCCAACCCTTCATCCAGTTGTTCCGCTGGGATGGCGAACGCTACGTCGGGCCGAAGCTGCTGGCCTATCATCGCAGCACGTTCAACGACCAGCACGCCCACCCGCATCCCCGTTTTACCCCCGATGGCAGCCATATCCTGTATACTTCGGACCTGACCGGCTACTCGAATATGTACCTGGTCGAAATTGGCGATTTTGACGACCTGCCTGATCTGACCGCTGCGATGAGAGGGTGACAAACATGGCGCTCAAACTGGTGGATACCTTCAATGACAAAATTGACCTGTACTATGGCGATGTGCCGCTGTTCACCTATGTGTATGTCTCGCGGGTTCCGGCGGTGGAATCGCCCCGGCCCTACTTTCATCCGGTGCGGACGCTGGCCGGGGACGTGGTGACGAACTTTCGCCCCAACGATCACCGCTGGCATCAGGGCATTTCCATGACAATGGCCTACATTTCCGGCGATAACTTCTGGGGTGGCAAAAGTTTTGTGCGCGGGCAGGGTTATGTTCAACTGGATAACAACGGCCAGCAGCGCCATACCAACTGGGACTACATCACCTGTACGGACGATCACGCCGAACTGCGCCAGCGCATCGCCTGGATCAGCTATCGGGGCGAAACCTGGATCGAGGAAGTCCGGCGCATCAACATCAGCAAAATCGACCCGGCTGCGGGTTACTGGGTTCTGGAAATGAACCTGAGCCTGCATAACGTGCGCGGGGAAGACCTGGTGTTCGGCTCCCCGGCGACGGAAGGCCGGCCGGATGGAGTCGGTTACGGCGGGTTATTCTGGCGCGGTGCGCGTGACCTGACTGGCGCGCTGGTGATGGTCGAGGATGGGCCGGAAACCAGCAAATCTGACATGACTGTGATGGGCCACGCCGGTGCATGGCTGGCGTTTGTCGGACAGCATGATTCCGTAGATCGCAGTTCAACTGTGATTCTGATTGACCAGCCCGGCAACCCGCGTTACCCAAACCGCTGGTTCGCGCGCACGGAGTCAGACGTTGGCGGTAGTTTTGCTTTCACCTACGAGGAAACGTACACCCTGCCAGTGGATGAATCGCTGAATCTGAATTATCAGATGGTGTTTGCCAACGGGGCCTGGAACCGCCAGCAGATCACCAGCTTTCTGAAAGGGCGTTAAGCCGCGCCAAGAACCTGATTGACGGTTGCCAGCAGGTCGCGCAGGGTAAAGGGCTTGCGCAGGAACGCCTGTGCGCCTTTGTCAGCCGCTTCGGTCACTACCTCCGCAGAGGACAATGCGCTCATCATCACCAGACGCACGCTGTCCCACGCGGTATTATGGCGGACTTCACTCACGAATGTCATGCCATCCATTTGCGGCATCCGCACATTCGTCAGAATAATATCCGGGCTGGTGTCTTCGCTTTCGAGCAGGGCCAGCCCCTCCGCGCCGTTACGTCCCGCCAGGATCTGGGCGTCCCGATAGGCGTTCTGGAGCATAATCGTCACCATCGAAAGAATTTCTGGATTGTCGTCCAGTACCATGAATTTCATGAAGGTTTCAGCCTCAACCGCATCTCTGAACTGCATTATTTCAATTCTAACAGCAGGACATCCATTTTGTGCATGGCTTCACGAAATATTAAGGCAGATTTTACTCAATTGGAATACCTAAATTTTATATTAATTATTTTGCGCGGCTTAAGCCTCATTCCAGGCACGATTACGGTACACTGAAAGGATTGGGGAAACGCGCTAGGGGGCTGTGATGCGGGTCATTCTTTTTGTATGGATCATTCTCGCTGCATTTCGTCCGGTAATGGCACAGGACTGCGAAAGCGCAGTCAGCAGCGCGCTGGCCCTGCTGGATGATGCCAGGGCGCGCATCGAAGCTGGTGAGCCAGAGATGGCGCTCCC
>CAZKIB010000057.1:13667-24740 GCA_964552425.1 uncultured Anaerolineaceae bacterium | reverse complement strand
CTGGCCGCCTGTCAGGGGAACGCAGTCGGCTCAGAAACCGAATCACAAGCCGCACAGCCCACGCCCGAACCGCAGACGGTCAGCGCGCCGGCCGGACAGTCCGCCGCAGTCGTAACACCACCGGACCTGGATATGCAACTGTCGATTGCGTTTATCGCCTTTGCCCACACTTCGGTGGATGCCGGCCCGGTGGACATCTACGGCCGGGGCAATGACATACCGGTGGTCGCTAACCTGAGCTTTGGCGAAGCGACAGCTTTCATCCCGTTTAACGGCGGGCCGCGCACGTTCATCGCCCGTCCGGCGGGTTCCGGGCCAGAAGGTGATTTTCTCTATGAAGTGGGGTGGGATTATCTCGCCAACAGTTCGTGGATACTGACCGCCGCCGGGCTGCGTGACAAACTCGCGTTTATCGTCGAACCGGTCTCGGTGGTCCGCAGCGATTACAATGGACGCGCCAGAGTGCGGGTGGTGAATTTTGTCCCCGAACGGCGCATCACCGCGCGCAGCAGCAATGGGGTGGAGTTTGGAGATAGCCTTGGCTGGATTGGGATCAAAGACACGCTGGTGGACGCCGGTTCCTATGAGGTGGACATCCGCACGGATAACGGCGAAACGCTGCCCGAACCGCAGCGGCTGGAAATTGAGGCCGCGACGACGGTTACACTTTACGTCATAGGCCGGGGCGATGAGGCGCTGCCGCTGCGGGTGCTGCCCATCATCACACCGCAGGACCGGACGCGGGTGCGTTTTGTCAACGCGGGGGATGCGGCTGTGGATATTCACTATCGTCCGGGCAGCGAACGACTGGTGGAGAATCTGGCGGGCGGCGCAAGCACCGACTACGTGGCGCTGGCATCTGGCGCGATCACCTTCGTCGCCTATGCGCCGGGGACAGGCCCGACCGGGCAGGAACTGGCAGCTTTAGCGCTGCAACTGCGCCCAGGCCGGGACCTGACGATTACCCTTAACAGGGGCAGCATGGAAATTACCGAGACAGCACTGGCTCGTTAGACTCTTCCAACTGCTGGGCCATGGTGATCAGATCACGCACGCTGTTTTCGGTCTGGCGGGTGCTGGCGGCGGTCTGGGTCGCGGCGGCGCGGATATGGCTCATGGCGGCGGCAAGCTGTTCCATACCGTTGGTCTGCTGGTGCGTGCTGGCGGCAATCTGCGCGGCGGTCTGCGCAGCCTGTTCAATAATGGAAGCCAGATTGCGGATGGCGGTGCCGGCCTGTTCGACCAGCGCCATGCCACTTTCTGCGCCCTTGCTGCCCTCTTCCGTCACCATCACTGCGGCGTTGGTCGCGGCCTGAATTTCGCTCAGAATGGCGCGCACCCGCCCGGTGGCCTGCCGGGACTGTTCGGCAAGCTGGCGCACTTCCATCGCCACCACCGCGAAGCCCTTGCCTTCTTCCCCGGCCCGCGCGGCTTCGATGCTGGCGTTGAGAGCCAGCAGCTTGGATTGTTCGGCGAGTGTATTCACCGTCTCAATAATCTCGCCGATCTGCTGCGTGCGTTCGGACAGGGCCAGAATATTGGTGGCGATGTCACTCACGCGCTCCTGGATCATCTGCATCCCGACAATGGACTTGGAGACCGCTTCCTGACCAGCGCGTGAAACATTCAGCGATTCGCGGGATGCCTCGGCCACCGCCTGGGCGCGTTCGGCGGTCTGCGATACGGTGGTGCGGATTTCCTCCACCGTCGCTACAGTCTGGGTGACTGTCGCTTCCTGTTGGACCGTCGCGGCCTGAATCTCGCTGGCGGCGGCGTTGAGCGTGCTGGCGATGATGCGAAGCTGCTGCACCATTTCTTGCAGGGATTCGCGCTGTTCCCGTTCACTGGCGGCCCGCTGTTCGATTTCTTCGCGTGCCTGTTCCAGCCGCCCCCGCGCGTCCTCGACTTCCTGCATCCGGCGTTTTAACTCTGCCTGGGTGGCTTCCAGATCGCCGACATACTCTTCGCGGATACGGCCCACCAGCGCCATGATAACCGTAGTCAGGACTATGATGCCGGCAATTGGCATCACGCTGGTTTCCGCTGCTACTGGAACCATCAGCATGAGAACGACTGCGCCCGCGCCACTGATAAGGGTTCCTCAGGGTGTCAGCAGCAGGCTGCTCAGAATGACCCCCAGCGACAGCGAAAACAGACTGATCGCGCTGACTGTCGTCTGGCCCATCAGCACAGGCAGAATCACCGCGATGTACGGAACCAGAATGCCCAGCAAGGCCCCAATCCGGTAGTGAACGGATCGGCTTATCGCATAAGCAACGCCGATCATCAACACCGCAATGAGCGTACCCGCATTCGGCGGGGTAAATTCCTTGCCCGATAACAGACTGGTGATCGGAGTAATCATTATCACGAGAAGCGCCAGCGGAAAAAAGAGAACCAGCAGTGAGGCGAGTGTCGCGGCCTTACGCCGGTCATCGCCGCGCAAATCATCCGATGGCCGGGTGAGCTGCTGCCATCGTTTGCTCAGTGAGTCCCAAAAGTTGGTCGGTGTTTGATCCTGCACGTTCGTTCCCCCTAACAGTTTGTCAAGCGCAGCGCGCGGCTCTGGTGTCTGGGATGTATGCCGCAGAGTTCTCGGATATTTACTATTTTAGGCCCGCATTTGTGCGGGATTACACAAGAAGGATTGAGGTTTTCCGAAAGACGGAACTGCCGGTCCGGGCGCAATCTGCGTTAAAATAGCGTTCCATGAAACAGAAGGAAGCTCATGCAACGGCTTTATACCTGGAACGTGAATGGCATTCGCGCCGTACAGAAAAAAGGATTTCTGGACTGGCTGCACCGCGCCCAGCCGGACATCCTCGGCATTCAGGAAACAAAGGCTCACCCGGACCAGCTTGAACCCGCGCTGCGCCAGCCGGAGGGTTATCATACCTTCTGGGCCAGCGCCGAACGCAAGGGCTACAGCGGGGTGGCGCTTTTCAGCAAGGTGCAGCCCAGGTCTGTCCGGCTCGGATTTGGTTTCTCCGAATACGATACGGAAGGCCGTACCATCGTCGCTGAATATGATGACTACGTGTTTATCACGGCCTAATTCCCCAACGGCGGGCAGGATCACAGCCGTGTGCCCTTTAAGATGCAGTACAAAGCGCGTTTTCTGGCCTATTGCAATGAACTGCGGGCGCAGGGTAAAGGGATTATTTTCTGCGGCGACATCAACACCTCCCACCGGCCCATCGACCTGGCGCGCCCCAAAGAAAATGTCAAAAAAACCGGATTCATGCCCGAAGAACGCGCCTGGATTGACGAGGTGCTGGGGCAGGATTATCTGGATATTTATCGCACGCTCTACCCGGATCGTGAAGGCGCTTATTCGTGGTGGACGGCGCGGGCTGGTGCGCGTGAACGCAACATCGGCTGGCGTCTGGACTGCTTCTTTATTTCGTCCAACCTGCGGGATCGGGTGATTGATTCCGAAATTCACGCTGATGTGATGGGGTCGGATCACTGCCCTGTCAGCCTGACACTCAAATAAGCCTGTCGCGCGCGAAGATGAGTTTCGCTACACTCTGTTCAGAAAATACCGCAGGAGCCGCTGTTCATGCCTGACGTTTCTTTTGATCGCTACTACCGTTATGACGACCTGACCCGCATCCTCCACGCCTTTGTCGAGGAATATCCCCAACTGGCGCAGATCAGCAGCCTCGGCCCCAGCTACGAGGGGCGCGACATCTGGCTGGTGACGGTGACGAACACGACTACCGGCCCCGCCGAGGAGAAGCCGGCTTTCTGGGTGGATGGCAATATTCATGCTTCCGAAGTGTCGCCGTCGAGCGCCTGTCTGTACCTGCTCAACCGGCTGCTCACACGCTACGGCAGGGATAAACGCATCACCTACCTGCTGGATACCCGCACCCTATATATCTGCCCGCGCATCAACCCGGACGGCGCGGAATGGGCACTGGCCGATAAACCCAGGATCGTGCGCAGCAGCACCCGCCCGTACCCGTATGATGAAGACCCCCTCGGCGGCCTGATTGACGAGGATGTCGATGGGGATGGCCGCATTCTCATGATGCGTTTTCCTGACCCGCATGGCCCCTGGAAAAAACACCCCACCGAACCGCGTTTGCTGGTGCGCCGCGAGCCGGATGAGTACGGTGGCGAGTATTACCGGGTGATACCGGAAGGCCCTATCGAAGACTATGACGGCATCAACATCACCCCGCAGCGCAAGAAGGAAGGGCTGGACCTCAACCGCAATTTCCCGGCGGCGTGGCGGCAGGAATCGGAACAATCCGGCGCGGGACCCTACCCGGTTTCGGAACCGGAAGTCCGGGCGGTGGTTGATTTTGTGGCGGCGCATAACAACATCAACGGCGGGGTGAGCTTTCACACCATGAGCGGCGTGCTGCTGCGGCCCTTTGGCGATAAGCCGGATACGGATATGCCCGCCGAGGATTTGTGGACGTATCAGAAAGTCGGCGCGAAGGGCAGCGAGATGATCGGCTACCCTCACGTGTCAATTTTCCATGAATTTAAGTATCACCCGCAGCAGGTCATTTCGGGCGGCTTCGACTGGATTTACACGCACCTGGGTATGTACATGTGGGCGGTTGAAATCTGGAGTCCGCAGCGGCAGGCGGGCATCGCCAACATGAAGTTTATCGAGTGGTATCGCGAACATCCGCTGGAAGATGACCTCAAGCTGCTCAAGTGGAGCGACGAACAACTCAACGGGCAGGGCTACGTGGACTGGTATCCGTTCGACCACCCGCAGTTGGGCAAAGTCGAACTGGGCGGCTGGAATTTCATGTACGCCTGGCGCAACCCGCCGCCGCAGTTTCTGGAAACGGAGATCGCGCCGTTCAGCAGTTGGATTATTTATCAGGCGCTGGCGACTCCCCGGCTGGAATTGTTCAAAGCGGAGGTCAAACCGCTCGGCGGCGGCAGTTACCGGGTCACGCTGGCGCTTCAGAACAGCGGCTGGCTGCCCACCAATACCTCCAGAATGGCACTGAAAAACAAAGTGGTGCGGGGGGTGGTCGCCGAAATCGAACTGCCGGCAAATGTCACGCTCGAAACGGGTAAACGCCGCGAGGAACTCGGCCAGTTGGAAGGCCGTCACCTGACCGGCCCGACAGCTCACCCGCGCAGTGTCGGCCAGCCTACCGGGGATCGTGTCAAAGTGGAGTGGGTAGTCCATGCGCCCGCTGGCGGCACGATCAACCTGATCGCGCGGCATGAACGGGCCGGCTTTGTGCGCACCAGCCTGACTCTGGGGTAGTTTTCAGTTGCCAGTAAGGGCTGTTTCCGGGTGTTATATCGCTGAGGTTGTCTGAAAAACAGGCAGGAACAGGCAGCGAATGAAATGTTGGCTGAAGGACGGCGCGCCATGTGTGCGTTTTATGCCGCTTTTTGCGATATTTTTCACAATAAGGACTTCTGATGAGCGCGATCTTCGATTTTTCCCACTTCCCGGTTCTGGAAACCGAGCGTCTGCGTCTGCGCCAGATGACCGACGATGACGCCGGCGGGCTGGTCAAGCTGTATACCGACCCGGAAGTGGTGAGGTTTCTGATTATCGACCCGCCCTGTGACACGCTGGACGATGGCCGCTGGTGGGTCAACTGGTGGAACGATCACTTTATCCATCAGCGTGCCATGCGCTGGGGGATCACCCTGAAAGACGGGGCCGATGAAATGATTGGAACCTGTGGCTTTCACTTCTGGGAACGCGAACATCGCCGCACAGACATCGGATACGATCTGCAATCCGCCTACTGGCGGCGCGGCTATATCACTGAAGCGGCGCATACGTTGATTCGCTGGTGCTTTGAAAACCTTGATCTGCACCGTGTCCAGGCTGACTGCACCTCTGGGAATATCGGCTCTGAACGGGTGCTGGAAAAACTGGGTTTTACGCTGGAAGGCACATGGCGGGAAAACATTTTTGAGCATGGCCGCTTTGTGGACATCAAGCAGTACGGCCTGCTGCGACGTGAGTATCTGCTGAATGCGGTTGGCTAATCTATTACCCTTCTAACGCACGTTCATTACAATGCGGAGGATTGCATCGACAACAATCTGCCAGAGGGCAGTTGAGGGTTTCATATGACCATCATTGACCGCATTATCCTGGAAATCCGCCTGACATGGCGGCTGATCGTGGATAAACGGGTTCCGCTGTGGCCCAAGTTTATCCCCATTCTGGCGATAGTTTATGTGCTGTCCCCGCTGGACCTGATCCCGGACGTGCTGATCGGTCTCGGCCAGCTTGACGATCTGGGCATTCTGCTGGGCAGCCTGCGCCTGTTCAAGTCGCTGGTCCCGTCCTACATTCTCAAGGAACATCAGGAAATCCTGACCGGTAATGTCATCGAAGTTCGGGATTATCAGGTGATCGACAAAGAGTAAAACCTCACCTGCGAACTGGCCCGACCTCGGTTATAATGCAGTGTAACAGTCTGTACGGCTGACCTGTTGGACAGCGATGGTAAAGAGGTGCGGGTGTGAGTTCGTCTTCCCTGATCGGCCAGACACTCGGTAACAAGTACAAAATTATCGAACTCCTGGGCAGAGGCGGCATGGCAACCGTCTTCAAAGGCTACCAGAGCGAGATTGATCGCTTTGTCGCTATCAAAGTGCTGCCGCCGCACCCCGGCCAGGATTCTGAATTTATCGAACGTTTCCGGCTGGAAGCGCGCACCATCGCCCGCTTGCAGCACCCGCATATCCTGCCAGTTTATGACTATGGGGCAGAAGGCGACATTCTTTATCTGGCAATCGCCTATGTTGAAGGTGGATCGCTGGGGGACCGCATTGACCGGGGGCCAATGCCGCTGAAAACTGTCGAGGCTTACCTGCGCGAAATCGCTTCGGCGCTCGATTACGCCCACCGGCAGGGCATTATCCACCGCGATATTAAACCCGATAACATTCTTATCAACAGCGAAGGCTATACCCTGCTCAGTGATTTTGGAATCGCCAAACTGCTGAGTGATGAATCGAACCTGACAGCCACAGGCGGTCTGGTGGG
This sequence comes from uncultured Anaerolineaceae bacterium, assembly GCA_964552425.1. GTDB lineage: Bacteria > Chloroflexota > Anaerolineae > Aggregatilineales > Phototrophicaceae. The sequence continues at coordinate 17,740 of CAZKIB010000057.1, read as the reverse complement.
CACACCCGCCTACATGGCCCCTGAGCAGGCGCAGGGCGGCGAAATCAGCCCGGCAACAGACATCTATTCGCTCGGCGTGGTGGCCTACGAGATGGTGACAGGCAGGCAGCCCTTCACCGCCGATACCCCTTTGCAGGTGGTCATGAAACATGTCACCGAACCCGTCCCGCGCATCACGGCGGCCAGCAGCGATGTGCCGCTGGCGCTCGAAGGCGTCATGCTGCGCGTGCTGGCGAAAAATCCGGCAGATCGCTACCCCACCGCCAGCGCCTTTGTGGAAGACTTCAAACGGGCCATCAGCGGGCAGGGGGTGACGCCCATTCCACTCGGCGCGGAAGATACGGCAATGATCCCCGATGGCTCCTCCACCCTGCGGCTGTCACCTACCGCCAGCGGAATGCCAATGAGTTCGTCCAGCCCGACTACCGCCAGCAGCCCGACTCAGACGCTGGTCAGCCAGTCGTCCAGCAGTACACTGGTGATCGTCGGCGGCGTCGCGGTGATCGCCCTTTTGGTGATCGCGATTGTGGCGCTGGTCGCTTTTGTCCTGAATCAGAACAATACCCCTGCGGTGGTTGACAGCCCGACCCGCGCCCCGACGGTGGCCGCTACCCAGGCCGTCGTGCAGGTTCCACCCACCGCGATTCCACTGCCCTCATTCGGGACGGTGACATTCAGCACCGCTAACCAGATAGGCGACACCCTGACCTATCAGGCGCGCAGCCTGCCGCCCACCGGCCCCGGCGAGCGTTATGTCCTCTGGCTCATCAATGATGATACCGGCGATATGCTGAACGTGGGCAGCCTGTCGGTCAACGCGCTCGGCAGCGGGGCGCTCACATACAGGGACGAGGAAGGCCGCTTCCTGCCCGGCCTGTTCAACGGCGCAGCCCTCACACGCGAAACTGCTGACGATGTGGCGGCCCCCGAAGGCGAGATCGAATACAGCGGCGGCTATCCGCTGGAATATGCCCAGGCCCTTTCCGAAATTCTTGTCAGTTCAGAAAATGGCATTAACGGCGGCAGCCTGGCCCAGAGCGCGCTGCAAGAAGCCGAGCTGGGACTCCAGCACGCCAATCTAGCGGCCAGTTCTGGCAATCTGGGTGGGATGCTTACCCATGTGGAACATACCATCAATATCGTGCTGGGCGGCGAACAGGACTACAACAGCAACGGGCGCGGCGAAAATCCCAGTTCCAGCAAACTGGGCGTCGGCCATTTTCTTGATCTGATCGACACCGCCCTGAACGAAGCGCTGGCGGCTCCCGGCACAACCCGGCTGCTGGAAAGCGAAGCTGAACTCATCCAGGTATGTGTCAACAACGCGCGTGCGACGATTGACCAGGTGATCCCGGTGGAAAATGCGCTGCTGACCGCCGCCGATCTGGATGCGGCGCAGACTGACCTGGCGGAATCCACCCGGCTGCTGGGTATTCTGGTGGCCGGCGAAGACGTGGATGGCAGCGGGCAGATTGACCCCTTTGAAGGCGAGTGCAGCTTGCAGCAGATTGAAATCTACGGAGTGCTGGCCGGGGTGATCGACATTACGGAAAGCGCAGCCGGGGATGAATAAACCGGGTCTGCTCATCATGGCAGTGATACTGGTTCTGACCGCCTGCGCGCAATCCACGCCCGAACCACAGAGTATTCTGGACAGCCCCCGCGACGCGCCGACACTGCCGCCGCCGGCCTGGGTCGAGCCTGCCGGGCCGATCACGCTGGAGAATGTGCCGCAGATCGCGCTGCTGGGCAGGCTGGACAGCACCGGATTGCCCAGCACGATTTTCGATCACGCCCTGTCACCGGACAATACGCTGTTGGCCGGGCTGGATAATGAACAGATCACAGCCTGGGACCTCATCAACGGCCAGACCGTGTTCAGCACCGGGCGGCGCGATGATGTCACCCGCGTGTTCTTTTCAGCCGACAAGAGCGAAGTTTATGCCGTGGAACAGAGCAGCCAGGTGACAGTTCATAATGCCAGCAGCGGGCGGGCCGGGGCCGATTTTCGCGGCATTGACCAGTATGATGGCGCTCTGGCCTATGAACCCGAAAACGGCTGGCTGGCCTTTGGCAATCGCAAGGGTGAGGTGCGCGTGTGGGACCCGGTGGCCCGTGAGGCGCTGGCGACAGTTCAGGCGCAGGACGGCCCGATTCAGCGTGTGGTTTTTTCCAACAGCGGCGATGTGCTGGCGGCGGCAGACAGCTTTGGCGCTATCAGCCTGTGGGCCTGGCGCAGCCGCGAACTGATCGCCCGGATTGAGGACGACGCGCCCGCCCTCAATATGCAGTTCTCGCCGGATGACAGCACCCTCGTGGTAGGAACCCGTTCAGATATTCGTTTATGGTCGGCGCTGGATGGCAGCCAGATACGCCAACTCGCCACCGGACCCCAGGCGGTTGAACTGCTGGTGATTGCGCCGGACAACCGTTATCTGGTCAACGGGGGCGGCATCGCCGACGCGCAGTTGTGGGATATGCAGGCGGGCAGTCTGGTAGCGCGGCTGCCCGGTGTTGGGGAAGACCGTCTGGCAGCCGCCTTCGCGCCGGATTCGACCCTGCTGCTGACGGCTGATTTTGGCGGGAGTGTTACGCTCTGGAACCTGACGACCATCACCGAAAATACGGTTAACAGCGCTAACCTGGATACGCAGGGCATTCGGGTGTACGATGTCGAATGGACCCAGGATGGCCTGCTGCTCATGCTGTTCGGCGCGACTGGTTCCGTCTATCTGTGGGGCATCCCGCCGGCCGTTTCCTAAAGGTGACGCAAACCATACCCGTGCAACCGCAACGCCGCAAAGTCAACCCCCTGTGGATCATCCTGATCGTCATGCCTCTGCTGAGTGTCAGCGCGGCTTTGCTGGTGGTGGTCGCCACCCGTGAACAGCCGACGGTGAAGGCGGTCACACCTGGCCCTGCGCCAACCGTCGATCACCCGCTCAGCGGCGAGATGGCGCCTAATTTCGAACTGACCGCGCTCAATGGCGACACGGTGCGCCTGAGCAGCCTGCGCGGACGGGTGGTGTTCCTCAATTTCTGGGCGACCTGGTGCGAACCCTGCCGCCGGGAATTTCCTGCTTTTCAGACCTTTAACGAACAGCAGGATTCAGCGGTCATTCTGGCGGTCAACGTGGGCGAAACGCCGGAACAGATCCAGGCTTTTCTTGTTGAAATGGGTGTCACGGATGTCACCATTCTGCTGGATGCGGACTTCAGCGTGAGCGACACCTACACGTCCGATTACTTTCCAGCCACATTCGTGGTCAGCCCGGCGGGTGTCGTCAGCGCCTTTCATCTGGGCGAGATCACACTGGATAATCTGAAGGCGTATGTCGCTTCTGCTTCATAATTGCGACACGCCCCGAATTCAGCTATAACACAGGCAGTTGCTTTGCTGTAAGGGGGACACAGGCTGTGGATATTGTCCGCGCATTTTCATACGTTTTTGAAGACGAAGACTGGGTCGGCAAACTGGTCATGGTGATCGTCTGGACGCTGGTTGCCGCGATTCCCCTGATCGGGCTGCTGGGTGCGGCGGCGCTGGCGGGTTATGCGGTGGAACTGCTGCGCAATATGCGCGCGGGTGAAGCCGCCCCTCTGCCGCACTGGGATAACGTGGGCGACAAAATCATGGATGGCGCGAATGTTCTGATCACGGCCTTCGTGTATAACCTCGGCAATATCCTCTTAATCTGCGGCATGACGCTGATCGTGCCCGCGTTCGGGCTGGCGGGTGAGGAGGCTGCCGGGGCGATGAGTACCGTCGCGCTGGCGATCACCTGCTGCCTGTCGGTGGTGATTTTCATTTACAATCTGGTTATCTGGCCGCTGGTCGCGGTGGGCACGATTTACTATTCCCAGAGCCGCCAGATCAATGCCTACTTCCAGTTAGGGCGTATCTGGGGCACGGTCAGCCGCTACATGGGGCCGACCATCCAGTGGCTGCTGTTCTCGATTCTGGCCGCTTTCGTGATCGGCCTGTTCAATGTGGTCCCCTGCCTCGGCTGGCTGGCGGGGCTGGCGCTTGGCCTGCCTGTGCAGGGTCATTTGTTGGGCCAGTTCGCCAGCCT
>CAZKIB010000057.1:8458-13657 GCA_964552425.1 uncultured Anaerolineaceae bacterium | reverse complement strand
GATCGACGATAAACCCAAGAACAAAGTCAAGCCCAAGCCAAAACGGGTAGAGCCGCGATGAAAATTGATCTGCGTCCAGCCACGTTGGACGATTGTGATGTGCTGGGAGTCATGAATGCCGAACTCATTCAGGACGAGGGCAGCCGCAACCCCATGTCACCCATTGAACTGGCCGAACGTATGAGGGGCTGGCTGTCAAAGGACTGGCAGGCCGTGCTGGTTCTGACCGGCAAGGTGGTGATCGGTTATGCCCTGTTTCAGCAGCGGCGCGATGACTATCACCCGGAACAGGTCGAAGTATATATCCGTCAGTATTTCATCAAGCGTGTCTTTCGGGGCAAAGGCATCGGGCAGATGGCCTTCACGCGGCTTCAGACGGATTATTTCCCGCCCGGCGCGACTCTGGCGCTGGATGTGCTGGCGGCTAATCCCGGTGCGCGGCGTTTCTGGGAGAAAATGGGTTTTCAATCCTACGCCGAAAATCTGCGGCTGGAAAAACGGAGTCATTCCACATGAGCGAAATCCTGCAAGAGCAAATCGACTATTATCGGGCGCGGGCCGGGGAATATGACGAGTGGTTTTACCGCGTCGGGCGCTACGATCATGGCCCGGAACACAACCAGCAGTGGTTCGATGAAGCCCGATATGTGATGGGCGCGCTGAATGCCATTGGTCCGGTCACTCATGCCCTGGAACTGGCCTGCGGGACCGGCATCTGGACCGAGCAGCTTCTAAAAATCAGCCAGCAGATCACGGCGCTGGATGCCTCGCCGGAAGTGATCGCCCTTAACCGCGCCCGACTCAACGCCGATAACATCACCTACGAGCAGGTCGACCTGTTCCAGTGGGAGCCGGCGCAGCAGTACGACCTGGTGTGCTTTGGTTTCTGGCTGTCGCATGTCCCACCGGAGCAGCTCGACCCGTTTCTGGGCAAGGTAGCGCGGGCGCTGCGTCCCGGCGGCCATCTGTTTCTGGTCGATTCGCGGCGGGCGGCAGCTTCCAGTGCGAAGGACCACGCCGCCTATGAACCGGAGAGCGTCTTTCATACCCGCAAGCTGAACGATGGACGCGAGTTCACGATCTATAAGGTGTTTTACGAGCCGGACGCCCTGCGCGCGAAGTTGAAGGCTGTCGGGCTGGACGCCAACGTTCAGGAAACGCCCCATTATTTTATCTTTGCGGAGGGCGTCAGGTTGTAGTGATCTTCAAGCTGGCGGATCACTTCGGCAATCATCCCCCGGTCACTGGTCAGAATGCCCTCGAAGCTGCGGCGCATGGGGTTTTCTGGCCGGGTACGCTCGACTGCCAGCAGTGCGCGGGCTTCCTTTTCGTGCTGGAAGATGACGAACCATTCCCGCGTTAACGGATCCAGCAGGGATAAATCCACAAACTGTATTCCCTCTGCCACTTTGTAATGGACATCAGGAACTCCGAACACAAAAACGTCTCCGGCGACACGGGCGATCTGCTGGTAACGGGCGTGAATGGGGCCAAAGTGCCGCGTGGATTGCAGACCGGCATAGACAGGAGTCTGAAGCTTCTGTTCCAGAATGAGGTTTTCCACATAATGAGACCAGTGGATTAAACGGCGGCGCTCGGCGGAAAAGATGTTGCGCGGGTTCTGCTGGCTGATAAGGTGAAACACGGAAAACTGGCAGGTCATGATGAAGGTGCGATCCCGGTTTGTAATGTAGTGTAAGATGTTGTGGCGTATTCTAGCACAATGTATCCAATTTCCGCGTGAAATTTTCCTGAACCTATCCCTTACGCCCGTTCACGATAATATTAAAGGCAGCATACCGATCAGAAAGGGAGCCGCCGATGGCGTGGACAGCGTATGACAGCGGGGCGACCATTGGGAAAACAGGCCGCGAAGGGGGCGTCATTCAGGTCGACGCGGAGTACGCCGGCGCGGCGCGCATCATGCTTGAAGCCGGCTGCCTGCGCGCACCCTATGCCATCACCAGCGCGATTTACGGCTATCTGGTTCATGTCCGGTTCGTAGCCGATGATGAAACCGCGCAGCACGCCATTGATGAGATGAAACCGGCGCTGGCCGCCATCGTCCATCTGCTGCCCGGCGAGGAAGACACCGGCGAAGTAGACCTGGACACCATCGAAGAAGCGGCTCACCGTTTTGTGCAGCGCTTCCCCTGACCGGCTGACCCCACAGGCCAACCATCGCAGACACTATTTTAAGGAGACATTTTATGAGCAAAGGCCGCATTTATCACGATAAACCCTTCCGTTATGAGGATGCTTTCAGCGGGCGCAAGATCGTCCAGTTAACCAGCTATCTCGGCCATTCCAACCACCTGTATTTCACTGACCCCTGCTGGTTCAACAAGGACCGCTCCTTCGTGTTTTCGTCGGATCGCGAAGGGCAGGGCAATCTGTTTCGTTACGACCTGGATGGTGGCACAATCACACAGCTCACCGACCTGGAAGGCGAAGGCCACCCCGGCGGGTGCTTTGGGACAGCCAACAACTGCCATTATTTCTGGTGGCATCGGGAACTGCACGAACTGCATGTCGATACCCTGGAGGAGCGCGTCATTTACACCGCGCCGGAGGGGACATCGCAGGACCGCCCCAGCCCCACCGCCGATGGCAAATACATCTGTTCCAAGCTGATGCACGACATTCCACAGGAAAAAGCGGCCATCTCATTCGCCTATTCGCGCTTCCGCGAATACTTCTTTGCTAAACCGCTGACGCAGATCATCCGCATCGAAGTGGCTACCGGGAATATGGAGATCATCCACGAAGACCGCTGCTACATCGGCCATATCAACACCTCGCCCAAACTGCCGCACATCATGACCTTCTGCCATGAAGGCCCCTGGAAACTGGTGCAGCAGCGCATGTGGGGCCTGAACATCGACACGGGCGAAACCTGGAAAGTCCGCCCGCAGGATGATGGCGTCTACGCGGTTGGGCATGAATACTGGTTTGCGGATGGCGAACACATCGGCTATCACGGGATGCCGCGTGACGAACGCGGGATCAGCGCGCCGATTTTCGGGCGTCTGAAGTGGGATAACAGCGATGCGTTTGAGGCGCATTTCCCGTTCCATTCGACTCATTTCCACAGCCTGGACGAGCAGATGATTGTCGGGGATGGCACGCCCGGCGCGGTCTTCAGCAGTCAGGGCCACGCGCTGCCGTTTATCCAGTTGTTTAAGTGGGATGGCGAAAAGTACGTGGGGCCGCGCACGCTGGCCTATCACCGCAGCACCTTCAACGACCAGCACGCTCACCCGCACCCGCGCTTCACGCCAGACAGCAAATATATTCTGTATTCCAGCGATCTGACACGCTACGCCAATATGTACCTGGTCGAAATCGGTGACTTCGACAGCCTGCCGGAACTGACCGACGATATTCTGACGGTGCATACGTAACAGGAGGGGCGATGATCGCGGGGCGAAATGTGCTGGGCGGCCAACTGGCCCCATGCAGCCTGAACCCGGTTACAGGTTTTTACCGGGATGGCTGCTGCAACACCGGATTTGATGATTTCGGCGTTCATGTGGTGTGCGCGCAGATGACGCGGGAATTTCTGGAATTTTCCAGAGCGCATGGCAACGATCTGTCTACCCCGGTCCCCGGCTTCCCCGGCCTGCAACCGGGGGATCGCTGGTGTCTGTGCGCCTCGCGCTGGAAGGAAGCCTGTGAAGCGGGGGTCGCGCCGCCGGTGATTCTGGATGCGACGCATGTGGCGGCGCTGGAGTTTATCCCGCTGGATACGCTCAAAGCGCACGCCATTGATGTGCATTGACGGATAATCTGCTTTTTAACCAGTCCTACAGCCTGCGGGCCTGATTTTGAGGAGATGAATTTCATGGGCAAAGGCCGTGTGTACCACGATCCGCAGTTTCGCTATGAAGACCCCTACAGCGGGCGCGAAGTCATCCGCCTGACAGATTACCTGGGTCATTCCAACCACTTTTACTTTACCGACCCATGCTGGTTCAATGAGGATCGCTCCTTTCTGTTTATGTCGGACCGGGAAGGGCAGAGCAACCTGTTCCGCTATGATCTGGACGATGGCAAAATCACGCAGGTGACAGACCTGGAAGGACCCGGCCGGCCGCGCGGCTGCATCAGCACTGTGAACAATGCCAATTATTTCTGGTGGCAGAACCAGGTTATCGAGCTTGATCTTGAGACGCTGGATGAACGGGTGATCTGGGAAGGGCCGGAAGGCATGAAGCCCGACAACCGCGCCAACCCCACCGCCGATGGTAAATATATCTGTACCCGGCTGATGGAAGACCTGCCAGAGAAGAAAGCCACTATCTCCTTTTCCTACTCGCGCTTTCGGGAACAGTTTTTCGCTAAACCGCTCTCGCGCATTATGCGCATCGAAATTGCCACCGGCGAAGCGGAGATCATCCACGAAGACCGCTGCAATATCGGACACATTAACACCTCGCCCACGCTGCCCAATGTGCTGACCTTCTGTCATGAAGGCCCCTGGCATCTGGTGGAACAGCGCATCTGGGGGCTGAATGTCGATACCGGGGAAGCCTGGAAAATCCGCCCGCAGGACGATGGCAAAAACCTCGCCATCGGGCATGAATACTGGTTCGCGGATGGCAAACACATCGGTTATCATGGCCGCCCGCGTGAGGGGACAGGCGATCATGTCTTCGGGCATATCACATGGGACAATCAGGAACAGGTCGAGGTGCGCTTCCCGTTCCATTCCGGCCATTTTCACAGTCGCGATGAGCGCATCATCGTCGGCGATGGCACACCCGCGCAGGCCGGCAACCGCTCTGGCGATTCGCAGCCGTTCATCCAGTTGTTCAAGTGGGATGGCGCGCAGTATGTCGGGCCGCGCATCCTGTCGTATCACCGCAGCACGTTCAACGACCAGCACGCTCACCCGCACCCGCGCTTCACGCCGGACGGTCAGTATGTGCTGTATTCTTCGGACCTGACCAATTATTCCAACATGTACCTGGTCGAAGTCGGGCATTTTGAGGACCTGCCGGTTCTCACGGCGGACACCCCGGCCCGGCCTGATCTGCTGGAGAAGAAAGGTTAGCGGCCTGGCCTATCCTCTGACGGTTTTGTACAGCGCGAATATCCGGGGCGATCTTGACCTGCTGCCCCGGCTGTATACCTTTCTGCGCCAGCTTCGGCAGCAGCATACCGGGCGTATCCTGCTGCTGGACGCCGGGCACGCCT
>CAZKIB010000057.1:6229-8430 GCA_964552425.1 uncultured Anaerolineaceae bacterium | reverse complement strand
GACCGGCGGACGTTCGGCGCTGCTGGTGCTGGACGCGATGGGCTATGACGCGGCCAATGCCTGCGATTTTCTGACGCTGGAAGGTCGCGAACGCCTGTCCACCAACCTGATGAACCTGGCGGTGCTGTGCGGCCCGGATGTATGGAGCCGTGATGGTTTAGTGGTGACGGCGGGGCATGTGCCGCCCGTTCCGCATGAACTGCACATTATTCTCGCGGATAGCGGCGAGGCGCGTATGCCGCACAACACCCTGTACCTGGGCGGTGTCGCTGCCGGGCAGGTAGGTCTGATTGAAGTGAATGGCACAGGCCAGAACGGGCATCTGACCATCACCCGGCAGGAAGTTCTTACCATTCCGTCCGGTGTGCTGCCTGACCCGACCATCACGGCCACCGTCGATTTTGTCCTCAGCGAAGCGCGTTATTACCAGGACCGGCGCGGGGGTACAGGCGAAGAGGATTAGCCGGAAACCACACCGGCATTTGTACAGGCCCATTTGAGGTGGCGCAGTTATCAGGCCGTACCCGGCAGCGGTGACGCGGCGCGCCCCATGCGGGTCTGTGGGTTGATGAACAGGTAGTAGATCGCCAGCAGCCCGCTGAGCGCGACCACCAGCGTGTAGATTATCAGATTCAGGCGCAGTCCGGGTTCGATGGTCGGCAGACGCTGCAAGAATGGTACGATCAGCACCACATCATAAGCCAGAAAACCGGCCAGTTGACCCGCCGCATTGTGCCAGCCTGGACGCAGCAGCCCGTAGGCGAAATAGGCTGCCGCCCCCAGAAAGAACCAGCCGTAAATCACCGACGCCTGTGTGGTGATGCTCCAGGGCATGATATTGGGTACTTTCAGCACCATCTGCACCCCGACGATCACCAGCGCGATAATGAAAAAGATGAACGCGGCGCGTATCAATCGGGGCATGGGTCGCGGGTCGCGGATCGGGATGCGCCGGCTCCACAAAAACATGCCCAGTCCAAACAGCGCGCCGATCACGCAGACAATGCCGAACAAAATCAGGCTGTTATTGCGCGCGATCTGAAACACAAAAATGCCGGTAGGCGCAAAAATCAGCATATAATCCAGCGCGACCCCGGCCAGCGCGCCATCTTCTCGCGCGGCGATGCACCACAGGGTCGAGGCTGCGGCAGCCGCGAAGATCGACGCGATGAACAGAAAGCCCATCTGGTTGGTGTAGGCGAAGGGCCACAACCGGGTGGCGAAACGCAGTTGCAGGATAAAGGCCACTGCAAAAAAAGCCTGCGCCACACTGAACACGATCAACAGGTAGCGGAAATAACGCACCATCACAAAACCCCCTATTTTGCGTGACACGCTTTTGATAGTTATAGGCGGTTTTGGCCCGCGCCGCCACCCGGTCACGAATACAGAATCTGCTTTGACCCGTAATCCACCGCGAAGGCCAGCGCGTCGAAGCTTTGCAGCAGCAGGCGGAAGCGCGCCTCCGCATAGGCCGGGTCGTCCCACAGGTTGTTGAACTCGCCGGGGTCATTCTCCAGATCGAACAGTTCTCCCAGGTTGTGCCCGTGATAGACCACCAGCTTGTAACGCTCATCGCGGATCATGGTGGCGTAGGTTCCCTCAAACCCGGTTTCCGGGCCGGGCATCAGCGTCCGGTAATACTCGCAGCGCACGAAAGCGCGGTGCTGCTGCGGGCTGGCCTGTCCGCTGAGGATCGGCCACAATGAGCGCCCCATCATCTTGTCCGGGTATTCGATGTCACAAATATCCAGCAGCGTGGGCACGATGTCGGTCAGTTCCACCAGCGCCTGGCTGACCACACCGGCCTGCACCTGACCGGGCCACCTGAAAATGAGCGGCACGCGCACCAGCCCTTCATAAAAACGGCAGCCCTTCTCGATCAGACCGTGATCGCCGAGTGTTTCGCCATGATCGCTCATGAAGATAATCAGCGTATTGTCAATCTGGCCGGTGCGTTCCAGCGAGTCCAGCAGCCTTCCAGTCAGATCGTCCAGAAACTCGATCATGCCGTAGTAAGCCGCTTTTTTATCCAGCGCGCCGAATTCCTCCGGGCGGCGGACGACACTCTGAAAGTCGATGTCCTTCAGGCGAGTCTGCGCGCTGAGGTCGCTTTCGCGGAACAGCGGCGTCGGCAGATCAGCGGCGTTATAACGATCCCGGTAGCGCTGCGGCGGGGTGAAGGGTGGGTGCGGGTAATA
>CAZKIB010000057.1:1537-6219 GCA_964552425.1 uncultured Anaerolineaceae bacterium | reverse complement strand
TTGACGGTCATCAGCCAGGGTTTGCCGCCGTGATCGCCCTCGATAAAGTCGATGGCGCGCTCGGTACACCAGGTTTCGCGGTGCAGTTCGGGCGGCATCTGCGGCATGTCCTTGCACAGTTCGCCCAGGTCATGGCCCTTCGCTTCCACCCAGTCCTTCCAGCCGTGACCTTCCGGCCAGTCGTTGCGCGGGGCGTGGCTCCACTCGAACACACGGTAGCCATCGTCCTTCGGGCGCGGTTCCACCCGATGCCAGCCGCCAGCCAGGTGAAACTTGCCAACCAGCCCACAGTCATAACCGGCGTCGGCCAGCATTTTGGTAATCAGCGGCGCGGCTTCTTCCCACACGACGTTGCCGTTGGTCGTGCCATGCACGGTGCTGGGATACAGCCCGGTCAGGAAGCTGGCGCGGCTGGGTGTGCAGATGGGACTCTGGCAGAAAGCAGCATCAAAGGCTGTGCCTTCCTGCACCAGCCGGTCCATATTGGGCGTGCGGATATGGTCGTTGCCGAGGGCATGTATGGTGTCCCAGCGCTGCTGGTCGGTGCAGATCCACAGGATATTCGGGCGCATCAATGACCGTCCAGTTTTTCTTCGACGACAGGCGGCGTGATTTTATCCACCGGGCCGGTAGACCAGCGCGGATGAGTCTTGAGCAGGCGCGGCTCCTGATGATCCCACACGGCGTTCACGTCGTCGCGGTGGAACTGAACAGCGTAGCCGATGCGCGGTTCGTCGGTCATGTTTGGGCCGCTGCCGTGCAGAGTCAGGCGCGTGAAGGCGATAGCATCGCCGGGCATCATACGCACGTGCAGAAAGTCCTCCGGCTCCACGCGGATCATGCGGTGATTGTCGCCGTCGCTGCTTTGCACCGCGTCCAGCGTGCCGCGTATATGCGTACGCGGGGCCATCATCAGACAGCCGTTTTCGGGCGTCATCTCGTGCAGCGCGAACCAGATGTTGATGCCGGGGCCATCGAAGCGCGTGTACATATTGTCCTGATGAAAATGGAATTTGCCGCCGCCACCGCCGTTCTTTACCGCCGTGAACGACATGTAGACGGTGCTGGGTCCCTGCATCAACTGCCCGGCGATGCTGACCAGATTGGGGCTGTTGACCAGCGAGTCCAGCCGGCTCCCGGCCAGGTACTGCTGGGTCTGGCGCAGCTTATCTCCGGAATCCTGGGTCTGGCACAGGCGCTCGTAGGACACACCCAGACCGGCCATGATGTCGATCACCTCGGCGCGCATGGCGGCGGCGTCCTCGCGGCTGATGAGGCCGGGCAGGTAGAGATAACCTTCGGTGCTGTAAAACCTGATTTCATTGGCGGTGAGCTGCAAGGGGCGCACCGCATCGGTGGTTGCAATCATAAGCCATATTCTCCTCAACAATCGCATTTGCGTCTGATTGTGGCATGTTCCGACCTCCGGCGCAATCGAATTGGTGCGGGTGGCAGGGCAAGCGCATGTGTGGTGTTGTTGGCGAATTAAACTTGTAGGGGGGCGCATCGCGATGCGCCCAGGGCAGTTCGCGAACTGCCCCTACCACAAGTCATTGGTATTTTATGAGTTCGCCAACGCCATCATGTGTACCCATCCTTTTTTACATTTGAAAAACCAGGTCAGAATAACGGATCAGTTGACTCGAACACCTGGAATTCGCTGTTATACTTGAACCTGCTGTTTGACTTCGGCTGTGTTCAGGCGAGAGGCGCACGTGGAGAGCCATACCTCTCAGATGAACTGAATCCATGCCTGCACTGTGAGAGGCAATCCCCATGACCGACACACCCCGCCCGCGTTTTACCGGCGCGCGCATTTACAACGACCCGGACAGGCTGTTCTCCTTCTGGTATCCTCATACCTGGCATGTGACGCAGCCCCAGCGCAACAGCGTGATCGTCGCGCCGCACCCGGACAGCATCGCCACCAGTTTCAGTGTGGAGGTGCGCGATCTGGGCACGTCTGTCACCGCCGCTGATCTGCCACTGCTGCGCGAAGCGGTGGAGGAGGGGCTGGCGCAGCTTGGCGAATACCAGATCGAGTCCTTTGAGGAATACAATCAGGCAGGACGTTTTGGTTTTGAACTGCGCTACAAGTTCAGATTCGAGGGTGACTGGCGTAAACGACGCGCGCTGCTGTACTACCGTGACCAGTATCAGTACAGTCTCATCTCGCAGGGCGCGACAGTGGAGCAGTTTGATTACTGGCTGCCGATGTTCGCCTACATGATGCTCACCTGCACCGCTGGCGGTTTTGATCTGCGCGCCTGGGCGGAGGAGCAAAAAGACCTGCCGCAATAAGTTGACAAGCCGCGAGTGACTGGTTACACTGTATGTCAGCGCTGACATAAACCAGATAAAAAACTTGACTGAAAAAGATGTTGTTGGCAAACCTAAAAATGTAACGCTGGCCGATGTGGCGCGGGCAGTGGGCGTCTCGGCCAAGACCGTCTCGCGGGTCATCAATAATACCGACTATGTAAGCGCGGAGACTCGTGAGCAAATCCTGCGGGCGGTTGAGCAGTTGGGCTACCGGCCCAACCGCATGGCGCGCAGCCTGGCTTCCAACCGCAGTTTTATCATTGGCCTGACCATCCCGGATGTCACCAATCCATTTTTCCCCGAAATTATGCGCGGTGTCGAGCAGGTGGCGCTGGAACACGGTTATAACGTGCTGGTCTACAACACTGATCTTGACCCCAAACGTGAGCGCGCCGGTCTCGCCCTGCTGGAAGAAACGCGGGCTGATGGTGTCGTCGTATGTACCATGCGGATGGCGAACGACGAGTTGAGCGCGCTTTTGCAACGCTACCGGGCGGCGGTGGTTATCAACCGCATTCTGCCGGGCGGGTCGGCGGGGATGGTGTGCGTCGATCTTTCCAGCGCCATGAACCGCGTGGTCCAGCACCTGCTGGATGCCGGACGGCGCAAAATCGGCTATCTGGATGTGATTCGCAGCGCGCTCAGTTACAGTTCCAAAGAGCGCTTTCGGGGGTTCCGGGCGGCGATGGAAGCCAGCGGCCTGCCGGTCAACCCGGCGCATATCCGCCAGTGTGTGGCGAACATCGACAGCAGTTATGAAGCCGCCTATGATCTGCTGACTGCCAACCCGGAACTGGACGCAGTGGTATGTTATAACGACATCATCGCCGGGGGCACGCTGGAAGCCTGCGCCGCGCTGGGTATCCCGGTCCCGGAGCAGGTCGCTGTCACCGGTTTCGACGACATTATGTTTTCCAGCGTGTTTAAAGTCGCGCTGACCACGATGCACGTGCCCAAGTTCGAGCTGGGCGCGCGCGCGGCACAGATGTTGTTTGACCGCATTGATGGCCGCATCACGGAATCGGAAATTGTGCTGAATGCAGAACTGGTGGTTCGGCACAGCACACCCTGAGCAGACTCAGGAAGGAGGCCCACGATCCGAAAGCTGACTCTCGAAATGACTGCGCAAACTAGACCTTGTTTTTATAGAAAGGAAAGCACATGACTGAAGGAATTTCTCGCCGCGATTTTCTGAAAACGGCTGCCATTTCCGCGACATTAGGGGTCGCTCAGGCCACTGCCGCCCCGCTGCTGGCTGCCGCGCCGGCGGCTGCACCTGCCGCTGCGCCGAAGCGCCAGGGGATGTATAACGAATCGCCCATGCTGGCCGAGCGTGTGGCTGCCGGTGAACTGCCGCCGGTTGAGGAACGTCTGCCACCGACGCCGCAGGTGATCGAACCCATTGAAGAAGTCGGTGTTTACGGTGGCACGATCCGCACCGCCATCGTCAACCCCAATCAGTTGTTTGGCGACCCGCAGGGCGCGATGGGCACGGAACTTATCCTGCGCATTGACCGCGACTTCAAGACCATCGTGGGCGGCCTGGCGGAAAGCTGGGAGTTCAATGAAGATGCTACTGAACAGACGCTGTATCTGCGGCAGGGGCTGAAATGGTCTGACGGCGCGCCGTTTACCACTGCGGACTTTATCTTCCAGTGGGAAAATATATCTTTGAACGCGGAGTACAGTCCGGCTGGCCCGGCCAGTGACTGGCGCGTCGGCCCAGAACGTACCCCGATGACGATGGAAGCCGTAGATGATTACACGTTGAAACTTTCCTTTGCCACGCCCTATCCACTGATTATCCTGTCGGAAGGGTTCTACGCCGGGTCGCAGGGCGGCATCTGGACACCAGCGCATTACGGCCAGCAGTTCCACCCCGACTTTGCCGACGAAGCGGAACTTCAGCAGAAAATCACCGACGCCGGCTTCGAAACCTGGATTCAACTTTATGGGGATCGGATGCGCGTGGGTTCCACCATCCCGGCGCAGGTGGATCTGCCCGGTATGACGCCCTTTGTTCGGGTGGCCGATTCACCGGAACGTCACAGCTACGAACGCAACCCCTACTACTGGAAGGTGGACCCGGACGGCAACCAGCTTCCCTATATCGACTACTCCGAAGTGTATGTCGCCGGCAATGCCGAGGGTGTTGTCGCGCGCCTGTCCGCCGGTGAACTGGATATGTTCGGGCGGCAGTCCGCGCTCAACGAACTGCCCCTGTACCAGAGCATTCTGGAAGGCGCCGGCCTGAAAATGTTCATGTGGGATTCGACCACGCCGGTCAAACTCATCTTCTATCCGAACCTGACCAGCAAGAACCCGAACCTGCGTGAATTCTTCAATAACAAAGATGTGCG
>CAZKIB010000057.1:755-1514 GCA_964552425.1 uncultured Anaerolineaceae bacterium | reverse complement strand
TGTCTGTCGCGCTCAACCGTGACGAAATCAACGATGTGGTGCATTTCGGCCTGGGCGAGCCGCGCCAGTGTTCACTGTGGCCGGAATCAAAATACTACCGCGAAGGCGATGCGGAAGCCTGGGCACAATACGATGCGGACCTTGCCAACCAGCTTCTGGATGATGCTGGTTATGCCAATCGTGATGGGGAAGGGTTCCGCACCTTCGCCGATGGCACACGCCTGAGCTGGGTCATCCAGTTCGACGCCGAACAGCCGGACGCTGCCGCTACACTGGAAATCGCTGTTGAGAATTACCGTGACATCGGCCTGGAAGTGATTCAGCGGCCTATCGCCCGCACCCTGCTGGAAGAACTGATCGCCGCCAATGACCTGGACATGACCACCTGGGACGGTGACGTGTCGGACATCACCTGGCCGAGTTTCCCGCGCGAAATGCTGCCGGGCATCACCAACGCCCGCTGGGGCCGCGCCTGGGAACTCTGGCTGCTGGGTCAGACCGATAACGAACTGGCCGAGGAGCCGCCGCAGGAAGTCAAGGATCAATGGACTCGCTGGGAGCAGATGCGCACCGCGCCTACTGAAGAACAGCATATCGCGCTGGCGCATGAAATGTATGACTGGTATCAGGACTACCTGCCAGTGTGGGGGACAGTGGGTGTGCCCAAGCCGGTGCTGCTCAAGCAAAACCTGACCAACTTCCCCGAAACCGGGGCCTGGGGTTTTGCGCTGATCCGCGCCATACCGGTCAACCCGGAAC
>CAZKIB010000057.1:0-745 GCA_964552425.1 uncultured Anaerolineaceae bacterium | reverse complement strand
TCTTCAAACCGTAATCTCTGAATTACATGGGGGCGGTTCACGAAGAATCGCCCCATGTATCCCGAAAGGCCCATTGTGCAGCCTGAAACATTCTACCCCTCCATCGTGGAAATCAGCGCGCTGCCGCCGCAGGAGCGCCACGCTGCCTATGCCGCGCTGCATACCGAAGCGCTGCACCCGTACCTGGATGCGCTGCGGCGCATCACGGCGGAGCAGGCGCAGCAGCCAGTCAATGTGGGGGATGACCATCGGACACTGGCGCAGCTTACCGGACACATGGCGGAATGGGACCGTTTTTCGCTTTTAGGGGTCAGCGACATACTGGTCGGGCTGGATGTGCCGCGCACGATTGTGAATACCAGCGGGTACATCACGCTGGACGGCCAGGTGCTGGATTTTGCGACGGTGGATGATTTTAACGCTTATCAGGCGGAGCAGCACCTTAACCGGGCCTGGGCTGATCTTCAGGCGCTGGCGATTGAGACGGCCACGACCCTGCACGCCCTGTTCACGCAGCCGCACCTGCTGACCTCGGAGCGTCTGGAGCGCACAAGGAATTATCGCTACGAACTGCCGGACGGCACATTCATCGAACCGCTGCGCATGGGCTGGCATCTGTGGATTCTGACGATTGAACACATGGCTGTCGATCATGTGCGGGAATTTGGGATCGACGGAACATAGCTATTATAGATGTTCAGAAAACGTTTCGGAACTCGCGTAGGGGCGATTCGCGAATCGCCCC
>CAZKIB010000056.1:26904-29623 GCA_964552425.1 uncultured Anaerolineaceae bacterium | reverse complement strand
CACTGGACACGGTGCGGGAGAGTACGCCGCTGCCAACGCACCCTTCCTGCTCTCCTCTCACGCTTTTTTCGTCCCCCTCCACCCCCTAACCCCCATCCTATAAAGCTAAATCACCGTCGTGTGACGGAAAATGTCCGCGTCATACTGTACCCCCAGGCCTGGCCCGGTTGGAACGGGGATCACCCCATTGGCGACATCAAAGGGCGGCGCGTACCAGGTCGGTGTCGGGCGCGGTGTGCCATGATATTCCTGATACGGCCCACAGTTTTCAACCACTGCCGCGAAGTGCAGCATGTAGGCCACGTTGGCGTCCGATGTCGGATGATGCGGCGTGCAGTTCATCCCTGCCCCGGCAGCCCACGCGGCGACCTGCAAGCAGCGGATAAAGCCGCCGTTGTACAATAGGTCCGGCTGTACCACATCCACCACCCGATTCTGAATCATCGAACGAAAACGCGCCAGGCTGTTTTCCTGTTCCCCGCCCGCCACCGGCATGGTCAGCGCATCGGCGACCTGTCTGGTCGCGTCGTTATCCTCAAATGGACAGGGTTCCTCAAAAAACGCCACACCATAATCTTCCAGCATTCTGCCAACTTCGACAGCGGTGGACGCATCGTAAGAACTGTTGCCATCCACATAAATGGTCACATTGTCGCCAAAAGTTTTGCGCGCCAGCGGGATCAGGCGCTCGGTGCGACCCGGCATCGCGTCAGCATTATGGCTCATGCGCCCACCGATTTTGAGCTTGACCGCCTGTGATCCGCTTTCGGCCAGCCGCTGCGCCACCCATTCGACTTCTTCCTCCGGCGTGGTGGCGCGTGTCAGGCTGGAGATGTACACCGGAATTTCCCTGCGCCGCACCGCGCCAAGCAGTTCGCAAACCGGTTTGTTTGCCACCTGCCCCAGCAAATCCAGCAGGCTGATTTCAACATGGGCCACGCTGTTCCATAACATCAGCCCGGTATATTTGTAATTGTTCTGGTAGGTATACACCCCTTCGACCAGCGCGGGCAGGTCGCGGATGTCCTTGCCCAGAAAGTACGGCATGACCAGTTCTTTGAACATCGGCAGCATATAATGAAGACGCTTGTTGGCGCGCATCAGGCCGACTGCCCCGTCGGTGGATGTCGCCCGCACGAACTGGCCGTAGTCGGTGTTGAGTACGTCAATCCGCTCTACGATAACCGGGGTGTGGATACTGGTATACAGATCAATCATGATTTCGCCCCCTGTTCCACCGGGCGACTGAGGAGTACATTTTTGCGGCGGCGGATGTTCACGAGGCCGATGCCGGTAAAGATCAGGCAGCCGCCCAGCAGCAGCGCCTCCCCTACCGGCTCCTGAAGGAAGGCTGCGCCCAGGACCAGCCCGACCACCGGAACAATGTACGTCACCATCGAAGCCCGCGACGCGCCCAGTTCACGCACCACAAAGTAGTAAAACAGATATGCCACGAAGGTATTCAGCAGCCCCAGGACGAGCATCGCCCAGAGGGTATCCGCAGTGACGGTGTTCAGCGGCGTCAGGCCGCCTTCGGCCAGAAAGACCAGCGGCGCAGTCGCGATCACGGCCACGACCATTGTCGCCCAGGCCACCACAATCGGCGCGACATTCCCCTGAATCACGCGGCGGCTGTAGGACGTGAAAGTGGCATAGCAGAAGGACGCCGCTACCATGCCGAGCATCCCGGCCAGGCTGTTTTCCCCACCGATCTCACCACCAAACAGCACCACGACCCCAACAAAACCAACCAGCAGGCCGACGATTTTCTGCGGAGTCATGCGCTCATCGGCAAACATGAAGTGCGCCACCACCAGCGTGAACAGCGCCGCTGTCGCCTGGAGTACCGCCGCCAGACCGCTGGTGATCGACAGTTCGCTCCATGAAATCAGCAAAAAGGGGGCAACCACATTGCCCAGGCCGATAATCACCAGCCCCCGCCACATACGCCAGCCGGTGGGCAGCGGAATGCGGCGCAGCAGGATGACCAGCCCCAACCCCACCGCCGCGATAAACGTGCGAATCAACACCACCTCGGCGGGCTGGAATTCCTTCACGCCGACACGAATGAGCATAAATGATGATCCCCAGATCAACCCGACCAGCCAGAATGCGGCCCAGGCCCCTTGCTTCATAATTGTTGCGCTCCTTTTTCGTACCTGCACAGCCTACGTGACACGATCTGCGCTGTCAATGCACATCCCAAACCATATAACGGCGATCACTTTCGATTGTGAAGTTCGGCCTCAATTTCTGCCCATGAACCGATCCGGTCCATGCTGAGACTCCGATAAACAGCCTCCACCACCTGCGGGCTGCTTAACTGTCCCAATAAGATCAGGGCGGCCCGGTAGCTCACCAGTCCGCCATTGGCGGTGATGCGGCGCTTGTCGATCACCACCGGCTGATTATGAATCACCTGAACAGCCGGGAACTGCGTTTGCAGGCTGGTTTCACCACCGAACCAGGTGGTCGCCTGTTTGCCATCCAGCACCCCGGCGCTGCCCAGGATAAACGCCCCGGCGCACACACTGCCCAGCCACTGCGCGCTTTCGCTCTGTTTGTGGATAAACGCATTCAGTTCTGCGTGCTGCACCAGATGGCTGACATCGCTGCCGCCAGGGACCAGCAGCACATCCAGCGCCAGATCGTCCGCGATGGTGGCATCCACCATGAGTTGAAGGCCCTCTTCGGTGCGGATAGTGGGCTGCGGTTCCAC
>CAZKIB010000056.1:16434-26894 GCA_964552425.1 uncultured Anaerolineaceae bacterium | reverse complement strand
ATCAATAAGGTCCGGGCGCGGAACCCGTCCTGCTGGCTGGCGATGGCGAACACCTCGGCAGGGCCGATCACCTCCGAAGTCAGAACGCCATCAAAAACGATAATCCCGATGCTGTATTCAGTGGACATTGTCAGAACTTCCTTTCTATGATTTCCTTAAATCATAGAGAAAAATCCCACCCGATAATTGGATTTTTTCGACATCATGGCGCACACTTCTGCCCCCCACTTAGCCTATCTCGGTTTCCAGTTGGCCCCGCCCGGCGCGCTGCTGCGTCCATTCGTGCGCTCCTATTGGACGTTCCGGCGCGACAGCCCGCTGGCGACAGTCCATGAGGAGTACATGCACCCCGGTGGCGGCTATGGCATCGTCTTCAATTTTGGCGACAGGCCGAGTCTGGATGGCGAAGCGCTGGCCGACCCGGTCTTTCTGGATGGAGCCAACACCATCAGCCGCCGGATGGGTTTTACAGGCCGCGTGGACCTGATGGGGGTCCGGTTTTATGAAGGCGGCGCGTACCCGGTCCTGAACGTGCCGCTGGCGGAACTGCGCAACGCAACCGCCCTGCTGGACGCCCTGGACCGGCCCGCGCTGCTGCGGCTCCATGCGCAGATGTACGAAGCCGGGTCGCCCCCTGCCCGGATCAGCCTGCTCGAAGGATGGCTTCTAAGTCGTCTTTCAGGAGACCATTCTCGTGACCGGGTCATTCCTGCATCGCTCAACAGCCTGCGGGCAGCCGCCGGGTGTCTGCCGATCCCGGAGCTTGCGCGGCAGTTCGCCATCAGCCAGCGGCAGTTGGAGCGGCTGTATCATCGTCAGGTAGGCATGTCCCCCCGGCAGTATGCGCAGTTGTGCCGCGTGGAAACCGCGCGTCTGGCCCTCAAACAGTGGAGCGGGCAGACCAGCACTCGCCTCGCCGCTGATCTCGGCTTTTATGACCAGTCCCATTTTATTCGCGAGTTTCAGAATATCGTGGGGATGACCCCCTACCGCTACATGAAACGCAGCGCCGCACGGCAGCGAACCGAAGATGAAGCGGTGTAATCAATCCGGGCGGGCTGTGTTATACTGGCTGTTTACCTGAAAAAATTTGTTTGCCAGAAGGGTCTTTCTTGTATGGGCGAACCGTTAAGCAGTGTGCTGTTATTTACCGGGCAGTCGCACCCGGCGCTGGCGCAATCCATAGCCGATTATCTCCAGATTGAACTTAGCAAGTCGTCCATAGACCGCTTTTCCAATGACAATTTTGAAGTCCATCTCGAACACAGTGTTCGCCAGAAGGATGTCTTTATTGTCCAGACCTTAGTGCAGCCGGTCAGCGACCATCTGCTGGAACTGCTGATGATGCTGGATATTGCCCGGACATCCGGCGCGCGCAGCGTTCATGCTGTCGTTCCCTATTATTCGTATGCCCGCTCCGACAAAAAAGACGCGCCGCGCATTTCAATTGCCGGGCGTCTGATCGCCGATCTGATGATTACCGCCGGAGCGCAGCATGTCATCACCATGACACTGCATTCGCCCCAGGTACATGGCTTCTTTAACATTCATACCGATCACCTGACGGCGCATTCGGTCTTTGTGGACTATTTCAGGAAACAGGACCTGACGAATACGGTGGTGATGTCGCCGGATATTGGCAATGCCAAGCGCGCATCCAAACTGGCGCGGGCGCTCGGTCTGCCGCTGGCAATCGCCGAGAAAAAACGCATCAGCGATGAAATGGTGGAAGTGTCCAGCGTCCTGGGGGACATACACGGCAGACGCATCATCCTGACCGATGATGAGATTGCCACCGGTGGCACCATGGTTGAACTGATCCGCACGCTGCGAGAGGCTGGCGCCGGACGGATTACCGTCTCCGCCACGCACGCGCTGTTTACCGGCCCGGCCCGCGAACGCTTTAATCAGCTTGACGGGATTGATGCCATCGTCGTGACCGATACTGTGCCGCTGCCACCGGAACGCCGGCCTGAACGGCTGGTCACGCTGCCGGTAGGGCACATCTTCGGCGAGGTCATCCGCCGCACCATCGAGGGTCGTTCGGTGGGCGGCCTGTTCGAGTTCTGGCCGGAAGACTGACCCTCGCACCCTGAATTGACATGGTTCCGGCTGTCCAGTAGACTCGTGCTGTTTTGAGACAGGACGAGAAATTTCCGTGACTTCTGTGACTGCCGTTTCCCCCACTACACCTTCACGCGCCCAGACACAGGCTGCCTTCAACACGCGCGCGCTGGTCGCCCTGGCCTATATCGTGCTGATCGGCGCGGCCATCCTGGTGCGGGCCTACACCTTTGACCGCTACATGCCGGTCATTGACCATTACGACGAATCGCTGCGTTTCCTGCACGCCTATTCGATCCGTCCAGACGCGCCGCTGGGCCGCGCCTACGGCGAAATTGAATGGGAAGCCGGTTTCCCGCCCTTCCAGCCCTGGTTTACCGGCATGATCCAGCGCGTGGTTGAAGCGCGGATACCCTTCCCGCTGCCAAGCGATTACATTATCGTCATGAAAGGCATCTCGGCGGCGCTGGGTGTGCTGACCACCATCATTCTGGCGGGCATCGGCTGGATGCTGGCAAAGCCGCTTGGCCGGGGCGGGCAGGCGCTGGTGGGATGGCTGACGGCGCTGCCCTGGGCCATCGCCCCGATGATCGTCGCCACTGGCAATTTCGCGCTGATGGACCCGCTGCTTTTCCCGACCATCGCCGGGGCGCTGTGGTGTGCCATTTACGCCATTCAGAACGATTCCGCGTGGGCGCTGGTGGGCAGCCTGGCGCTGGTGATCCTGGGCATTTACGCCAAGTACGTGGTGATTTATGCTCTGTGGCCGGTAGCCTGCGCGGCGGGGGT
Organism: uncultured Anaerolineaceae bacterium; assembly: GCA_964552425.1. Lineage (GTDB taxonomy): Bacteria > Chloroflexota > Anaerolineae > Aggregatilineales > Phototrophicaceae. The sequence continues at coordinate 24,041 of CAZKIB010000056.1, read as the reverse complement.
GCTGCTGTGGCGGCGCGGCTGGCGGCGGATGCTACCCTGGCTGGCGGGCATGGCGCTGCTTTCCGCACTGACGGCAGCCTATCTGATCTTTATTTACGGCGCGTTCAACCTGGATAACCGCGAAGCCAACAAGTTCAAGGATGTCGGCCTGGAATACATGCTGTCGCCCCTGCGCAACCTGGATAATCTACATTTCACGATTGACCAGAGTGTCGGGTTTGCCCTGTTTAGCATCACGCTGGCGGCAGGCACAGCGGCCTATGTCTACAGCCGCCGGCAAAAGTGGCCGGTGGTCAACTGGCGCTGGCTGGTGGTGCTGGTTCCGTTCGCGCTGGGCTGCATCGTGCTGACTTCCAGCGTGGATGTCATCAGCCAGACCGACCCGAAATGGTTCCGCATCCGCTATACCATCCCCGTCATGCCAGCCCTGATCGGGATGTGGGCAGCGGCGCTGGCGCAGATTACCTTTAGCCTGCGGCAGATGTTTGCCAGAACACGGCTGTTCGCGGCGCTGCCGGTGGCTGCGGCAGTGGCAGTCTTCAGCATTCCCGCGCTGGCGGCGAATGTGGCCGAAGCGCAGCGTTTTGCGCAGACACATGGCAAGGAAATCATCTGGACATGGAGCGATGCCAGTCTGCCGCCGGATGGCAAAATCCTGACCTCGCCTGACAGTGAGATGCGCGACCTGTGGAACCGGCCCTACAGCGGTTATAACGGTTCGACCAGCTTTGAGTGGGTCTTCGACGAGAACCCTGCCCACAGCGCGCCGCGTGACTTTTTCGATCAGGGCGTGGTGTATCTGGCGGCGACCAGCGTTGACCTGAATGGGTCGTTTCGCGACGCGGCAGATCAGGCCTTTCTGGATGAACTTATGCTGCTGAAGGTGGTTCCACCCGGTCCGGCGGTGGATTATTCCACCTTTTTTTACCGGATGCTGCCCCCTCAACACGAAGCGGATGCGCTGTTCGGCGATCAGATCGCGCTGGTGGGTTACGACCTGTCCACGAATCAGGTGCAGGCCGGGGACCTGCTGACCCTGCGCCCATACTGGCAGGCGCTGCGCACGCCGGATAACAATTACTCCCTGTTTATCCATCTGCTCCCGGCAGATTCACCGCAGCCTGTGGCGCAGTTTGACGGTTCACCCGCTTCTGAACGGCGTTTGTCGCTGACCTGGGACGACCCGAATGAAATTCTGATCGGCACGCAGGCCGCGCTGAATGTGCCGGCCGATCTGCCACCGGGCGATTACCGGCTGGCGCTGGGTCTGTACGATTTTGTAACCGGTGCGCGCCTGATGCTGGCCGATGGCCGCGATTATTTTGAAGTGGCGACGATCACGGTGGAGTAATGCGCAGGCTGGAACCGGGCGACACACGAATCGCCCCTACGAGCCAATTTCGATGGGGATTGCGAAACCGTCCGCGCCGCTTTCGATGGTCAGGCGCTGGCCGCTGGTGAAATCGTACAGGCCGATGTACAGCCGGTAGGAACTGGCCGATAAATCCTCCGGGAGTGCGATGATCGCGTCCGCTCCGATCAGCACTTCCGTAGAATCACCCCAGGTGATGGCAGGCCGCCGGGGGGAGGCCGGTGGGCCATCATACTGAGCCAGCGGCTGCGGTTCGTCACCCGCCAGCAGATGCACAAACAGGGAATAGTTCACAGTGGGCGGCTGACTGGCGCGCCAGTAGGGACGCAGGTGAATGGCCGTTTCGGTCACGTTCAGATTGTACCCAAGCAGCGAAATCTGTCCCCCAAAAGTGATGTTCGTTTCGACCTGCGGCGTCAGGATGCGATAGACAAGGATGCCGTCTGCCGGTTCCGGCGCGGCAATCTGCCGGAGCAGAGTCAGCTCATCGACAAAATCATCCAACCGGGGGTTCCGGCTGAGTTCGGCTTCCGTCAGCGCGATATAAGCAATGCCCTGTTCGGCCAATGTCTGCGGCGTGTTCTGATCGGGCGACTCATCAAAGGCCCATTCAAACGCAGTCTGACCGTCATAACCGCTGTAGGGCCGGTTCCAGACCGCGCGCAGGCGGCTGTCCGGCAGCATCAGGATTTTGCCCTCGGCTGGCAGGCTGGCATCAGACCACTGCCAGAGTTCGTAGCGCGGCTCTGGCATGGAAAAACGCGCAGCAAGCTGGAGACTGGCCGCAAATGCTGGCACACTGAAACCGGCAGTCAGGACGGCAAGGGCAGCCAGCGCGGCTGGATTGCGCCCCATTGCACGCAGGGTCAAAAAAACCTGCGCGCCAGCCATACTCCACAGGCCAATCACGGCCGCTGACACGGGCAGGACATGCCGCATCTGGTTGCTGTAGGGTTCGATGCCGATAAAGGTCGATACACTCAGCACCCCCACCAGCACGACCAGCGCCAGATACAGCGCCCTGTGCCAATCCACCAGGGGCCACTGATGCCGGCGGCTGAAGCCATAGGCGATTCCACCGGCAGTCAGCACTGCGACACACCCTGCCAGGCCGATGGGCAGCAGCGTCCCTTCCAGATTGCGCAGGCCGCGTTCAAGGTCGAAGGCCATCGCCGGGTCCAGGCGCATGGCTTCGTCATTTTCCAGCCGCAGCGCGCCATACCCGAACAGCAGATAACCCGCGCTGGCCGCAGCGATCACGCCTTCGATCACCAGCCAGGGCAGCATCCGCCGCCAGTCACGCCGCAGCAGGACGATCACCACACCGCCCCAGGCCACCAGCACGTGCACCGGCACATATTTCAGGTAAATCGCGGCGATGGCCGCCAGCAAACTCGCCAGCGTCCAGGCGGGGTTATCCGTGTGCCAGGCCCACAGCGCAAAGGCCAGGGTCCCGGCGCTCGCCAGATACACCAGCGGATCGGGGATCGCCAGACTGTTCCATTCTACGACGACTGGTGACAGCGTCCACACCAGCCCGGCCAGCAGCGCCGCCACTTTTCCACCCAGCGTCCAGCCGATCACCAGCAGCGCGGCAGTAGTTAGCACCCCGGCAAACACTGCCAACAGCCGCAGCCCATAGATATAATCGCCTGAGAACAAAAACGACTCGGCTGAAAACGCCTCGACGATGCGCTGTGTGCCGGCCGCGATCAGGGGATACAGCGGCGGATAACCGGCCAGCCGCGCCCCGGTCAGGTGCGCGCCGTATGCCTCCTCCAGCGGGAAATCACCACGCCAGTCCACCGCCAGCAGGAACATATTGGCTTCGTCGGGATAATCCACATAGGGCAGGTAGCGCTCAAACGTCAGCAAACGGATGACCAGCGCCGCCAGCAAAATGAAAACGACCACGAACGGCCAGAATAAACGCCTGTGAATGGATCGCATCGCTCCACCTCGATTCGGCACAAGGGTGCTGGAACCAAGGCTAAAAGTCAAGGCTTTTCGCGGGCCGCCCCATCCGCTAAGATGCACGCATGGACACACCGCTATCATCTGCTATCCCTGCCCACAAATCCACAGCGCGCAGCCTGACTCGCTGGTGGATTCCGGCGGCCTTTGCGCTCATCACAGGGGTTGTCTTCCTGACTCAAAGCGGTGGCACCGGTTTCTGGAAAGGCAGTCACGGCTGGAACTCGGCACACGGGCTGGCGATCATGACCCATGCCACACCGGAGAACGGGTTTGTGGGCTATGCGCTGGCCGATCAAGGCGCCAGCGGGCACACCGGCTACATTTACTTTGACCGCTACCCATTTTTCTTCAGCGCGGCCATGAACGCCCTCATGAGCCTGACGGATAATCTCAGCTTGAAAGTCTGGCTGGTGCGGCAGGTGATGAACTTCTTGTTCATCGCTACCCTGCTGCTGGCTTATCGAATCATGCAACGGCTGGTGGATCACCCGTATCTGGCGCTGGCGATTACGCTGCTGGCCTTTTCCGGCTACAACCTGCTGTACTACCGCGACATGATCCACTATGACCAGCCGGCGCTGTTCGGCATGTTTTTACTGATGTACGCCATTGTATGCTTCAGACAGGGCGCGCAGCGGCGCTGGCTGTACCTGGCGGCGCTGGTGGCCGTCAGCCTGGGACGGGGGTATGCCTCCTTTTTTGTGCTGGGCATCTGGTTCGTGTTCGAAAGCGCGGGCCTGCTGCTCAAACGGCAGTTGAGCCTGGGTCAGCGTATCCGACAGATTTTCAGCCACGAGGTCACACGCGCGCTAATCATCACGCTGGTGTGGGCCGGGGCGCTGCTGTCCTACAACATCGCGCGGGAAGCCCTGCGGCGGGATGTGCCTGTCGCGCAGACCAGCGTGATCGAGAGCGCCCTCCGCCGCCTGCCGTTCGGCCATGAAGGCGGGCGCAACCTGACCACCGCCTCTGAGGATTCGCCGCCGCCCTGGAATGAATTTATCGCGCTGGAAGTGGAGCGGCTGGCGCGCTGGTTCACGCCGCTGAAGCTGGGCTGGGATGATGGCGTTATCGCTGCCTGGGCTGTCCCGGCGGGCCTGCTGCTGCTGGCGGTCATCCTGATTTATCTCTGGCGGCTGCCGGCTGAAAAACGCCTGATCGCCGGCATCACCGCGTTCAGCGGCTTGGTGTGGCTGCTGTTCATGATTAACCTGACCGCCACGCACGAATTCACGATCATGTACGGCCTGGGGGCAGCGCTGGTGTTTTATGCGGCTTTGCTGACCGGGCTGCGGCGTTATCGTCTGGCTCCCGGCGCGGCGCTGCTGATGGCGCTCGGCATCTTTGGCGCGATGAGCTGTACCGTCTATGCGGAAAACAACGCGGAAATCCGCCGTTACGATGTCTATACGGAGGACTATAACCGCATCCTGCACGCCATTGAAGGCGAAAAACGCAGCGTCTACCACACCTTCCCCAACAACTGCGCCATCGAAAATTCCAAATGTTTTGTGCTGGGGTTTTACCTGGGCCAGAATTACATCACGCCGGACTACGATTACGCCGATTACATCCTGACCGGCAGCGTATATCACACCTCCGAATCGTTTCTGCTGCCGGGGGACGAGGATGGGCTGCGGCTGGTATCGCGTTCGCTGACGCCAGAAAACACCGTCGCCCACATTTTTGACACGGCTGCCGCTGAAATTCGCCACATCCCCGACGATGCCGAAACCCTGTTTTATTTCGGCAATACCTTTACATTGCAGCACTGGGAACTCAGAGACAGCGTGGAGGTGCAGCCCTGCCAGCGTGTGAATCTCGAAAGCTGGTGGCAGATGGTCGAGCCGCCGCTGCACAATTACAGTATGCAGGTCGCCATGGTGGATTCAGACGGCGCGGCGGTTACTGCTTCCAACCTTCCCCTGACCAATCTGCCCACGAAAGTGTGGATAGCGGATGCCTACTTTCTGGATGCGCGCAGCCTTCAGGTTCCCTGTGACGCCGCGCCGGGCGAATACCCGCTGGTGATGAGCGTCTATCATCCTGACACGGTGGCGCAGAGCGGGTCGCTGCCGGTGTCCCTGCCGGATGGCTCCTCCAGTAATGATTACATCTACCTGACGACGCTGTTTGTGCGGGCAGCCAGTTAGAAAAACGCCGCCCGGAAACTACAGACTAAAACCAGTTGACGAATTGAACAAATGTTCTATAATTGAAAGGGTCGCCCAAAACACACGGGCGTTCACAGCCGGTGGCCGTTTCTGTGGAGTCGTCACATGCGCAAAATCATTGTCTGCAACTTTCTTACCTTAGATGGTTATTATGATGGGAAGGACAAAAATCTCTCGTCGATATTTGCCTATCAACATGAAGACTACGCCGGTGATGACGCCTTCGATTACTACACTACCGAACGGCTGCGCGCGGCGGATACCCTGCTGCTGAGTGGTCGCGCGTCCTTTTTGGGCAACAAGGACTACTGGTCGGGTGTGCCGAATGACCCCCAGGCCACAGCGATCCGACGCGAGTTTGCGGACCTGATTCAGCGAGTCGATAAAATTGTGGTTTCGGACAAAATCACCCGCGAGGAGTTAGCGCCCTGGGAAAATACGCGCATCGTCCGGCTGGCGGACGCGCACCGGGAAATTGCCGCGCTCAAACAACAGCCCGGTCAGGACATCCTGATCCTGATGAGCCGCACACTCTGGAACGACCTGCTGGTTCATGACCTGATCGACGAACTGCATCTCACGTTTTTTCCGCTGATCGCTGGCGAAGGCACGCCGCTGTTCGATGGACAGCCGGGAGTGACACTCAAACTCCTCAGCACACGCACGTGGGAAGGCTCAGGCAACATCCTCGCCTGTTATCAGGTGGGTCGCAAAAAGTCGTAAATTGAACCACCCTTCAAACCTGCAACAGGCGACTCTGTCGTCGCCCGTTTTGATTGACCGGGGTGCGCCCTATTCGGCGTCCTCACGGCGCACGTTGACCAGACATTCGCCATCACCTACGCGGCATTCGGCGATGATTTCCTCGCCGCGCACAATTTCGAACAGCGTGTCCGGGTCATCATTGACCCAGAACCAGCGCGGCGCGGACGCCTGATCCCACTTCTGGCGTACATTGCACATGGAAGGCGTGTCCTGCACCAGCACATTAATGGTGAAAATCTGGAAACAGTCCCCTGCTGGCAGCGCATTCAGCGCAGCGCCGCCGCCATCCCAGCGGGTGGTCGGGAACTCTCGCGGGCGACCATCCGGCACGGTCTGCACAAAGGTGATGCCGCTGATGTCCACCGGTTCGTCTGAACGATTAAGCAGGATGAAGGTGTCCGCATCGTAGATCAGTTGAATTTGGGCGTCGTCATCACCGGCGCTGACCGCCGCAGCCACCTGAGTCGGCGGGGTGGTCGCGGTGGCGCGGGGTGTGCTGGTGGGTCGTGGTGTCTGAGTGGGCGCACCGGTGGGTTCATCCGTGTCGGTGGGGGCGACAGTCGGCTCATCAGCAGGTTCACGGGTCGCTGTCGAACGCTCTGTCTCCGCTTCCGTCGGCGCGGCCGTCGCTTCTTGTGTCGCGGTGGCGGTGGGCACGCTGGTTGGCTCATCCATCGGCTCGTCCGTATCGGTGGGTTCTTCCGTAACAGCCATCGCGATCACGGCGGCCTGGGTCTGCGTGGCGGCCTCGGCAGCGGCTGCGTCGTCCCCGCCGCCCGAATTCGCGTTCATAGACCCAAAGATGATGATACCGCCCACGACCACCAGCAGCGCGCCGGCGATCATGCCGATATTCCACAGGCGGTTATTCCCGCCGGCGGGTCCGGGCTTTTCGGCCAGCGGTCTGACACCGGGAATCACCAGCGGGGGCGGCGTATCCTTTGACGTATCAGAAGCCGGCGCGGCCCGTTCGGTCATGGTTTCTTCGGTGGCAGTGGCGACCACCGGGGGCGGAATTTTTGGTTCGTGCTGTTCCGCCACACGCTGCGCAACCGCCCGTGCCTGATCTTTGGCCCAGTCGGGGATAATCACATGGCGGGTTTCTTCGTCCTCATCGCGGATGCCAAGCGCATTTTCCAGCGCGTTGACAAAGGCGTTGCCATCCGGGTAGCGGCGTTCTGGCTCTTTATCCAGCGCGCGCAGCACCATCTGCTCGACTTCCGGCGTGATGCTGGGGTTATATTTGCGCGGCGGCGGCGGCGGGTCACTGAGGTGTTTGAGCGCCACACTCATGGCGGACTGGTCATCAAAGGGCACTT
>CAZKIB010000056.1:11941-16401 GCA_964552425.1 uncultured Anaerolineaceae bacterium | reverse complement strand
GGGAGTACAGGTCGCTCTGCGGAACCGCCATCGCGGAATTCATGGCCTGTTCCGGCGCAATATAATGCACGCTGCCAAAGGTCGTGCCGATGGTCCCTTCCGGCACGTTCAGCGCCAGGCCAAAATCCGTCAGAATGGCGTGACCGTCGGCCATAATCATAATGTTGGAGGGTTTGACATCGCGGTGGATGACTCCCTCGACATGGGCGTAATCCAGCGCGGAGGCCACGTCGCTGATGACGCGCAGCATCTCCTCGCGGTCCAGGCGCGTGCCCGCTGTGACATGCTCTTTCAGGACCGTGCGCAGGTCGCGCCCCTGCACCAGCGTCATCGCCATGTAGTAGAGCGTCCCGGACTGGCCGAACTGGTACACATCCACGATATTGGGGTGACGCAGCCGGGCCACCGCGCGCGCCTCTCGCTGGAAACGTTCGCGGTATTCATCCATTTCGGCGTCAATCACGCCCTTCGCGTCGAACACCTTGACCGCTGTGTAGCGCTGCAATTTTTCATCGTAGCCCCGGTACACCCGGCCCATGCCGCCGTGCCCGATCACATCCACGAGTTTATAGTCGCCCAACTGCTGGCCGATCAGCGGATCATTGATTGTCATGGTGCTTCTCTCGGTCATGATGCCAGTCATCTGTTCCTAGTATATCCCCCACGCCGTTATATGACATGTTACATTTGATTAGCGTTAACGAAAAATTCCTCAATTCGCCTCACAGTTGGTATACTTAATTATAGAGAACAAACCGCAACAAATAGGATAGAGGTTCAAAGTTGACACCTTCTCCCGATATTCCAGAAAAAGAAATTCGTGAACGCTGCGCCCTGCTGCTGAAGGGCGCGGGTGAGGAAGCCCATAAACTGGGACATAATTACGTCGGCGTGGAACACCTGTTTATGGCCGCCACGCGCAACACCGGCGGGCCAATCTCCAAACTGCTGGGACGCGCGGGACTGGACCCGGCAGACGTGCGCCGCACGATCCGCCGGGAAGTGGGAACCGGCGAGGACCCGCTGCGCGATGTGCTGCCGCTGACCCCACGCGCTGCCATGATTCTGTCGCTGGCGATTTTTCTGGCCGAACGCGACGAAGAAGACGAGATTAACGAAAACCATTTCATGATGGCGCTGCTGCAAGAGGGCGAAAGTGTGCCGGTGCGCGTCCTGATGGATATGGGCTTCGACATCAACCTGTGGTTGCAGCGGCTGATTATGGAAGAAAGCGGCGATGACTTCCCCGAAATGATCGAGCCGCAGGGCAGCCTGCCCTTTGACGAGATTGACCGCGCCTTCGAACGCGGCCCCCGCCGCATGGAAAACGAGATTGTTTCGGACAGTGACCATCACCTGCCCACGCCGCTGCTGGACAAATATGGCCGTGACCTGACTCAGCAGGCCCGCGAAGGCAGAATCCACCCGGCGATTTCCCGCGATCATGAGATTCGGTCACTGGCGCGCACGCTGGCCCGCAGCAAGAAAAACAACCCGCTGCTGCTGGGCGATGCCGGGGTGGGCAAGACGGCAGTGGTCGAAGGGCTGGCCTATGCCATTGCCGAGGGGATCGCGCCGCCTTCGCTGCTCAACCGCCGCGTGGTGCAGATCGAAATCGGCACGCTGGTGGCTGGAACAAGCCTGCGCGGGCAGTTCGAGGAACGCCTGATCGGGATCGTGGATGAAGTCAAACGCGCCGGGAACGTCATTCTGTTCATCGACGAAATTCACACCATCGTCGGCGCGGGCGATACAATTGACAGCAACCTCGACGCCGCCAATATCCTCAAACCGGCGCTGGCGCGCGGCGAACTGGTGTGCATCGGCGCGACCACCCACGAAGAATACCGCCGGGCGATTGCGCAGGACCCCGCGCTGACCCGCCGCTTCCGCACCATCGACATTGAAGAACCCTCCGAGCAGGATTCGCTGGCGATCCTCGCCGGGCAGAAAGACCGCCTGCAAGACCATCATGGCGTGCAGATTCGTTCCGAAGCGCTGGAAGCCGCCGTGCGTCTGTCGGTGCGCTATCTGCCGGATCGCCGCCTGCCGGATAAGGCGCTGGACCTGCTGGACGAAGCCTGCACCCGCGTGCTGATCCGCTCCGTCTCGCCGGACGATGAGGAGGATACCAACCTCGACGGCGAAATCGTGGTCAATGTGGACACCATCGCCGATGTGCTTTCGGACTGGACCGGTATCCCCGTTAATGACCTGACTAAAGACGAGCGTCAGCGGTTGGCCCGGCTGGAAGATTCGCTGTTGCAGCGGGTGGTCGGGCAGGACGAGGCGGTCAAAGCTGTCGCCGCCGCCATCAAAACCGCGCGCGCTGGCCTGGGCGATCCGGGCCGTCCGGTGGGGGTGTTCCTGTTCCTGGGGCCGTCCGGCGTGGGCAAAACCGAACTGGCCCGCACCCTCGCGGAAAATCTGTTTGGGCACGAAGACGCGCTCATTCGCCTGGATATGTCAGAATTTCACGACTCGCACACAGTTGCCCGTCTGATCGGCGCGCCGCCCGGCTACCGCGATACCCAGCGCGGGGGCCAGCTTACGGATGCCCTGCGCCGCCGCCCGTACAGCGTGGTGCTGCTGGACGAGGTGGAAAAAGCCGCGCCGGAGGTGTTCGATATTTTCTTGCAGGTCTTCGATGAAGGCCGCCTGAGCGATGCGCGCGGCGCGGTGGTGGATGCGCGCCATTCTGTGTTTATTATGACCAGCAACATCGGCACGGAAGAAAGCACCAAAGCACTTGGCTTCACCGCTTCTCAGAATCGCAAGGACAGTTTTACGGCGCAGTTGGGCAAATTCTTCCGGCCTGAGTTCCTCAACCGGGTGGACGAAGTGCTGATCTTCAACCCGCTGGGGCCAGACACCCTTAGCAAGATTCTCGACCTCGAAATGAAGGAACTGCACGAGCGGCTGGCCGGTCAGAAATTCCAACTGGTCCTCACGGAAGAAGCGCGTGAATACGTGCTGCGCAAAGGCGCGGACCCGGACAACGGCGCGCGGCATCTGCGGCGGGCGATTGAGCGTTATATCACCCGGCCCCTGAGCGCCCGAATAGTTGAAGATTCGTTTGAACCGGGGGATACTATCTACGCTTATGCCAATGAAAATGATGGATTGCGCTTTGAAGCCGGGACCGAAAAAGCCACATGAATGTGCCACAAAGCGGACGCCGCCCCGTCGAACTGCTGCCTGATGAACTGCGGGCCATTCTACGGAAGCGTCACAAGGCGGATCGATTCGATTATTTTGCGACTGACCCTGACCCGGATATTCGCCTGCTGGGGCGTCTGGCCCTGCGCCGCAGCGACCTCAACGACCAGTTCGCGCTGGGTGATCTGTGCGGTAAACGCTCCGTCACCAATGAGGGCCGGCTGCGAGTCTTTTATGTCGGCAAAACCCTGATCGCCTATCAGAAGGCGCTTCAGGCCGCCACCGGGGCCGATGACCGCGATCTGGCGCGCCAACTGCTGCACGATTTTTCGGAGTGGGTGGTCGAGCGTGCCCGTGAGAAACCCACCCCGCGCAACCTGTCGGTGGCGCTGTGGGCGCTGGCGGAAGATGCCCCCGGTATGCGGCTGGACCGCGCCGCGCTGGACGACCTGCTGGAAACCTACCGTGAGCAGATGATCGCCAGCAGCGATGTGGACGCCACCCACTACGCCGAACCGCCCCACGATCTGGACGACTCGACTTACCTGACCCAATCCGCCGCGACGGTGGTCGATTATGGAGCCGAAGAAAAACTGCTGGCCTCGAATGTTGAGGAAGAGGTCGAATCCGACGAAACCCGTGTCGAACGCGGGGCGATCCAGCATCAGGCTTCGGTGGAGTTAGACGCCAGCGGGGTGAAACTTGGCGCGCTGCCCCGGCGCTCGTCCGAAACGGCAGAAGATGAATTTGACGTGGGGGAGCGGATTGAAGATCGCTACGAAGTGGTCGACATCCGGCGCGGCGGCATGGGCATCGTCTACCTGTGTTACGACCATGACCAGCGCGAACCTGTCGCCATCAAGACCTTCCAGAGCCGTTTCCTGAACAACGAACGCGCCGTCAACCGCTTTAACAACGAGGCGGTCACATGGGTCAAGCTGGACAAACACCGCCACGTCGTCCATGCCCGGCTGGTCCAGAACATCAGCGGGCGGCCCCACATTTTCCTTGAGCATATCAGCGCGGAAGAAGGTTACAGCCCGGACCTGCGCGGGTGGATTGACCACAACCGGCTGGATATGAAACATTCGATTGAGTTTGGGCTGCATATCGCGCTGGGGATGCAGCACGCCACACGCAAAATGCCCGGCCTGGTGCATCGTGATCTCAAACCGGCCAATATTCTGGTCACGCACGACGCCATCGCCAAGGTGACTGATTTTGGACTGGTGCGTTCGCTGGAAGTCGAGGATATTCCTCTCGCCAACGAGGAAACTATCGCCGACGATGACCCGATGCCA
>CAZKIB010000056.1:4277-11928 GCA_964552425.1 uncultured Anaerolineaceae bacterium | reverse complement strand
CTCACCCGCGTGGGGGCCATTGTCGGGACCGCGCCGTACATGTCGCCGGAGCAGTGCCAGTCGCTGGCGGTGGACGTGCGTTCGGATATTTACGCCTTTGGCTGTGTGCTGTTCGAGATGCTCACCGGGCGGCATGTCTTTGAAGCCCGCCGCTTCCGCGAGTGGCTGGATGCGCATGTCAAATGGACGCCGCGCTTCAAGCCCAATGAAATCAGCAGTATCCCGCAGCCGCTGCGCGACCTGACGCTGTTCTGTCTGGAAAAAGTGCCTGCGGATCGCCCGTCAGACTGGGGCATGATCGTCGATTGGCTGTCCCAGACCTATGAAATGGTCATCGGCCAGCCGCCGGTGCTGGAAGTAACCGGCCCGGCGCTGGAAGCCCGCGAACTGATGGACAAGGGTTATTCGCTGACCGAACTGGGCCGTATGGAAGAAGCGCTGCAAGCCTATGACAGCGCCATCACCCTGAAGCCGGATTACGCCTGGGCCTGGGCGCGGCGCGGGCGTACCCTGCGAGTCCTGGGACGCTATCATGAAGCGTTGGAATGTTATGACCGGGCGCTGGAAATTCAGCCGCAGTATGCCTTCGCCTGGAACGGCAAGGGCATCGTCCTGGAACGCATGGGCCGGCTGGAACAATCGCTGGCCTGTTATGAACGCGCCGCCGAGATCAACCCTGCGGATGTGTGGCACTGGTGTAATCAGGCCGATGTGCTGCTGAGTATGAACCGCCACCGCGAGGCGATCCCCCTGCTGGAAAAAGCGCTCCAGCAGGACCCGGCGCACCCCAACAGTTGGGCCAAGCTCGGTCAGGTGTACCGCCTGCTGCAAAATTACCCGGAATCCATCAAAGCCTATGAACAGGCCATCAAACTCGCGCCGGAATATGGCTGGGCGCACAACGGTTACGGTCTGTCGCTCAAACTGAACGGCCAGATCGAAGAGGCGCTTATCAGTTTCAAGCGGGCCGCCCGCTATGACCCGAATGAGGTCTGGCACTGGTACAACATCGTCGAAACGCTCATCCTGCTCAAACATTATGAAGATGCCATCCACCCGGCGCAGCGGGCCACCCAGGTCGATCCGACTCACGCCTCAAGCTGGTCGAAACTTGGGCAGGTGCTGCGCTATGTGCGGCGCTATGATGAAGCGCTGGATGCCTATGACCACGCGCTGGCCTTACAGCCCGATTCCGGCTGGGTGGTCAACGGCAAGGGGATCGCATACGAGCGCATGGGACGTTACGAGGAAGCGCTGGAATGCTACCGCATCGCCGCCGAGCATGGCGTGTGGCACGCGCATTACAATCAGGGCAATATTCTGGTGCGGCTGAACCGTTTTGAAGAGGCGGTCCCCCTGCTGGAACGCGCCACGCGGGTAAACCCGGACCATGCCAAAAGCTGGGCGCGGCTGGGCAGCGCGCTGCGCAACCTGCGGCGCTATGATGAAGCGCTCAACGCCTACCGGCAGGCTACCCGCCTGGAACCGGATTACGCCTGGGCCTGGAATGAACAGGGCATCACCCTGGAAGTGATTGGCCGCTACGACGATGCGCTGAAGGCTTACCGGCAGGCCAGCAAACATGCCCCCACCGACCCACTCTACCTGTATCAGCAGGCCGATTTGCTGGTCAGCCACACGCAGGAACATGAGCAGGCCTACGATCTGCTGGAACAGGCGCTGCGGCTGGACAACCGCAACGCGCGCATCTGGGCCAAACACGGGCAGGTGCTGCGGCGGCTGAACCGTTTCGAGGACGCGCTCAACAGTTATACCCGCTCCATCGAACTGGACCCCTCCTACGCCTGGGCCTGGAACGGGCGCGGCCTGACCCTGAGCGGACTCGGCCATCATGAAGAGGCGCTGTACTGCTTCCAGCAGGCTGCCGATGCCGACCCGCAGGATGTCTGGTACTGGTACAATCAGGGCGATGAACTCATTATTCTGGGACGCCTGACCGAAGCCATTACGGTACTCGACCATGCCCTCAAACTTAACGTCAATCATGCCGATAGCTGGTCAAAACGCGGGCAGGCGCTTCGGCGCATGGGCCAGCTTCAGGACGCGCTGACCTCTTACGATCAGGCGCTGCGACTGGCCCCGACCAACGATTATGCCTGGAACGGGCGCGGGCTGGTGCTGTTCGCGCTCGGCCACCGGGAGGAGGCGCTCGCCAGTTACCAGCGCGCCAGCGAACAGGATCATTCCAACATTCTGTACTACATTAACCAGATTGATGTGCTGCTGGATATGCAGCGCAAGGACGAAGCCCTGCGGGTGGTCGATGAAGCGATCCAGTATCACGCCAGCAACCCGACCCTGTGGGCGCGGCGCGGGCAGGTGCTGCGGCGCATGGGCGACAACGAAACGGCCATCGACAGCTATCAGAAAGCGCTGGAACTGGACGACGCTTACGCCTGGGCCTGGAACGGGCAGGGGCTGGCCTTCAGCGCGCTGGAACGCTGGGACGAAGCGCTGGCCTGTTACGAACTGGCCGTTTTCTACAATGAAAACGACAGTTGGTTCTGGCATAATTATGGTGAGGCGTTGATGACGCTGGAAGAATATGAGCAGGCCGCGCAGGCCTTCGAACGCGCTCTGGCGATCAACCCGAATCACGAACATTCCATCGAGAAATTGCAGTACGTGCGCCAGGAACTCACCAACGAGGATTAGTCATCGTGCCTTCGGATCGAAAAATATCCGTCACCTATATGAGCGGCCCGCAGGATGGGAAAATTCTGCAATTCGACCAGCCGGACATCGGCGAAGAAATTGTCTTCACCATTGGCCGCCGCGAAGTCTGTGACATTTTCATGCCCTATGACAACCAGGTCTCGCGCCTGCACGCCCGCCTGGGCTGCACCTCGCTGGCGGTGACAGCCAGCGACTCGGTGGCGAACCCGTACATCCTCACCTTCTGGGTGGAAGACACCGGCAGCCGCAACGGCACGTTTATCGAGCGCGAAAAAGAACCCATTCGCGGGCGCAGCAATCTGCGTCCGGGCACATTGTTCCGCATCGGGCGCACCTGGCTGCGGCTGGATGTGCCGTTTTCGTTTGCGAGTGACGATAACTGGTAGGCACACTTCAGGAGGTGGCTCTGATGGTTGCCGCGTATATCCTGATCGACATCAGCATTGATGTGGACGAACCGGAAACCCTGGCGGCGATCCGTCAGGTCCCCGGCGTCCGGCAGGCGCATCTCATCGTTGGCCCCAATGACTGCATCGCCTATATCGAAGGCGAGACCCAGCAGCAGGCGCTCGATACCCTGCGGGCGCTGCGCGATATTCGCGGTGTGCTGCGCACCGACATGCGTTCGGCAGCAGAACTGTAGCTCATGCGTTACGCGCTGCTGGCGGATATACATGGAAACAGTGTCGGTCTTGACGCGGTACTGGACGATATTCAGGCGCGTGGTGGGGCAGATTCCTACATTCTGCTCGGTGATTACGCCACAACCGGCCCTGATCCCGCAGGGGTGCTGGAACGCATCAGCAAACTGCCGGTTTCCGTGTGTGTCAGCGGGAATGCGGATGCCATTCTCGGCCAGGTGCCCTTTTATGAGAGTGTGCCGGCGAACACGGGTTGGAGCTGGACACGCGGCTGTGTCACCCAGGCCGGCTGGTACGCATGGCTCCTGTCGCTGCCGCTGGAAGGCCGCCTGACTCTTCCCGATGGGACCGCGCTGCTGGCCGTTCATGCTTCGCCAGGTACGAACAGCGGGGACGGGTTGTATCCCGGACAGACGGATGAAGCCGTCGCCGCCCTGTTTGACCGCGCCGCCGAAACCCTGATTCTGGTCGGCCACACACATATACCCCAGGAGCGCCGCATCAACGGCAAACACATCGTCAATCCCGGCAGCATCGGCAATCCACTGAGTCAGGATGTGCGCGCCTGTTACGGTTTTCTGGACGCTGGTGAACAGGGCTACGCCATTACCCTGTACCGGGTCGCCTATGACATTGAGGCGGTGATGCGCGCGATTGACGCGATGTACTTCCCGGACCCTGAATTCCTGCGCACGTTCTATCGTGGCGAATACATCCCCGAATGGGAGCGGGAATAACACAATTTCTCTTCGTATTTCTGGATGAACCAATCACGAAGCCAATTTGGCAATCTGAGGATTACGATACTATAGCGCCATTCCCCCCAACAGCCCATAACCTCGGCGATTATTTTGTGAAAAATTGCACTATAATAAAACAGATGCACATCACCTGTCGAATCGTGCATCTGAAAGGACATCTCATGAAGGCGTTAACGGTACAGATCGAACGTCTGGAACCGATGCGAGTCGCTGCCACAGCGATCACCAGCAAATCCCCGGAAGATGACGCCATCCATACGCTGCTGGACTGGGCGCGTCCGCAGGGCTTGCTGGACAGAGACTTTCGTTTCTTCGGTTATGACAACTGCCAGCCCTATCCGAACCACACCTACACCACCTGGCTCACGGTGGGCAAAGATGTAGACCCTTCCGGCGCGGTCAGGATCAGGGATTTCACGGGCGGACTATTTGCCATGACAGAAATTCAGGGCGTGGAGCAGATCGCGCCGTGCTGGAAGCAGCTCTTGCAGTGGTGCATGGAGCAGGGCTATCAGATCGGCGCACAACCGGGATTGGAAGAATGTCTCGACATTCTCAGTGATCTGCCGCCGAACGAAATGCGTTTCCGACTGTATCTCCCGATCATTCAGGAATAAGTCCAGCCCACTACCCCCGGATGAAGTCCTGTCCGGGGTCTTTTCTGATAACCGGTTGCTGTGTGGAATCTACCGGCTTCTTAAAAGCGGACGTCCCTGATTCAAACGGAGTTGTTATGAGTACCCAAACCCTGACACGCATCACCCATCGCCGACTTTGCGGTGAGGCTGATGCCATGCGCCTGCGCCAGCTCCTGATCGACAGCTATGCCCTCCTGGGCCGTGAATTCAACTGGGAAACCCGCCGGTGGGAAGGCACTTTCTGGTACGTCACCGATGCTGAACGGGCCGACCCTGCCTGGGGCGCGCACACCCACATCTGGGAAAATGCAGACGGCGCGATCATCGGCGCGGCTGTCCCAGATGGTCCCGGCGATCTCGCCCTGCAAATCCACCCGGATTATCGCGCTCTGGAAGAGGCTATACTCGACTGGGCTGAGACGCATCTCGCTGTCCTGACAGACACCGGCCAGCGCCGGTTAATCGCCTGGGCCTTCGATTGGGATGCAGAACGTCAGACACGCCTCACGCGCCGGGGATATGTGCCCCAGGACTCGCGCTGTTTTCATCATCGCCGCCGCCGGGTGAGTGACCTAGTTCCCGATGTATCACTGGCCGAGGGGTACACGATTCGCAGCGTGCAGGACACCGAGAGGGATGTGCAGGGCTGGACAACCTGCTGCAACCTTACCTTCGGGCACGCCTTACCACCCGAAATGCTGCGCAATTTCCAGCGCTATTCGCCTTCGCACAACTACGATCTGCACCTGATCGCGGAAGCAGTTGATGGTTCATTCGCCGCGTTTGCCGGGCTGACGGTTGATGCCGTGAACCGTTACGCGACCTTCGAGCCGGTTGGCACGCATCCCGATCCGCCGCAAGGGGCTGGCGCGGGCCGTGATGTTCGAGAGCATCCGGCGTTTGCAGGCGCTCGGCACGGCGGATGTGGTTTATGTCGCCAACTGGGGGCCATCCGACGCGGGCAAACTCTATGCTGCTGTCGGGCTGGAACACTATGCCACTTTAACGGTGTGGGAGAAGATTTTCTGAGCAGCCAGCCCTGTTCTATTCCTCATAACGTTCCTGGCTGATCTCTCTGGAGCGCAGGAAAACTTCGATCACCACAAACACCAGCGCCACAAAAAACGCGATGGGCGGGTTCAGTACGCGGGGGATTTGCAGCCACGCACATGTGACCACAAACAGGCCAATCCAGACGCTCTGGCGTACCAGCACACCGCCAGATGGCAGGGGGGCAGTCACGGACGTAAAACGCACATTGAGATAGCGCACAAAGGGCAGCACGGTTCCGGTCACGGCCACGTGCAGCAGCACAAAAAACAGCCAGCGCTGGCCCACACGCGGCAGGCTGGTTGTCACCAGAGTGTACAGGCCAAACCACCCACCGATCATCATCACCAGCGCGGCGACGATAACCCCCAGGTGGTCCGGCGGCATTCTGCCAGTTCGATTGCTCATGGGGCTATTATAGCTTTGAGGCCGCAGTGTGTGCTACTATGAGGATCATTGAACAGTGGTCCGTTTTCAGAACAGGCTGGCGCAGTTATCAGTTGCCAGTCATCGGTCCGGGCTGCAATTTCTGACGACTCTGGATATTTGCTGTGATCTCTCATGGGTTTTTCGCTGACAGGCGGCATTCACTGCATTCAGGCTGAGGTTGCAGCAGAAAGGGTGTCATGGTTTCTCGCGTCCATTTGAGTTTTTCTGAAAACTGCTCACTGGAAACTGTCAACCATAACAGGATCTTCCGGCGATGTTTGAGGTATTCTGGCGGCTGGCCGCGCTCACGCTGATTCCCTCCATGCTGGTTCTTACCGGCGTGCTGACGGCTGCGCATCGCCTGCCGCTGCCCACCATTGAAGCCGGGCTGACGCTGTGTGACAGCCGACCCTGCTGGGCCGGGCTGGAACCAGGACGCACGCCTATCGAGGCGGTGCAGCGTGTCGTCGAAACGAGCCTGGCGAAAGCCCCGGTTAATTTTCAGCGTTACCAGCGCTTCACACATTTTGTGGTGGAAGTGCCTTCCCATAATGTCCTCGGCGCGATCTCGGCGCAGGATGGCCGCGTCGGCAGCATCCGCCTGAATGTGGTGCAGCCGCTGTGGCCGCTGCTGCTGGTGCTGGATAAACCGCTGTGCATCGAGCCGGTGGACAACCGCTATGATGTCCAGATCGTCAACATCTACTGGGAAATCGACGGCGTCTATGTCATGTCGAACCTGGGAATTTCGCGCTGGAACCCGGAGATGCTGACCAACGCCCTGTTTCTGTGGGTTCCGACTTCTATCGCCCCCTGTGAAAAGTACGGTCAGGTGCTGCCCTGGCCGGGTTATGCCGCGCTGCGTTAGGCTGCCGTATGCTGGCGATTCTCCTGCGCAGCGTGATTCTCGTCCCCGGTCTGGCGGCGTTGATGCTGCTGCTGCTGGGCCGGCTGCGCGCCGAACCGCTGCCGGAAGCCGCGCTGTATGGGCTGGCCGTATGTGAAAAGCCCTGCTGGGCGGGCATCGTGCCAGGCACAACTGCCTTTGCCGATGTGCCGGACCTGATCGCGCAGCACCAGCCGCAGTTTACGGTGCTGGCGCAGCAGCTTTCCGCCGCGCCGAGTTACGCGCTGCAATCGCGCGATTTCAGCGGCAGTATTGGGGCAAGCCAGCGGCACGTCAGCGCGGTGCGTTTGCAGGTTCCCGTTCCTCTCTGGCGGATGATCCTGCTGCTCGGCACGCCGCGCTGCGCCCGCTTATATGGCCGTCGCGGGGGGCCGCGTCTGCTGGAAGTCGGGTGGGACCTGCCGCCGGTGGTGGTCTGGTATAACGCCCAGCCCGGCCCACATAATGTGGAACTCGCGGCGGACAGCATCACTCTGCGGCTGGCCGGTGAAGTCTGCACCCGGTTTGACGAGCGCTATCAGCCCAACT
>CAZKIB010000056.1:0-4230 GCA_964552425.1 uncultured Anaerolineaceae bacterium | reverse complement strand
ATTCGATCATGCTGACTCTCATTCTGCGTCTTTTGAAAATAGCGATGGTGGGCTGCGCGCTTGGCGTGGGGCTGGTGGTGGCAGTGGTGCGGGCCGATCCGCTGCCGGTGGATGCGCTGGAAGGACTGGGGCTGTGTCATGTGCCCTGCTGGATCGGGATCGAACCAGGGCGCACGGCCTTTGCGGCTGTGCCTTCCACTGTCTCCCACCATTTGCCAGGGCGGCGCTATCAGGTGCGCGGACCGCGCTCGTTTTTTATTGACCCATCGCTGGACGGTCATGCCGTCACGATTGACGAAGACGCCGGGCTGGTCCATTCCATCCGGCTCAATAACTCCCTGCCGTTATGGCGTTTGCTGCTGTTGTTCGGCGAACCGGCCTGTTATTCGCGCCTCGGCCAGCCGGGGGTTATCAATATTCACTGGCAGGTGAACGGCATCTACATTATGTCGCACTTTGGGGCAGGGGAATGGAACCCGGAATGGCACAGCGCCGTGCTGGTACTCACGCGCCGCTCCAAAGACCCCTGTCAGGACCTGCATCCCTGGCGCGGGATGGCGATATTCAGCCGCAGCCGCACCTGATTGTGCCCTGATGCTGAGAATAGGCTTGCATCTGGCGGCGCGAGTCACCGCCCTGAGTGCGCTGCTGCTGAGTCTGTTCGTGGCAGGGGTGTATACCTCGCCGGAAATGCCTGTCATGCGCACCGGTTATCCCGGCTTCGATGTCTGCGCGCTGCCCTGCTGGGCCGGAATCCTACCGGGCAAAACGCATACGGAAGAGGTTGTCGCGCTGCTGAGTGAGCATGTGCCGGGGGTCGCGCTGGAATTTCAGCGGGTGGTGACACAGATCACCTTCAGCGCGGTGGAGTATTCCCGCCGTTTCAGCGGCGTGATCTATGACAATCGCGGGCGAGTCAGCGGCCTGCGCATCCGAACCGAACTTCCGCTGTGGCTGCTGATTGACGCACTGGATACACCCACCTGCATTCGCACCCTCAGCGGCGGCAGCGGCGAAGAAATTGTGGTCATCTCGTGGGAAAAAAAGACCCACTATCTCAGTGGGACTCTGCTGCTGCCCGATGTCTCTGCCTGGAAGCCGGACGCGCTGGTGATGGTCCTGGGTATTTTTGAAGCCTACCCGGCCTGCGAAACCCCCGGCGGACACCCCTGGCAGGGGTTTATGCCGGTCTGGCGCTATCGCAGTTCTTAGTGCAGTGACCAGTTGCCAGTCATCAGCAGCCAGTTTGGGCTGCGACCCTCAACGACTCTGGATATGTGCGATGATCGCTTCCGGGCTTTTCGCTCGTGCCGCCGATTGAAATCGACGGCAAGGTAAAACAAGTCCCGTTGGGACTGGGGCAGCGGTGCCGGAATCTCGCAGGGATTTGGGGTGCTTTGCCGGATAGGCTGCGCACTGTCCAGCACAAAAAAGTGCATAATACGCTCTAGCCGCGCGCGCTGATGACTTCGTACAGTTCACGAGTCTCGCGCGATGGCCCAATGCCCAGTTTTTCGCGCAGGATCGTTTCGAGAGTCTGGTACTGCCAGCGGGCGTCTTCAAACATTTCCAGCTTGAGATAAATCGTCATCACCTCACGGTGGATGTCTTCACGTTCGGGCGTTTCTTTGAGTGCGCGGATAAAGAAGCCAAGCGCGTGATCGAGTTCATTACGGCGTTTGTGCAGGCGGGCCATACTGATGAGCGCCTGTGAATACAGCTGCCGCAGTTGATCGCGCCGTTCTTCGACCCAGGGCATTTCCACTGTTTGCAGGAAGGGAGCCTTATACAGTTCGATGGCTTCTGTCAAGAGTGACTTTTCCTGCTCATCGCTGGTGGCGACCATGGCGCGCTCAATCGCATCCTGAAAGTCAGCCACATCGTAGTGGCGCACGATCTTTTCGCTGGGCATATAAAAGCCGCCGCTGTACTGGGTCAGTTCGTAGCTTTTACCATCGCCCACTTTCATGCTGATGCGTTCGCTGATCTTACGTTTGGTCACATGAAAGACGTTGGTAGCTTCCTTGACGGACAAATCCGGCCAGAAGGTGGCAAAGATTTCATCGCGCGTGACCAGCGGGTGATCCATGAAGTAGAAAAACAGGTTGCGCGGCAAGGCCCCGTCCCAGTTAGAAATCATCTGGCCGTTGGCGATGGCGTAGCCCCGTCCCAGGGAATACACCTCAAGCTGCGGACGGGCCGGTTCTTCCACCGTAAACATCACATCATCTTTACGGTATTCAGTGCCGACCACACAGGCAACCCCTTTTGCCACAAAATTATACCAGGGTTCGTAGGTCAGGCGGCGGCTGCTGAATGCCATTTGGGTATTGGGTTGCAGAGCGGCGACAGCAGCTTCGATAAATTCCCGGAATTTGCCATTCAGCGGGGCGCGGTCAAATTCATCAATGAACAGAATAACCTTTTCTTTTCCGGCATACGCGGCCAGGTCGGCGGCCAGCGCCTGTCCCATCTGGGCGGCCTTACCACTATTCAGCGCAGATTGCAAGTTTTTGCCAAAACCGTCCAGCGCCGGACCTAATTCGGCCAGCATCCCGGCCAGCCAATCTTCTAACCGGGCAGCGTCCATGTTTAACCGGTAGTATAAAAGGCCCGTATCATAGGTATTTAACAGATGTGTTATAAATATGGTACGGTAATTGGTCCATGGATAGAGCAGAATGAGCTTTTTGTTTTCAGCCCGCTTCTGGAAGCTTTCAAGAGTGAGGTTGGTAATCTGAGATATCATCCTATGCCTTTTCTCGGAATTTCAGTGGAAACTGCACTGAGCAGATGGATTGTTGAAGGAAGTGGAGGTTTCCATAAAACTCATGAATGTCTACATGCCATTAATAAACAGCAGTTACAGAAAGACCTTAATTCCGGTCAATTCTCTAACCGTAATTTATCACTCAATGAGTGTAATGTAAAGGTCCCACTTAGAACCATAATGCAGGACAAACTAATTTCTGAATAGAACCCAACCGACTGCCTCACGTCTCCAAACCTTCTAAGACTTCTGCTTCCATATGACGAGTAAAGCTTTTGTTTACAGCCTACTCACAGAAGCGCTGACCTTCAATGTGCCGCTGGTACTGGTAGCCTGAATTTTATGATAAAGAAACGAATAAAATAACAGGCCAGTTCATATCCCATTTAATAATCAGTATTTACACACTTAGCGCCATATTATATTCATGAACAGATGTCATGTCAAATGCGCCGCAGCTTATAACAATAGCATACTACATTTCTTATATTGTTGCAGCAGTGCCATTACTGAATGACAGGTTTGAGTTACGGGCTGTGTGTCGGAGAGCGTTGCTATTCCCTGTGGCGCGCATTATACTGGAACCATTGCCTGGGTCCGGTCTACAGGAAAATCAATGGCAAGCGTCTTTATCAGCTACCGGCGGAAACCGAGCGCCATGCTGGCGAACCTGATCGCCAGAGAACTGCGCGAACATCACCGTATTGAGGTTTACCTGGACACGCAGCGCATGGACACCGCCGGGGATTTCCCAACCCGGCTGACAGACGCTATTCGTGACAGCGATGTGTTCGTCTGTCTGGTCGCTGAATCCACCTTCGATTCCGAGTGGGTGCAGCGCGAGATCGAGACGGCCCATAAATTCGGCAAGCCGCTGGTCCCCGTCTTTCAGGAAAGTTACGAACCGCAGGAACCAAACCAGGCGCCTTCCCCGCACATTCGCACTCTTCTTGAACATGATGGCGTGCTGATCTTCGACATCAAGAATGTCTATATTGACCAGTCGATTGAGTTTCTGGCGCGGGTCATTGAAAATACCGCATCGTGGCTGCGCGAAAGCCCTACCACGACGATGGAGCCACCCGGCGACCAATCCATGATTGGCGTGAATATTCGGGGGCTGGCCGGCCAGCAGTTCGGCCAGTATGAACTGCGCGACCTGATCGGCATGGGCGGGATGGGCGCGGTCTACCGGGCCTACCAGCCCAGCTTGCAGCGGCCTGTCGCGCTCAAGCTGCTGCCGCCGTCCATCGCCTCTGAAGCCAGTTATACCGAGCGTTTCAAGCGTGAAGCGCAAACCGCCGCGCGGCTGGAACACGCCCACATTGTGCCAGTTTATGATTATGGCAATCAGGGCGGCATCAACTACGTCGTCATGCGCCTGCTGACGGGCGGCTCGCTGGCGGAGCGCCTGGAATATGCCGAGCAGACCGACGGTAAGCTGCCCTCGCTGGCCGAAA
>CAZKIB010000055.1:27215-29862 GCA_964552425.1 uncultured Anaerolineaceae bacterium | reverse complement strand
CCGAAAACCTGGCGGCCCTGAAAAAGACAAGCGATGCTGTCAGCGGACTAGGCATTCCCATAGCCACCGGGGAGCGAATGCACACCATGTACGAATACCGGGAATTATTCGAACTCCAGGCGGCTGACATCATCCAACCGGACATCACCCACTTCGGCGGCATCCTGAACACCAAAAAGCTGGCAGCCTGGGCAGAAACGTACTACATGCTCATCGCGCCACATAATGTCGGTGGCCCAGTATCCACCGCCGCCGCGCTGCATCTGGCAGCCTGCACGCCCAACTTCAAGATTCAGGAACACTTTAATGACTTTGCCGAAGCCTATGTCAAGGAAGCCGCACCGGGTCTGCCAGAAGTGGTAGATGGATACTTTGCCCTGCCCCAGGGACCGGGATTAGGTGTCACCCTGAACGAGGAACTGATCGCGGAGCATCCCCGTCAAAAAGTACATTTCAATCTGTTCAGCGATGACTGGCACAAACGCGAAGCAGTCAAAGAATAACATGGGTGAGGCTGTACCCCACCCATTCAGAACAACCTGTTATGTCGTCACGTTGAGCCAGCCACCGTCGATATAGTAGGTTGACCCCACACAGTAGCTGGAGCGCGGCGAACAGAGAAAAACAAAGAGATTCGCGATTTCATCTGGCGAAGCAAAACGACCTATGGGGGCATTGTCTTTGGCAATTTTGTCGAGATACTGCTCCCATGTTGAATCCGTACCCTCGGTCAGAATTTTTGCGGTCTTCTGCCAGTCCGGGGTCATGACCAGACCTGGATTGATTGCATTCACGCGAATGTTATCTTTAATCAATTCTGTCGCAAGACATTTGGAAAACATTACCAGTGCTGCTTTGGACACATTGTAGATCGGTTCATAGTAAAGAGGCTGTGACGCGCAGATCGAGGCGTTATTCAAAATCACACCCCCACCACGCAGGCGCATGAAGGGAACTACCGCACGCGAAAGACGGACGGCGGCCATCAGATGCAGGTCCAGATAGTAATACCAGCGCTCATCAGAGGCATCCATGATGGTTTCTTCGCTGCCTGTACCCGCATTGTTGATGAGAATATCCACACCGCCAAACTTCTGTTCCACCGCGCTCACAAACTGCGCCAATGCCTCCAGATCAGTGACATTGGCAGCGAAGCCAAGAGTCTGGACTCCATAGTGATCTGCTATACGGGCGGCCTCATGCTGGGCACGTTCCCCGTTGCGCGCGCAAATCGCAATGTGGACTCCTTCAGCAGCCAGACCTTCCGCTACTGCCAGACCTATCCCAATACTGCCCCCTGTAATGATTGCCACCTTATCTCTGAGTTGTAAGTCCATCATCAAGCCCTTTGTCTGCAAAAAGTCTTCATGTAAATTATTGCCCAACGAATGTCAGTCTTCAAACTTATGACCTGTTTACAGGCGCATTTTGTCCAACACTGAAGGCCAGAAGATAGTATAAACCTGTCAAAAGGGATGGGCTGAGTGCCCAAATGAAACAATCATGTTTTTGTGATGTTTAGCACTTGCCTGATTTTAACATCTGGTTAAACTCTACAAGAATCACTATACATACTGATGAGGAAGGGACCATGTCACGGAAATTTTTGCTAGTGTTATCCACCCTGATATTTTTGACCATGATCGTCGCGCCGCTGGCAGCTCAGGAAGAAATAGTCTTCGGAGTCGTACTGGTCGGGCCAAAGGATGATCGCGGATGGAGCCAGTCGCACTACGAGGGTGGGCTGTACGTCGAAGAGAATCTGCCGGGCGCGCAAATGCTGCTTTTTGAAAGCCTGAACGAAGTTGATGCCCCCGACGCCACCCTGCTGGATGTCGTTACGGAAATGGTTGACGCCGGCGCGAGTGTCATTTTCACCACTTCCGCTTCGTTCGAGCAGGACACAGACGCTGTTGCCGAGGCCTTCCCTGATACGGTGTTCATCAATATTACCGGCAGTAATGCACTTGCGGACGAACCGGTTGCGAATGTCGGAAACTTTAACGGTTTGATGGAAGCGCCCCGCATCCTGGCGGGCTGCGCGGCGGCGCTGACCACCGAAACCGGGAAGATCGGTTATCTCGGCGCGCTCATTGACCCTGAAACCCGCCGGCTGGCGTCTTCGTCGTATCTCGGCGCGCGCTACTGCTACGAAAACTATCGCGGGATGAACCCGGATGATCTGGAATTTACAGTCACCTGGATCGGGTTCTGGTTCAATATTCCCGGTGTCACCCTGGACCCAACAGAAGTTGCCAATGAATTTTTCGACAGTGGCGCGGATGTGGTGATTTCGGGTATCGACACCTCAGAAGCGATTCAGGTTGCGGGCCGCCGCTCATCTGAGGGTGAACGTGTCTTCGCCATTCCGTATGGCAATATCAACGGCTGTGCGGAAGCGCCCACCGCCTGCATTGGCGCGGCGTACTATAACTGGGGGCCGGCGTATCTTGACACCGTCCAGGCCGTCCAGGATGGAAGCTGGGAGCAAGCCTGGGAATGGCTGCCGCCCGATTGGTCGGACATTAACAACCCGGATACTTCGGTTATCGGCTTCCTGCGCGGCGAGGGCCTGCCGGAAGATATTACGGATGAACTGGACGCCTTCTACGAAGAGATGGCTGCTTACTCAACCGATGAAGCCAAC
>CAZKIB010000055.1:22636-27175 GCA_964552425.1 uncultured Anaerolineaceae bacterium | reverse complement strand
AGGATGGGACCGAACTGGCCCCGGAGGGTGAACCAGTCGATCTGCTGGACATCTGGTTTATCCCACAGCTTCTCGAAGGTATGACCGGCGCAAGCGAGTAATCCTCTTTTCCGAAGCATCATGGGGTGTCCATCATGTGGCACCCCATTTGTTTTCAAAGCCAGGCTATGAATATCACGCTCAAAAACATCCACAAGTTTTTCGGACATATCCACGCCAACGATGCCATTAGTGTCACATTTGAAGCCGGACAGATTGTCGGTGTGCTTGGGGAGAATGGCGCGGGTAAGTCCACCCTGATGAAAATCCTGTCCGGTTTTCAGCCGGCAGACAGCGGTGAAATCTGGATTGATGACCGGCCTACAAGCTACAGCGGCCCACAGGGCGCGCTTCGGCAGGGCATCGGCATGTTGCAGCAGGACCCGCTCGACATCGCGGCATTTACCGTACTGGAAAATTTCACATATGGTCAACCGGGTTCTGTGCTGCCAGACTGGAGCAAAGCTACCGAACAGCTTGCCGGCTACTCTCGCGGTCTGGGTTTTGAACTTGACGCCGACACGCCCGTAGACCAACTGAGTATTGCGCAGCGACAGCAGCTTGAGATTGTGCGTCTGCTCGCGCTCGGTGTGAAGACCCTTATTCTGGATGAACCCACCACTGGAATCTCAGCGGAGCAGAAGACCATTCTTTTTGACGCTCTGAGGCGGCTGGCCCATGATGAAAACCTGATCGTGCTGCTGGTGTCCCATAAACTGGAAGATGTGATTGATCTGTGCGATTCGGTCATTGTGCTGCGCGCTGGTCAAAAGGTAGGCAGCCTGCCTATGCCGGATCATCAGCATATCACTCCCGAAATCATCAACCGGACAAAAGCACATCTGGTTGAACTGATGTTTGGTCAGGAGATGCCCACACCCGTGCGATCCGGGTCTTCCATTGGTCAACCGGTGATGACCCTGGACAAAGTTGTTATCCATGATCGCCGTCTTGAAATCCCCGAAGTGACCTTTCAGATCAGGGCGGGTGAAATCATTGGCCTGGCCGGGCTGGATGGCAGTGGTCAGGAACTGCTGATGCGGGCAGCCTGCGGGCTGATCCCCATTCACGGGGGGCATATTCGGATCAATGAGCATGATCTCACTGGCAAATCCTACCTGGAGTTTATGAACAGCGGCGTTGTTTTTGGCGCGGCAGGGCGGTTGGAAGAAGGGTTAATCGCCGGTATGACCCTGACTGAGCATGTTGCGCTCGTTTCAAGGAACGGATGGACCGTCGACTGGCCGCGAATGATGCAGAAGACGAACAGGAAGATTGCGCATTACAATGTGCGTGGACAGGCCAACGACCAGATCGAGCGCTTATCCGGCGGCAATCAGCAGCGGATGCTGATTTCTCTTCTGCCAGAACGTCCATCTGTATTGTTTCTTGAACAACCGACACGCGGCCTGGATGTCGATTCCTCCCAATGGATCTGGCAGCAGCTGCTTGAACGGCGAGCGCGCGGCGCGGCGATTGTTTTCAGTTCGCCCGAACTCGACGAACTGTTAGCATATAGTGATCGAATTCTGGTATTCTATGCAGGTCGCATCCACGAAGTTGCTGATGTCGGGAGCGCGACCGTAGATCAGTTGGGGCATTATATCGGCGGTGCGTTTGATACGCAGGGGAATTACTAATTGAGGCATTCAACAGCAGTTCAGTTGATTTTCGCGTTACTGCCGATTGGTCTGTCTCTGCTTATTGGCGCGCTGCTGGTCAACTCTGTGGGCCGGGACCCTGTTGAAGTTGCGGTGACAATCTTCGAAGGAGCCTTTCGAAACACCAATTCATTTGCTGGTGTTCTGAATTTCTGGATTCCGCTCACACTGGTGTGTGTCGGGTTAATCACCACCTTTCGGGCGGGTCTCTGGAATATCGGGATCGAAGGGCAAATTCTGATGGGCGCGATTTTCGCCAGTTGGGGGGCGCTGACCATTCAACTGCCGGCCGAATTTGCGCCACTCCTGATTATTATCGAACTGGGTCTGGCAATTCTCGGTGGCATCCTGTGGGCTGCCACCGCCGGTCTGCTGCGCGTCTGGCTGGGTGTCAACGAAATCTTCAGCGGTATGGCCCTTAACTCTATCGCCAGCGTGTGGGGCATCTACCTCATATCGGGACCCTGGTATCCCGAAGGCGGCAGCGCGCAGCAATCCGCCCCGTTTTCGGAGGCCGCGCTTTTACCAGGCCTTTCGACAGAGTGGCCTGTCAGTTTACTGGGACTTGTTCTGGTAGCCATCGCGCTGTTCTGTGTACCGCTGGCGCTGAATCGCACACGTTGGGGCTTGCAGCTTAAAGCAGTCGGCAAGAACCAGCGTTCTGCACTCCTGCTCGGTGTGCCGGTCAACCGGGTGGCCCTGAGCGCCTTTGTCGTGTGCGGCGCTCTGGCTGGTCTGGCAGGGGCTTACCGCGTGTTGTTCACCTATGGCAGTTTCCGTCCACTGGCAGCCGGGGGCATTGGATTTCTCGGACTGCTGGTGGTCATGCTGGCGTCGGTGCGCGCCATCTGGATACCCCTGATTACGATCATTTTTTCAGCGATTTTGTCCGGGAGTACGCGCCTGCGTGTCACCATGCAGCTTGATGCTTCTCTGGCCCAGGTATTACAGGGCACCCTGGTGCTGCTGGTGCTGCTGGTCAACGGTCTGCGCCAGCGGCTGGAAGCGCGCACACCGCCCCAAACGGTCAGCACACCGGAAAGTGTGACCAAGCCCGCTGAGTCTGCCAGAGAGGGTCTGACCCGGTGAATGAGGAACTGATTAATACCCTCAGTCGTATCGTTGCCAATGCCACACCGCTGGTCATTGCCAGTATTGGCGAAACAATCACCGAACGAGCCGGAGTGATTAATCTTTCACTGAATGGCAGCATTATTCTGGCGGCGATGGCCGGGTTTGTGGCAGCCCTTGTGACCGACAATCTCCTGATCGGAATACTGGTTGCGATGGCAGTGGGGGGTCTCATCGCTTTGATTATCGCAGCGGCGAATATTGAACTGCGGCAGGATCAGGTTGCTATTGGGTTCGTACTGACCATTCTAACGGCTGACCTCGCGCAATTCCTGGGGCAGGAATACACTCGTGTACCCGGTCCGCAAATTCCGCACTGGCCGCTGCCCATCGCGAACCAGATTCCGATTATTGGCCCCATTTTTTTTGACCATAACATTCTGGTCTATTCCAGCTACGCGCTGGTGTTCCTCGCATGGTTCTGGATGTTCCGCACGCGCCCTGGTCTGACGCACCGCGCTATCGGCGAGAGACCGGAAACAGCCTTCGCCAGAGGCGCTCCGATTAATCGGATGCGCTATGTTTACACTTTCGCAGGCGGCACACTGGTCGGGTTAGCTGGCGCCGCTTATTCACTGTATTTCAAACCCGGCTGGTCGACCCCCCCGGCGATGCAGGGCGATGGCTGGATTGCGTTGGTGATCGTCATCTTTGGGGGCTGGCATCCGTTCCGGGTCGTTCTGGGAGCCTACCTTTTCGCGGCGCTGCGGGCGGTTTCATCCGATATTCAGCGTAATGGCCTGGTACTGTTCGGTCAGATAGTTGAATTCAACTTCATACTCCTGAATGCGCTGCCCTGGGTACTGCTCATTATCACCTTGCTTCTGGTAAGCAGTGGAACTATCGAGCGGCTGCTGCTTGTGCTGCCACGACCCGTTCAAAAGCGCTTTCGCACATTCCTGCGTTCTGACCCGCCAAAAGCGCTGGGCACACGCTTCGACATGGATTGATGCAAACCCGGCGATTACTGGTCTGGATCAGCGTCCTGCTGCTCGGTTTCGGGCTGCGGCTGGTATTGCACGACTATCATGGACTTGAGGGGGACGATGCCTTCAGCTTGTCCCTGACCAGACTGGATACAGACGAGATGCTGCGCGGGCTGGCTGCGCTTGAACTCGATATTCATCCACCCTTACATTTTCTTTTGCTCAAAGGCTGGACGGCACTCGCAGGTGAAAGTCTGCTGGCGCTCCGGTCCATGAATATTCTGGCTGATCTGCTTATCGGCGCGCTCATCATGCGGCTGACCGGACGGATGTTTTCACCGCAAGGGGCGACGATAGCAGGTCTGCTGTGGCTGTCTGCACCCCTTCTGATCTATTCCGATTATCTGATACGGATGTACACCCTGCTGGCGTTATTTGCTGTGTGCGGATTTGCCTGTCTGATTGAAGCGTACTTTCGTTCGCGTTCGGAACTGTGGTACGTTGGCGCAGCAATATTTGGCCTGCTGGCAGCCTATACCCATATTGCTGGAGTGCTGGTTACTCTGATTTTAGGCGTGGGGGCTATTCTGAGCTGGCTGCTGCAACAAAACCGAAAACCGCGCACACTGATCGTCACTGCTGGCTGTTTCGTTCTGGCCGCATTAGCCTACTTACCCTATTTTAGCCCGGTGTGGGCGGTGTATCGTTCTGGAAGACCGCTTGGGGCAGACATCAGCGAAGCAGCTTTCAGCAACCCAATACAGGCGTTTCTGTCGATTGTG
>CAZKIB010000055.1:19517-22618 GCA_964552425.1 uncultured Anaerolineaceae bacterium | reverse complement strand
ATCGTCTGATCACCACAGAGAGCGCGGGTTTTATTGTGACGGCGCTGGTTATCATGGGCGCATTCAGCTTATGGCAGCGTCAACAACGACGTGTGATTTTAATCCTGTTTTTAGCCTTTTCAGGTGTCACAGGCATGGCATTACTGGCATGGACTGCCGGGTTCTACAAAGCCCGTTATCTCACGCCATTTTTGTCCCCTCTGCTTGTGTTAGCCGCTGGAAGCATCGCAGCACAGGGCCGGCGCTGGCGGACAATCGCGTTTGTAAGTATCTTCACGGTGAGCGGGTGGGGCGTATTTAATGATCTGAGCCGCACTTTTCGCGATGACTGGGTGGCCGCTGCTGGATTTATCGAGCAGCACGAACGTCCCGATGACAGGATCATCGTGATACCAGACTGGGGGGAACTGGCCTTCAGTTATCACTATCAGGGAACTTCACCGGTAGTGGGCCTTTTCCCGGAAGTCTCCAATCGGGTAGATTATGCCGGGATACTGGCCGAGCAAACAGCCGATGCGCCCCGCGTGTGGTTTGTCCATTATCAGCCGGATATTTCGGACCCTGAAAGACTGGTGGATCAATGGTTTCGGCAGAAAGCGGCGCTCATCACGGAGGTGTTTCCATCAGGAATGCACATCCGTTTTTATGATTTTGCCCCCAGGCTGGACCATCTGCCCGCCGATGCGCGCCCGCTGGATGCGGTGTTTGGCAGCGACATGCGGCTGCATGGTGTTTATCTGCCTGTGACTTCCGGCAGCGCACAGGACCGGCGTTTGCATCCACCGAGCACCTGGGTACAGGTCATTCTTTACTGGGAGGCACTGGCGACGAACTTGAGTGTGACGCCTCGTGTGCGTTTGACCGATCCTTACGCACAGGTCTATGGCGCGGCACTGGAACGCGAGACTGACGTGGCACATCAGTACCCCGTAACGGGCTGGCAGCCGGGTGAAATCTGGCAGATTGCTTATGACTTAAACTTAAACCCGCAGATACCGCCGGGAACTTATAATGTTGAAGTGATGGTGCTGGATTCCGCAGGCCAACCGCTCGCCACCACCGGAGCGGACACCGGCGATTTCTGGGTGATCGCAGGCCAGTTTATGGTGAAATAGGGCAGGGAAGTTCTGATGAGTCAATATCCCCATATTGTGATTTTTAACCCGGATCAATGGCGCGGTGATGTGCTGGGACATATGGGAAACCCGGCGGCTGTCACACCGAATCTGGATCGCGCAGTTCAGACAGATATGGTCTCGTTTCGTCACGCATTCTGCCAGAACCCGGTCTGCACCCCGAGCCGCTGCTCGTTTATGACCGGGTGGTATCCACACACACGCGGTCATCGCACCATGTTTCATATGCTGCAAGCAGACGAGCCGATGCTCCTGAAAACGCTCAAGGACGCCGGGTATTTCGTCTGGTGGGGCGGGAAGAACGATGTTGTCCCCGCACAGCATGGTTACGACGCCTACTGCAATGTCAAGTACCAGGCTCCCAACACACCCGCGCGCCCGCTGCGCCGTAATCTTCACGTCGATGATGCCTGGCGCGGCGAACCCGGCAGTGACACCTACTATTCCTTTTACGCTGGACGCATTCCAAAGGCGGACGATGAACCCTATATTTACGACGGCGATTGGGCGATGGTCGAGGGCGCAGTGGAAGCCATTCGCAACCGGCCAGCAGACCAACCGCTGTGCATCTATCTGCCGTTAAGTTATCCGCATCCGCCGTATGGGGTTGAAGACCCCTGGTTCAGCATGATCGAACGTGATGCGCTGCCACAGCGTTTGCCAACGCCGGCTGACTGGCAGGGCAAACCCGGCCTGCTCAAAGGTATTTATGAGCGGCAGAATATGGCCGGTTGGACGGAAGAGCGCTGGACTGAACTGCGTGCCACGTATTATGGGATGTGCGCGCGAGTCGATCATCAGTTTGGCGTAGTCGTGGATGCGCTGCGCGACGCCGGGATTTACGATGACACCGCCGTGTTTTTCTTTTCCGATCATGGCGACTTTACAGGCGACTATGGCCTTGTGGAGAAAACCCAGAACACCTTTCAGGACTGCTTAACCCGCGTGCCGTTCCTCATCAAGCTGCCAGCGGCATACCCGGTTCAACCTCGCATTAGCGATGCTCTGGTCGAACTCATTGACTTTCCGGCGACTGTTGAGGCTGTCACTGGCATCGCGCCACAGCACACCCATTTCGGACGACCTCTGCTGCCAGTTATCGCGGGCGAGACCGATGAACATCGAGACGCTGTGTTTTGTGAAGGCGGCCGGCTGGCCGGGGAACAGCAGGCCAAAGAACTGGAGAGTCTTTCGGATTCCACATCGAATTACTGGCCGCGTTTAAGCTGGCAGCAGGCGGATGGCCCGGAACATACCAAAGCCGTCATGTGCCGCACACACCAGTACAAGTATGTGTTCCGGCTGTACGAAACCGATGAGTTGTATGATTTACAGGCTGATCCCGGTGAACAGCACAATCGTATTGACGATCCATCGTTTGAGACGATTCGCCAGCGGATGCGGGACCGGATGCTGCGTTTTCTGGTAGAGACTGCCGATCACGTGCCCTGGAAGGCCGATAAACGCAGTTAGCTGATTGTGAGTCCAATAAATTGGACTTATCATGCTCATGCTACAATGCGACTTACAGATGTCTCAGCCCACATAGTCACGATCAAAATCATGGACTCAACTCAAAAACCTCATCCTCTGACACGCCTGATCCGGTATACCGGGAAATATCGAGGGCGTGTGATTCTGGCGATCACATTTTCAATTCTGAATAAAGTGTTTGACATTATGCCGCCCCTGTTGATTGGCGCGGCTGTTGATGTGGTGGTGCGTCAGGAAGATTCTTTCCTGGGCGACCTCGGTTTTCGAGAAATGCAAACCCAGTTGATCGTCCTGTCCGCGCTTACCCTGATCGTGTGGGTGCTTGAATCCCTGTTCGATTATATTCGGCAGGTTTACTGGCGGAATCTGTCCCAGCTTATTGAACATGATCTGCGTGTGGATGCTTACGCACATGTGCAGAATCTTGAACTGGCGTACTTTGAGGATCGCAGCACTGGCGGCCTGATGTCT
>CAZKIB010000055.1:8070-19472 GCA_964552425.1 uncultured Anaerolineaceae bacterium | reverse complement strand
AATGACATTATCCAGATTGTCACCACTGTGCTGGTCATCGGCGGGTTATATTTCGCTGTCGCGCCTACGGTTGCGTGGCTGACACTTCTGCCCATGCCCCTGATTATCTGGGGATCGATCTGGTTTCAACGCCAGCTTGCCCCGCGTTACCGGGCTGTTCGCCAGCAGGTGGGGATGCTTAACAGCCAGCTTGCCAATAACCTGGGCGGCATTGCGACGGTCGAGCGCTTTACGGCAGAACAACACGAAGTCAATCGTATTACCCATGAGAGCAATCTTTACCGCGAATACAATAACCGCGCGATTCGACTCAGCGCCGCCTTCGTTCCCATTATCCGCATGGCAATTGTGGCCGGGTTTATCGCGATTATGTATTTCGGAGGATTAATGGTCCTGGACGGCTCACTGAACGTTGGGTTGTACAGTATCATGGTGTTTATGACCCAACGGCTCCTGTGGCCCCTGACCCGGATGGGCGACACGCTGGATCTGTACCAGCGCGCCATGGCGTCTATCGCGCGGGTGCTTGACCTGCTCGATACAAAACCCAATATTGTGGATGGCAGCCACCGACTGCCTGCTGGAGCGGTACAGGGCGCAATCACCCTGGTCAATGTGGATTTTACCTACAAAAACAGCCAGCATGTGGTCAAAGGGCTGACACTGCATGTTCCCGCCGGGGAAACCATTGCTGTTGTGGGCGCAACCGGCGCGGGTAAGAGTACGCTGGTGAAGCTACTGCTGCGCTTTTACGATGTACAGCAGGGCCGTATCCTGCTGGATGACCATGATCTGCGCGACCTCCATCTGGCGGACCTGCGCGGCGCGATTGGGTTTGTCAGCCAGGATGTGTTCCTGTTTCATGGAACCGTGCGCGAAAATATCACCTACGGCACTTTTGATGCCAGCTTTGAAAAAATTGTAGAAGCAGCGAAAATTGCCGAGGCACACGATTTTATCATGGCGCTGCCTCAAGGGTATGATACCATCGTCGGGGAACGCGGCCAGAAACTGTCCGGCGGGCAGCGGCAGCGCATTTCGATTGCCCGCGCCGTCCTGAAAGACCCTCCGGTACTTATTCTGGATGAAGCTACTTCATCCGTCGACAATGAGACTGAAGCCGCCATCCAGCGTTCGCTTGAGCGTATCGCGGTTGGACGCACCACCATTATTATCGCGCACCGGCTGTCCACTGTGCGTAACGCAGATCGCATCTTCGTACTGGAAAATGGCGTCGTAACCGAACAGGGCAGGCATGAAGACCTGATCGCCAGCGGCGGTCTGTACGCCTCGTTATGGCGCGTACAGATGGGGGAGCGGCTGCGCGCCGCCGGCGATTAGGTTTATGCTTCGCGCACCCGGCGCACAATCTCGCGCAGTTGCAGTTCAAAATTCGGGTCTGCCGCCTTAAATTCTGTTCCGCTGATGACCAGCGGCGCGCCAAACACCACAATCTGAGCGCCCAGGCGGAGGGTCTCGATAGCCTGCTCAATCGACAGACCGCCGACTGCCTGTAC
Organism: uncultured Anaerolineaceae bacterium; assembly: GCA_964552425.1. Lineage (GTDB taxonomy): Bacteria > Chloroflexota > Anaerolineae > Aggregatilineales > Phototrophicaceae. The sequence goes on along the minus strand of CAZKIB010000055.1, from coordinate 17,955 downwards.
CGGGATATTCACTGCCGACAGAATACCAGGCAAGTCGTCCAATGGGCTGAGGCCGCGCACCATATTGCGCTCATCAAAACCGGTGTGAACAATGATGTAATCCACGCCCATATTCTGGGCTTCACGCGCCCGCCGGGGCTTATCCGGGCAGAGCATGACATCACACATCACCTTGCCGCCGTACTTCTTCGCCATTTTAACCTGTTCAATGATGCTGGCATCGTGGGCCTGACCCATTACCACGACCATGTTACCGCCAGCCCTGAACATCATCTCAGCTTCCAAGCCCGCGCCATCCATCGTCTTCAGATCAACCACGATAGGTGTATCCGGGAAATTGGAGCGAAATGCACGAACCGCGTGCAACCCTTCCGCCAGAATCAAAGGTGTACCCACTTCCAGCCAATCGACACCGACTGCCACGCTCGCACGGGCCAGTGCCAGCGCCTCTTCAAGGTCAATCACATCAATCGAAATCTGTATGGTTGCATTCATGCTGACTCGCTCCTAATTCATCACCAGAACAGACTTGACATTCTCGCCGCTGTCCATTCTCGTGAAGGCAGCTTCCCACTCATTGAGGCTGTAGAGTCCGCCAATCACCGGCTCAAGGTTGATCTGCCCGGAACTCAGCAGGCCCAGCACACGTTCCCAGGTGGAGTAAGTGTGGCTGAAGGAGCCTTGCAGCGTGACCGCCTTCGCCACGAGGGGATCAAGCGAGAAATTCAGCGGTTCTGGCCCCCAGCCGATTTTGGTGATCGTACCATTAGGGCGCACCAGGTCCATGGCCTGTTTGAGTGCGATACTGACCCCGCTGCAATCCACTACCAGATCAGCCCCGAAACCATCGCCAAGTGAACGCACCAGATCGGCGGCGTTCTCGCGCTGGATGTTCAGGGTGGCTGTCGCGCCCAGTTCTGCCGCGACTTCAAGCCGGTGAGCGTCGCGGTCTGTTCCGAGCATGATGATCTGGCTGGCTCCGCGCAGGCGAGTGACAAGCAGCGCCATGATGCCGATTGGCCCCGGCCCCTGAATGACGACTGTATCACCGGGTTTCATGGATTCCGTTTTTTCGACCAGCGCGTTGTAGGCCACACAAATTGGCTCGGTCAGAGCCGCATGTTCAAAGGGAACATTGTCGGGTATATGATGCAGAATCTGTGGCCGGGCGGTCACAAAACGGGTAAACGCACCGTCCGCCAGCGCGCCATATCCCAGGCGGTTGGGGCACAGGTTGTAACTGCCTGTCAGACAGTAGATACACTGGTTACAGACCTGGGAAGCGGTCTCACAGGCGACACGATCTCCGACCCTGAAGCCGCGCACATCAGACCCTACCTCGGCAATCACGCCGCAGAATTCGTGGCCGAGAATAAGCGGCAGCTTGATCTTCCAACTGTGGTTTTCGTGCCACATGTGCAGGTCACTGCCACACACCCCGGCGGCCTTCACCTCCAGAATGACCTCATTCGGCCCCGGCGCGCGCGGTTCCGGGACACTGCGAACCTCAACCGCATGGTCGCGGCTGTCAAATTTTACGAGTGCATCCATAAGCTCTATTTCTCCTCAAAGTATTTGGCGCTCATGCGGCGTAAAAAGGTCAATGATTCCTGCATTTCATCCAGGCCGTTCATGCCATCTTCGATACTGATCCAGCCCTGATAGTTGTGTTCCGCCAGGATACGGAAGATTTCATCGTAATTGTTCAGACCTTTGCCCGTGACACCATGCCGCAGATTGGGGGAATAGCCAATTGTGCCATCGGTCTGACGCAGGTCATCCAGTGTTGCGCCTTCCGCCAGATAGCGGTCACTGGCGTGCATACTTACGACCCGATCTGCCACCCGCCGCAAGAGTTCAAGGGGATCATCCCCGGCTACGATGGCGTTGGAGGGATCATACTGGACACCGAAATACTGACGTTCGGGGATCGAGTCCACGAGGGCAAGAAACACATCCATCTTCTGAGCAAATTCCGGGTATTTCCAGAAACCATCCTTATAGTGATTTTCCAGGCCGAGAACAATATCGTATTCGCGCGCCACCGGGATCACCTGCTGAAGACAATCTGCCACCCATTCGAGACCCTGCTGCATGTCCACATCCGGGTAGCGCTGACCACTCAGAACCCGGCATACCGCCCCTGGCCCTCCGAGGCGGCGCGTGACACGGATCATTTCAACTTCACGCTCAATTTCCCGCTTGCGTTCGTCCGGGTCCGGGTTGGTAAAATTTGGGGAGCAGCACATCATGGGCATTTCAAAGCCGGCCTGCTGCAAGGCTTCGCCTACACGGTCAATATAACTGTTTTCGAGGTTGTCAAAAAAGCCGACATACATTTCAAGGCCATCCGCGTCAAGCTGCTTCGCCATCTCGATCCATTCAAACAGCGACAGCGTGCGGTTTCCAGCGATGACCTGCTCAAAAGCTTTAGGATAGGCGGCAAGTTTCATACAGAATTCCACTTTGCAGATAAATTTATGAGCCTGACTTTAACGATCTTTACCCGGACCCGCTAGCACCAGTCTAACCATGAGAACAGGAGAACAGCACAAATGCGTATTGGACTTATCCCGCTGGATGAACGCCCCGTCAACACTCGTTATCCGGCTATGATCGCCGAGATTGCCGGTGTCGAACTGCTCGAACCGCCGCTGGATATACTCAGTTCACGGCGCAGGCCAGCCAACTGCGAAAAAATTCTGTCATGGCTGCATGAAAACGCCAACGAGTTGGATGCCCTGATCGTATCCTGTGAGATGCTGGGGTACGGTGGTCTGATCGCATCGCGCACGACAAATGATTCAGCCGCCAGCATAATCGCCCGTCTGGATATGCTGCGACAGATCAGGCAGGCAAATCCGGGCTTATCCGTATCGGGTTTTAATGTGATTACGCGCATATCGCGTAACAATGACAATTTTGAGGAGCCGCTGTACTGGTCTGATTATGGGGAAAGAATGTACCGGTTTTCTCAACTGCTGGACCAACAGAAGCAGGGGGAAAAGGTTACGTTTGAACTGGCTGAAATTCAGGCACAAATTCCCGGCGAACACATCGACGATTTTCTGCGACGCCGTTTGCGCAATCATATTGTCAATCTCTCCACGCTTGAACTGGCTGCGAATGGGGTTTGTGATGTACTGGTACTCAGCTCTGACGATACGAGCGTCTATGGTTTGGGCACACGCGAGAAACGCTGGCTGGCGGAATGGGTGGAACGATTGCCGGAAGTTGAAAAGCGGCTGCTCATGTATCCGGGGGCCGATGAAGTCGGGTGTGCGCTGCTGGCAAGAGCCGTCGGACACGGACAGCGCGCGCCACAATTTGCCATTCACTATGCCATTCCCGGAGATGAAGAAATCACCGCGCCATTTGAAGATGGTCCGGTGCGAGTCACACTGGAGCGACAAATCCGGGCGGTGGGGGGTGAGATCACGGCAGACCCTGACCAGGCTGACCTGATCGTCGCAGTAAACACACCCTCGCGCCTGCGTCCGTCACACTATGCAGAGTGGAGCGCGGAGGAGGAAGCGCATCGCACGCCCTATCTGAAGCCCTTTGCTGAACAGATCCAAGCCTGGATTACAGCGGGCAAACACGTTATTGTGGCAGATGTGGCTTACCCTAATGGGGCCGACCCGGTGCTGGTTAATGCGTTGTTCCAGTATGTCGAGATCGACAAACTCAGCGCCTATGGGGCCTGGAATACGGCTGGCAATACCATCGGCGTGGCGCTGGCGCAGGGAATCGCAGCGCTAAGGATTGAAGATGATCGGCAGCAGCAGGCACAGCGGCGTTTTCTGGTTCATCGTTTTCTGGAAGACTGGGGTTATATGCTGGTGACACGTCCGATGGTCCGTCAAGGGTATATCGAGCGCTGCGGAACCAGCGAGATTGCCCCAGAACATATCGACGGTGTCAAAAATGAGATAGAACAGGTTTTGAGTGCGCAGTTAGCACGAGTGCCGGCTCTCGGCGAACAATGGCGGATTGTCGCCGGGAGCGTTCGCTTACCCTGGGGACGCTTTTTTGAGGTGGATTTTGATCTTGAGCCGATAAAAAACAGGTGAAGACAGGCTGAACCGGCCTTCACCTGTGAAAATCTACCGAATAGGGACCGTGCTGGTATTTCCACGATTGAGATAAGCCGGAACCCACCCGACCTGACCGTTGTAACGAATATGATACCAGAAGTCGCCGCCGTTCTGGCGGGTCCGGCCAATGATTGACACCTGTGTATCCGGCGGGATTTGCTGCACAATCGCGGCGCGCCCGCTGGGCGGCGTGGGTGATTCGCCCCGCCGCTCGACGCGGTCGGTAATCGCCAGCGTGGTTCCGAACACACCAATATCCGGCGCGCCATCAATCTGATCGAAAATGGAACCCTGACCGGGCAGCAAAGCATCGAGGCCGGGGACCAGCACCAGGAATCTGCCGGATACCCAGCCAGAGACCTGATCGTTGAGCTTAATCAGATACCAGACAAATTCGCCCCCTTCGTCGGTGCTGCGGGCCAGCACATCGTACTCAAAGCCACGCGCTGCGCTGCCGTTGAGTGTCGCTCCCAGATAGGGGCCGGTACGCACCGCCAGCGCTTCGATCTCACTGGAAATGTTGACGACCAGTGGAATAGGGGTCGCGGTAGGAACGGGTGTGGACGTTGGCGGAACCGGTGTCGGGGTGGGGGAAGGCCCCGGTGTGGGACTTGGTCCCTTGGTGGGGCTGGGTCCGGGGGTGCGGGTGGGGCTACCATCATTGTCGGTGATACTGCCGGTGATGTCGGGCACACTGACGCCGTTAAAACGCCCATCACTGCTGATGGCATTGTTGGTAATGATCGTACAGGTGTGATTGCCCTCCACATCGGTGTCATTCACGGCGGTCACTGCTGTTGTAACGCCAGTATTCCAGTTGGCACTGGTCAATACAATCGAGGTGGGAGTGACAGAACATTCTGCATCAGGTGAGAGATTGATGGTGACATCCGCTGCGGGCTGCAAGTCCAGCGTAAAGCGCACGCTTTGAGACCCGCCGCCTTCAGTCACGCTTACACTGGTACGGTTGAGGAGAACTTCGCCCTGAACATCGTCGTCGACAATGATGACGCCAATAACGTCCTGATTGATTGTCCCGTTGGTTGCATTGAAGAGACGCATCGAAAACTGTTCATCAGCCTCTGACACATCATCCTCAATGATCTCCACCTGAATGATCTGGGGATCAGGATCGCCAGCGGGAAAAGTCAGTGTCCCTGAAACCGCAGTGTAATCTGTGCCCTGAGCAGCGGTTCCATCCTGCGTTTCATACTCGACGGTGCTTTCGTTCGAGATGTCACCTGAACGAGAGACTTCAAAAACGAAAATGGTCGTATCGCCAGGATTACCTTCCGGCTGATTGGTGGGTATGCTGCTGAAGAAGATCGTGGTGGTTGCCTGGGCAGTTACAAACTGTAATGTCCACAAAAATGCTATCGCAGACAAAAGAACGATTACCCCATAAAGGCCAGATTTCTTTTGCACCAGAGGTACTCCAAACATCAATGTTTTGCATTAGAACAATGATATATCAATAGTATCTTTTGTGTTGTCTGAAAATAGTCCATATCGGCCAGATCAGCTTACCGGCAAAGCCTGAAGGTAGGGGATTGTCTGCGGGCCATCCGGCAGAATGGCAATGCGTGCATCGCGCCCATATTTGTCGCGGAGATGGTCAACTGTTGTGGCAATATCGGTACAGGGAATGAGCAGGGCATCCGTAATCTGCTGCGGAGTCAGGTACTCGGAGTACACAAATACATCCGCTTTTTGCTGGATACGCGCCTGAATCTGCGCCTGCCACTGATCCTGACGGGTCTCTTTGGACAGCATGATGGTCTCGAATAATGAGACCGGGCTATCGGCATCGCGCAGCAGTTGGCCGTAAAGTCCATGATCGGGTATGCCATCTGAACATTCCGCCGCGACGATGATGCTCCCACCGGGGCGCACAATCTGCTCGGCGGCACTCATACCTTTGACGGCCTGATACAGGTTCATGTCCAGCGGATAGCCTGAATTGGTGGTGATGACAATATCGCAGGGTTCCGGGACCGGGACCATGGACGACTCACGCACAAAAGCGATGCCGGCGTCGTGAGCAGCGGTTAACTCGCCGGCGAAAACACCCGTAATCTGTTTATCACGGTTGAGTGTGACATTCACCAGAAGGGAAGGGCCGCTCATCAAAGCCGCTTCACGCGCCTCTTCCCAGATCGGATTGCCGTGTGTAACTCCCCAGGTCGCATTGGGACTGCCGATCATACCGGCGTCATGATTGCCAAACACGGTGCGCTGGCCGGCCATACCGGGCATAACCGCCTTGCCGCCGCCCGAAAACCCCGCAAAAAAGTGCGGCTCGATGAATCCGGTCAGGATTTTGATATCCGCTTCCATATAAGCTTGATTGACCCAGATGTCGTGCCCGAAGGATGATTTTCCGAGCAGCACCTGCGTCGTCGGATCAGCCGAATTATTCTGTTCGATCCGGTAAGTATCGACAATCGAACTGCCAAGCATCTGACGAAGCTCATCCGGCGTATTGGGACGATGGGTTCCGAGCGCGTTGCACAGGATAATATTCTGTATAGGGACATGCCCCAGTTCCGCCAGAATGACCGGCAGGATGAGATGGTTGGGCGTGGGTCGGGTAATATCGCTGAAGATAATCGCCACTGTATCGCTTGCGCTGACCATCTCGCGGAGTGCCCATTGGCTGGCGCAGGGCAGTTTGCAGACTGACCACTGGATCGGGCACGGGCGGAACGAATCGATTCTCGACGACCAGCGTCCGGACATCTTCTGGCAGTACCAGATTCAAACCACTTTTTCCGTAAGCCAGCTTCACCTGCATGAGTATTATCCCCTGCTGTGCCTATGATGAGATCCATTATAGCACTGCCAAAATAAAAACTCCCCGTTGTCCGGGGAGTTGGGCCAGATTACTCAGTTTCAGGTGTCGCTTCGGCAGTTGTTTCTGCGGTAGCCTCTGCTGTTGCTTCCGGCGTTGCTTCAGCAGCAGCGGCCTGGGCCTCTGCAAATCCGGCCAGCAGGGTACTGCGAACGGCTGCCAGATCGTTCAGGCGAACACCCACATACCCGGCGTTCTCAAAGTTGGAGAATTGATCATCACCAAACATAAACCACAACAGGGTCTGCAAGTCCGGGCGGGCAAGCTGATTCTGATTCACGATCAACCATCCCTGACGGGTCAGAGGATATTCCTGACTGCGAATGGTGCTGACATCAGGCATGACACAGCCGCTGCCAGCATCCACCGCCACAAGCTGAATGTTGGCCTGATTGTTTTCCAGGACATCCTGGTATTCATACCAGTCCATAAAGGTGAGCGCGCCATCCACATTGGCAGTTGCCGCCGCGCGATAAAGCGGATCATCATCCAGTTCGACATCGACACGCCCCGCCAGAGTACTGTTCGATGCAGCCAGCAGCATCAAATCCATCGTGTTGCTGCCCGGCTGCGGCGCAAACAGGGTCATAGCTGTATCCGGGAATTCCGCATTCACCTGGTTCCATGCGCTGATCTCATCAGTGGACCCGGCGCTCCAGAGTGTGGTGATCTGGTCAGTCGTCAGGCAGCCCAGATAATCCGTATTTCCATTGGCGACCAACACGACTGCGGGCGTTCCGAGTGCAATTGTGGACGTGGTGATATTGTTGGCTGCACAATTGGCGGCCTCCTCGGCAGTCATGGGACGGTGGGCATACACCAGATCAACCTCACCGTTGCACAGCCGCCGAAAACCTGCGGGCAGTCCGTCGAGATTCAGATTAACCGTCACGCCAGGAACGATAGCGCTAAAGGCATCCACTGCGGGTTTCAAAAACCGGAATCCCTCACCCGAACCACCGATGCCCGCCTGTCCTGTCATACCGGGCGAAATTTCAAAGCCGCCGCCGGTCTGTACTGGCAGTTCACCGGACAGCGCCGCCTGCAAATCAGCCTGATTCGTCTGCGATGCAATATCGGTGGGTGGTGTAAAACCAGCTTCGGTAACTGCGGCAGCCGCGTCCGCGCTGACCACAAAATTCAGTAAATCCGTCAACCCGGCATCTGTCAGGCCAGAGGCATTGACATACAGATAAAGCGACTCTGCGGCAGGGTAGAGGCTGTCTTCCACCGCAGCGGCAGTGGGCTGTTGACATCCCTGAACGGCGGCAGCGTCCAGTTCGAATATCCGTACCGCTTCGGCTGCACCCAGCGCCTGCGTCAGTGTCACTACACCAATGGCCCCGTTCGTACTGCCGATGGTCTCAATGATCTCAGCGGCACTCCCGGCGGTGGCGTCACTGCGGATACCGTCACCTTCAATAAGCGCGTCCAGAATGGTGTATTCGGGCGTGACATCGTCCGGCACATAGGTCGTCAGCGCGAGATCAGGTCCTTCACTCAATACCTGATTCCAGTTCGTCACCGCGCCTTCCACGCTGGGGGCAAAAATTGTGTTGAGTTCGTCACCGATCAGACATACTTCGAGGGTCGTATCGGCAGGGCTGCCAATAAAGGCGAGAATATTGTGACCAATCATCAATTCCAGGGGTGCGATCCCGTTGTCACCACACAGCGTTCTCTCGTCGGATGAAATCGGGCGGGTGGCCGTTGTGACATCAGCCTCGCCGGCGCAGAAGGTGGCAAACCCGGTGGTCGTCCCGGTCACATCCATGCTGAAACTGGCTTCAACTTCGCTGGCATCAATTAATGTCTGGAGGAGGGGTTGGACAATCCCAGAGCCAACAACAGTGATGTTGTTTTCATCCTGCGCCCGGAGATAGGCAGGCGCTAAAATGAAGGTTGCAAACAGAATAAAAACGCCAAAACGGCGCACAGAGGATCGCATTATAAAACTCCTTACAGCCGTGAGTTGGTAATACTCTAATTTGACCTGTGATTGTACATTTATGCACACAATTGTCCAGCCGCACTTTTCGGCACACTATAAGGAGGTTATGATAAAGTCATGACAGAACATGAACAAACTATTTATGAAATGGTCGGTGGTGACGTCACCTTCCAGCAACTGGTTGATGTGTTTTACGCCAGAGTTGAGCAGGACGAGGCGCTGCGGGCCATGTTTCCTGAAGACCTGGAACCGGGCAAACACTGGCAGTTTCTGTTTCTGACCCAGTTCTTCGGTGGGCCAGCCCGTTATGCCGAACTGCGCGGCCATCCACGTCTGCGGATGCGCCATCACCCATTCCCTATCGATATGCGGGCGCGCGGACGCTGGCTGCTGCATATGCTGGACGCAATCGATATTGTTGGCATAGAAGAGCCGGCCCGCAGTGTCATGCGTGAATATTTTGAGCAAGGCTCTGCCGCGATGGTCAACATTCACGATCTGATGGAATGAGGTGGGTATCATGCCTCAGAAACTTTCCGAGAAACTCCAGCAGGGGCAGGCCCCACAGGATGCGCCGGTCGCCTTGTCGGAGAAGCTGGTGAGCCGGATTGTCCACCTGCCGCGTGTTATTCGTGTGTTAATTGTTGGCATCTTCGCGCTGGCGGTTACGCTGGCTGTCAGCCCGCTGGTCGATCTGATTTATGACCGGTACTTCTTTTCAATGAATACTCTGATGGCGCCTGCGCTGGTCACGGCATTTCTGGGTCTGGGTATGTATCTGATCGGCTGGTGGCTGATCGTGGGTACAGTTGGCGAAACACCACCTGCGCACATGCGCGTGCTGTGGTACTTCAGCGTCGGAGCAGGGGCGGTTGTGATTGTCACCATGCTCATCATACTGGGCATCAGGCTTCTTAACTTTGTGGACTGAAGGAGTTTATGCGATGCGCTTTTCTACTGTTCTGCTGGTTACCACGCTGTTCCTG
>CAZKIB010000055.1:5559-8052 GCA_964552425.1 uncultured Anaerolineaceae bacterium | reverse complement strand
CGCAGACTGCTCCTACACCCGGACCACAGCTTGCGACTGAAACCACCACCCCGGCAGAAACCGCGACCCCGCTGCCAACAGTCGCGCCACGCTCGACACTGCCGCCAACCTGGACGCCGGAGTCCGATGCGTTTACGGCAACCCCTGAACCCAGTAACACACCGGTTCCAACCCCGACACAGAATCCCCTGAGCGGCCCGGTGTCTGCGCCGGTTTCCGCAGATGTCTGCAACAGTTTTGGGCCTGATCTGGATCAGACACCACGCACCTACCGGAGAGGGACAGAAGTCACGGTTTACTGGACACCTGTTGAAGGCGCGGAATATTACTTTGTTGCCCTGACTGATGAAACCGGAACCGTCGTAATGGAAGACTATGTGGCGGAAACAAGCTACCTGTTCACATCTGACTTTTTTGAGGGTGACAATTTATACGGCTGGGAAGCTTATCCCCTCAATGCGGCAGGTATTCAGATGTGCGCAGCGCGCGGCGCAGAGTTATTCCCGGAATTTTAGTCCGGGTTGAGAACGTACTGCTCAAAGGCTTCGGCTGTCCAGGGCAGGGCCGGCTTGAAAAAATGCTCGTAAATGGCCTCGGCGTACACCCGGATTTCATACTGGGCGTCCGGGGCCATTCGCAAGTGCAGGAAGTGCATCAGGTTATGCGCGTCTGTTTTGATGACCCAGGTATAATACACACTGAAACCCGGCAGGAACAACCGGGCCATTTCTTTGGCAACCCCGGCATCCAGCGCTTCCTGGTACAGCTTAAAGCCCTGTTCATAGTGTGCTGCCAGTTTGCCAGTCAGCGCTGCGTTCTGTTCCGGGTCAATGAAACCCTCACTGGCCTGTTTGTTGCTGGCAGCCTGTCTGCGCCACTGGTCCGGCACGTAAAAGTCGTTTTCTTCAAAAGGGGTATAGCGCCCGGACTGCGCATTCATGTTCCAGGTGCGGTGGCGCACCCACTGCCACCACGTTACCAATGGTGCGCGGCAGCGAAACTTGAATTCGACCATTTCGAAGGGTGAGGTATGACGGTGACGCATCAGATAAAACAACAGTTTTTTATCCTTGTCGTCACCCTTGCTTTCACCCAAAAAGGAGACCCGCGCTGCGTTGACAATCGCCAGATCGCCGGAGACTTCCGTATCAGGATGAGGCAGCATATCGACCAGTTCGATGAAGCCTTTGTCAAGCAGGTCAATACGTTTGCCGATCAGGCTGTCTTCAGGCATTTTGTTTATCCTTACGCTGTGACTGAATGATCTTGCGCCGTGCAGGAAACAGGCACGCGGGTCCTTTGAATTACTCGTCCAGCCAACCCGCAGCGGCCATGCTTGCGTACATCCGGTCAATATCCTGTTCTTCCTGGGGCAGCCGGAGATGATAGGGCAAATTCTCAGGGCAGTTTTTAGAAAAGAGAACGCCTTCGCTGTTCAGGATGACCGCCAGAATGCCTGCGGTGCGGCACATCGCTTCTACTGAAATGCCACTTAAACCGGCAATGTCGCGGGCAATATCACGCAGCGATGTGGCCCCATCTGCGCGCAGCCAGATTTCACTGCTCAACGGGTCGAGCATAATCACGCGATCCTGGTAGCGGTTATGGACAGCTACCCCTTCTGGCAAAACACGATAGAGACCATCGCGCTGCGGATACTGATCCAAAGTGGTCATGGGTGAGTCTTTGTCTTATGGTCAGGCGAAGAATTGCAACGCCAGACGAATACGTGCTTCAATATCATCGGGTGCATCTTTCGGCAGCGATTGTATCGCAGTCTGAGCTTCCACGATACTGTACCCCAGGGCTACAAGCGCATCCATCACTTCTGTGTTGACATCATTCATCAGCACGACAGGCGCGACATCCAGACCGGCAGCCAGCTTGTCCTTCAACTCGAATACAATTTTCTGGGCCGTTTTTTTGCCGACGCCTGGCACACGAGTCAGCAGTTCGGCGCGTTCACTCAGCACCGCATTGCGCAGATTATCCACACTGATGGTTCCGAGAATCGCCAGCGCCATACGCGGCCCAACCCCATTCACCTTCAGCAGGGTTTCGAAGATTTCCCGCTCACTTACGGTGCGAAAACCATACAGCGATAAAGCGTCTTCGCGTACAATCATGACGGTGTTCAGATACACAAGCTCGCGATTGACCTCATCAAAACTGGCGGCTTCCGGCACAAACACCTTATAACCGATGCCGTTGACCACCACGATCACATGGTCTGCGTGTGACGACGAAACCCACCCCTCGATACTGGCAATCATGATAGTTCGACCTTTTAGTCAAGCAAGCCTGTGTAACGAGCGCTGTGCAAATCCGTGATGGCGACAGCAAGGGCATCGGCGGCGTCGTCGGGACGCGGAATCGAGTCGAGATTGAGCAGCATCCGCACCATTTCCTGCATCTGATGTTTGTCCGCACCGCCATAACCTGAAATGGATTGTTTCACCATATTCGGCTTGTATTCGATGATCGGCACAGCGG
>CAZKIB010000055.1:0-5542 GCA_964552425.1 uncultured Anaerolineaceae bacterium | reverse complement strand
ACCCCGCGTCCCTGAGCTACCGTAATAGCCGTCGTGACATTACGCGCGAAAAACAGTTCTTCGACACCGGCCCGGTCCGGTTCGTAAATGCTGATGAGATCAGTGATCTGGTCATAAATGCGCTTTAGCCGATCAGACATTTTTTGATCAGGCGAGGTGGTAATCACGCCATATTCCACAGCCTGAAGCGAACCGTCATTAAGTTCCCGCACCAGCCCATAGCCAATCGTCGCCGTACCGGGATCAATGCCAAGCGACAGCATTATGACGCGGTCTCAAAAGCCGCAGCCACATCGTCCGTAATCATGAGATTAGAAGATACTGACTGTACGTCATCGAGTTCTTCGAGGCGCTCTAGCAGGCGCATATTCTGCATGGCTTTATCGGGTGTGACTTCAGTCTCGTTCGTCGCTTCCCAGCGCAGTTCCGCTTCCTTGATTTTGTAGCCGGCCTCGGATACTGCTTTTTCGACTGCGCCAAACATTTCGCGGGGTGTATAAATGACGATGACTTCGTCTTCACTGACGACATCATCTGCACCCGCGTCAGCCGCCACAATGAACAGTTCATCAAAGTCCGCGCCGCCGGCATCCACCACAATGTAGCCTTTGCGTTCAAACTGCCACATGACCGAACCGCCAGATGCCAGACTGCCGCCGGCTTTGTTGAAGGCATGTTTGACTTCAGCGAGCGCGCGGTTCTTGTTGTCTGTCAGCACGTCCACAATAAAGGCGACACCATCAATGCCGTAGCCCTCATAGGTGAGTTCCATCATGTCTTCACCTTCGAGGCCGCCGGTCCCTCGCAGGATGGCTCGCTCAATGTTGTCCTTGGGCATGTTTTCAGCCCTGGCTTTGTTAATGGCAACCTTGAGTTTCGGGTTCGCGGTTTCATCACCGCCACCTTCACGAGCCGCAATCGTGATGTCTCTCGCCAGCCGTGTGAAAATTTTGCCCCGTATAGCGTCCTCAGCGCCTTTTTTGCGCTTGATTGTTGACCACTTGCTATGCCCTGACATAGCACCTCTCCATACAGTTATTTGGCGATCACTTTTCTTCTTTATTATACATAAGCCCCCCCTGCACGTCGAGATGGGTCAGAGCCAGAGCATATGCTATAATGCAGTTTCTGTTTTAAATTAGCTGAGGGTGATGGCTTGAATCCTCGAGGCACGACGGCAGAAACTTACGCACTGAAAGCGCGGTGGATTGAACCCCATCGTCTGGCGTGGGGCGTGCTGCTGGTTTCCTTCGCGGCGTTCTGTATTCTCGCTGCGATTGCCATTATCGGCATGTCCTGCCGGTTTCGGCATAGATTATTTTCTGTTCCAATCGACCATCCCAATCCAGTCGACTCTCAGCCTGGGGCGGGGCACGGTAGGGATCACCGAGGTGGCGGACCCGCTCGAACAGATTGGCCGTAATGGAGCAGCTATTGGCAGCGGGATGATCGTCAGTACCGATCCCCAATCGCAGGGTACAATCCGCTTTTATGACTCACAGACAGATCAGCAACTTATCGTGTCAATCACACTTCATAACAATTCCACATTGATGCTGCGTGAGGCTTCCAGACCCCGGTTCGATTGGAGCCGGGCGCGCCATACACTTGATCTGACGCGCGTGTCGGGCAAAATCAGCATCAATGTATTTGAACTTGACAGCCGGGATGTCTTTATCAGCGTGGCGACTCAGGCTGGCGCTATCGTTAATCTGGAGGGTGCTGGCAGCTACATTATCACCGCAACCCCCGAACAACTCAGTCTCAGCAACCGTTCCGGCAGAGCAACCCTGATCCCGCCGGATCGCCGGCAGGGGCACAGTGTTCCTGTGGATGGATTGGGGGTGGTTCATTACGCTGACAATACCGTTGAACAACGTTCTGGTTACGTGGATTTGCTGGCCGATACCCGCTTTGAGATGCTGCGTTCCAGCGGGGACGGTTCAACAGTTCCGGTCTGGGTTTGCGGGAATGATCCGGGTGATAATCCCGCTGGATTGTATGAGTTTATCCCGATAGAGGGAGAAATGCCTCTGCGATTCCTGCGCGCAGACAACGCCACCAATCACGGACGCACTTCCTGTGTTCAGAGTTTTGGTCAATCCGGGGTTGATATTTTGTCGAACAGCTTCAATTTTGTGTCCCTGCGCACCACGTTTTTCGTCGAATACCACTCGCTGCATGTCTGTGGAACGGATGGTAGTGAATGCCCGCTCATGCTGCGAATGGATTATATAGACGCTAACGGAGAAGCGCAGCGCTGGTTTCACGGGTTCTATGCTCGTGAAGCCGATGATCCGTCCAATTACCCGGTGCGCTGTTCCACCTGTGTGCAGGATCACGATCTTATCTGGGAAAAGGCGTGGTACACCTACGAAAGTCCCAATCTTCTGAACCTGTTGACGCCGGTTAATCCTGACGGAACTGTAGGATCACCCCCCCGGTCTATTGTCGGAATCTGGTTCTACGCATCCGGGCATCAATACGACGTGCGTATCAGCGAAGTTGCCTTGTTGGCCGGGAAATTGGAAGCGTCGGAAATTGGGGAGCAGACCGAAGCCGCTTCGGAAAGTTAACTCCCAAACCCCAGACCCAACTCTTTCAGCGAAGACCAGGATTGTCGTCCGATAATCAGGTGATCCACAAGCGTGATATCCAGTAATCTGGCGGCGCTAATCAGAGAACGGGTCAGATCAATATCCTCTGGTGAGGGCTGCGCATCCCCGGATGGATGGTTATGTACCATTATCATCGCGGGGCTGTTACGGGTAACGGCCTCGCGAAACATTTCTGAGGTGCGCAGGACCGAGGCGTTGAGCGTGCCAATATACACCGTCGGGATGGCAATGACATGGCGTGAAATATCGAGCAAAATGACGCGCACATGTTCCTGCTGCAAGTGCCGCATGTCCGTCACGAGACGGATGGCATCCTCCGCCCGGTTGATGACAGGTCGTTCAACCGGGTCGTATAACATCAGGCGTTTTCCCAACTCAATCGCCGCAGCGATCTGGGCAATCTTGGCATTGCCTAAACCTCTGAAACGGGTGAGGTCGGCTGCTGAAGCCTGGGCCAGACCATGCAGCCCGCCGTAATGGACGAGAATCCGTTCCGCAAGATGGACAGCGTTCTCTTCAGCCGTGCCGGTGCGCAAAATGATCGCGATGAGTTCAGTGTTGGACAACGCTTCGGGACCGTGCTGCAAGAGACGCTCACGCGGACGTTCAGCAGGGGGCAGATCATGGATGGATAACGAGCGGGCTTCAGACATTATCACTCTGATCGATAGGGATGAATGGGCGCATTGTAGCACACTCCCCTGCATTGCGCCGGGTTAGGGCTGCTGTTATACTGACCACAGGCCATTTCCTTTGGCGTACCTGGAGCAGATCTGCATGACTGAATTGAGAACTGAAGACATCCTGCTCGCGCTGGCGATTTACGCGGGTGTGATCCTGATTGCGTTCTGGCTGGCGATGATTATCTGGGTGTACCGCGACATGAATTCGCGTTCACGCGATTCTCTGGTGCGCCTGATTGTGGCGTTACTGGTTGCGGTTCTGAATTTGCCCGGTTTACTGATCTATCTGTTTCTGCGCCCGCGAGAAACCCTGGCTGAAGCCTACGAACGCTCTCTGGAAGAAGAAGCGCTGCTTCAGGAGATCGAGGAAAAACCAGTTTGCCCGACCTGTGGCATCCGAACCCACGATCACTGGCAGGTGTGCCCATCATGCCACACCCGCCTGAAGAAAACCTGCGTTCACTGCCACCGCCTGCTGGAACTTTCCTGGAATATCTGTCCATACTGCACAGGCAGTCAGGTCAGCCAGGAAAGCGCGGAATGGTACAAGCCGGTTCAAAGCCAGCAGACTGCCGCCCCGGCGCTTCCCGAAACACGATCCGAGCGCCGCAGCCGGGTTCGACGTGCCTCCGAATCGGTTGAATTTGTGGATAGTGACGAATTCTAGCGCAGCAGCGCCTTACAATTCGCCAGATTCACCCACAATATGCAGCTTCAGAAAATTGGTCTGCCCGCCAATGCCAAAAGGCACACCGGCGATAATGACCAGGCTGTCTCCACGTTCGACAAGACCTGAATTATTCGCAGTGCGCACCACCGTGCCAATCATCTCATCGATGGTATTAAACTGTGGGGTCATCATGGGAATGACACCCCAGACCAACGCCATCCGCCGGTAGGTGACATCGCTGGGTGTCACACAGATGATGGGGATGCGCGGACGTTCTTTGGCGACCCGGCGCGCCGTGTAACCTGTCAGTGTGGAGGTGACAATCGCTTTACAGCGCAGTACCTCGGCAATCTGGCCTGTCGCCTGACTGATAGCATCCGAGATCACTTCGCGGCCCTCGGCATTGGGTGGATAAATGGGTCTGATTTCGCGTTCGACCAGCAGACTCTTTTCGGCGATCACCGCGATATTTGCCATTGTCTCCACCGCAGCCACCGGGTAGTTCCCCGACGCGGTTTCATTGCTCAGCATCACCGCGTCCGTACCGTCCATAATCGCGTTGTAGACATCGCTGGCTTCCGCCCGCGTGGGGCGTGGGTTATTGACCATTGAGTTCAACATTTGTGTAGCGGTGATGACGGGCTTGCTGGCAATATTGCAAAGGCGAATAATTCGTTTCTGCTGGAAGGGGACTTCTTCCGCCGGGGTTTCCACGCCGAGATCACCACGCGCCACCATTACTGCATCAGAAGCCTCAATGATGGCTTCGATGTTTTCCAGCGCCTCATGTTTTTCGATCTTGGACACGATGGCCGGCGGGTTAGCGCCGCCCAGATGGCGCATCAGCCAGCGCAGTTCGCGCAGGTCTTCTTCTGAACGTACAAAGGACATAGCGATGTAGTCCGCGTCCTTTTTGAGTGCGAATTCGACATCGGCACGGTCCTTGTCGGTAATGGCAGAAAGGGTGAGCTTGGCGGTGGGGGCTGTCACACCTTTGCGAGAGGACAGCGGACCGGGAATAACCACTTCGCAGACCAGGGTGTCACTTGTTTTTTCGCGGACGACAAACTCAAGGTTTCCGTCGTCAAGCAGCAGCGGCATACCGGCTTCGATGTCACGGACAAATTCAGGGTGGGGCAGGGCGATGGTGTAAGGGTCGTCTTTACCAGCCAGCTTTTCATCCAAAGTCAGGCGAATAGTATCTCCCACGTTGAGCTTCAGGGGTTCTTTAACCACTTTGCCAATCCGAATTTTTGGTCCCTGAAGATCACACATGATCGCCACTACCGCATTTTCTTCAGCAGCAATGCGGCGGATGCGATCAATGACCTCGCCATGTGTTTCGTGTTCGCCATGCGAAAAATTAATGCGCGCGACATTCATACCCTTGCGAATGATCTGCCGCAGCGTATTTTCATCACTGGAGGTCGGCCCAATAGTCGCCACGATTTTGGTGCGTTTGCCGTCAATCCGATTAAGAGACAACGGAATCCCTTCCTCTCTTGCCCGTTACAGAATTAAATGAGAGGTGGTCATAATTCGGAAAATGCCTGTTTTGGCCCTCAACCCCC
>CAZKIB010000054.1:26024-29898 GCA_964552425.1 uncultured Anaerolineaceae bacterium | reverse complement strand
CCATCAGCGTCGGTCTCATTCTGGAAGAAGGTCTGCCGATGGAGACCCTGTGGCGAGTCGTGCAGTCGCTCCAGGCTGCGGCTGCGGCGGCAGGAGTTCAGATCGTCACCGGTGACACCAAGGTGGTCGATAAAGGCAAAGGCGATGGCGTGTTTATCAACACGGCCGGTATCGGTGTCATCGAACATGGCCGGCGCATTAGCCCCGAAAGTGTACGGATTGGTGACGCGATTATCCTCAGTGGGGACATTGGACGGCATGGTATCGCCATTATGGCAAGCCGGGAAGGGCTGGCATTCGAGAGCGATATTGAAAGTGATTCCGCGCCGGTTGCTGGCCTGGTGATGAATCTGCTGGATGCCGGGGTGGGCGTTCACTGTTTGCGCGACCTCACACGCGGCGGATTAGCCACCGGGCTGGTGGAGATAGCCCGCAGCGCGAACCTGCAAGTGCATATTCAGGAAGCGGCGGTCCCGGTGCGGGAAGATGTGCGCGGCGCTTGTGAAATGCTGGGCCTGGACCCGCTGTATGTCGCTAACGAAGGGCGTTTTGTGGCGTTTGTAGAGGCTGCCGATGCGCAGCGTGCCCTCGAAATTCTGCGCCAGCATCCCCTCGGTACAGAAGCGACGCTGCTCGGCACAGTGACCGACCAGCAGCCGGGCATGGTCACGATGACCAGCCTGATCGGCACGAATCGGATTATCGATATGCTGAGTGGTGAACAGCTTCCCCGGATTTGCTGACCAAAAACCAGGAAGTGACATTCCACATTGTAATTCCTGAGCATTATCCCCTGACAGATAGGCCATCTCGGTAGAAAGTATAGGTAGTCTATGGTCGGCGATTTTCCCGATGCAGATTATCGAGTTGGAGTATATCGATGGTGTATGAAACCTTAGATGGCAATGAGGCTGTTGCGCGCATTGCCTACCAGTTGAATGAAGTAATCGCAATCTACCCGATCACACCGTCCTCGGCGATGGGGGAATGGGCAGATGCCTGGGCCGCTGCGGATCAACCCAATCTCTGGGGGACTGTGCCGCACGTGATTGAGATGCAGAGCGAAGGTGGCGCGGCGGGCGCGGTGCATGGCGCGCTGCAGGCCGGTTCACTGACGACCACGTTTACCGCGTCGCAGGGGCTGATGCTGATGCTGCCCAATATGTACAAGATCGCGGGCGAACTAACGCCTGTCGTCTTTCACATCGCGGCCCGCACACTGGCGGCTCACGCCCTGTCCATCTTTGGTGACCACAGCGACGTGATGGCGGCTCGTACCACAGGTTGGGCGCTGCTGGCATCAGGCTCTGTGCAGGAGGCCCAGGATTTTGCGCTGATTGCCCAGGCTGCCACGCTGAAAGCGCGTGTGCCGTTTCTGCATTTTTTTGATGGCTTCCGCACTTCGCATGAGATTGCGAAGATCGAACTTCTGGACGAAAGCCACCTGCGGGCAATGCTGGACGAGCAGCTTGTCTTCGAGCATCGTGCGCGGGCGCTCTCGCCAGAACATCCGGTTATTCGCGGCACAGCGCAAAACCCGGATGTGTTTTTTCAGGCTCGCGAAGCGGCCAATTCCTTCTACCTGCGATGCCCGGCGACGGTGCAGGCGGTCATGGATCAATTCGCCAGCCTGACCGGACGCCAGTACCGGCTCTTTGAATATCACGGCGCGCCCGATGCAGAGCGCGTGATCGTTATCATGGGTTCCGGCGGCGAGGTTGCCCACGAAACTGCGGATTATCTCAATGCGCGGGCAGAAAAAGTGGGTGTCCTGAAGGTGCGGCTGTATCGTCCCTTTGACAGTCAGGGTTTTGTTGCAGCCCTGCCTGCCACCACGAAAGCCATCGCTGTACTGGACCGCACCAAAGAACCGGGCAGCAGTGGCGAGCCTCTGTATCTGGACTGTGTGAACGCGCTGTTCGAAGGACAGGCAAACGGTTGGAACCACTTCGCGGCTTTGCCGAAGGTGGTCGGCGGGCGCTATGGCCTTTCTTCCAAAGAATTTACCCCGGCGATGGTCAAAGCCGTGTTCGATAACCTGAGCGCATCGTCACCAAAAGGTCATTTTACAGTTGGCATCAACGATGATGTGACCCACACCAGTCTCGATTACGACCCGGACTTCTCCACCGAACCGGACAGTGTTGTCCGGGCGCTGTTCTATGGTCTGGGGTCCGATGGCACGGTGGGGGCGAATAAAAACTCCATCAAGATTATTGGCGAGAACACCGATAATTACGCGCAGGGCTACTTCGTCTACGACTCGAAAAAGTCGGGCGCGATGACCGTTTCGCACCTGCGCTTCGGGCCACAGCCGATCCGCTCAAGTTATCTGCTAACGCAGAGCAACTTTGTGGCCTGTCACCAGCCCATTTTCCTTGAACGCTACGACATGCTGAAGTCGATTGTGCCGGGTGGCACATTCCTGCTCAATACCGCATTCGGGCCGGATGAAATCTGGGAGCAGCTGCCCCGTTCGGTCCAGCAGCAAATCGTGGACAAGAAGCTCAGATTCTATGTGATTGATGGTTACAAAGTGGCTGGTGAAGCAGGAATGCGCGGGCGCATCAACACGGTGATGCAGGTATGCTTCTTCGCCATTTCTGGCGTGCTGCCGCGTGATAAAGCGATTGAGGAAATCAAACATGCCATCTACAAATCCTACGGCAGCAAGGGTGATGCCATCGTTCAGATGAACCTGAACGCAGTCGACAGCACCCTGGAGAATCTCTATGAGGTGGCTGTGCCTGCCGTTGTGACCAGTGTGATCGAACGTCCGGCCCCGGTCCCGGCGGAAGCGCCTGCTTTTGTGCGCAACGTCCTTGGGCCGATGATTGCCAGTGAAGGGGACTTGCTGCCAGTAAGCGCCATGCCGATTGATGGCACATTCCCAAGTGGAACGACGCAGTGGGAGAAACGCAATCTGGCGGATGAAATTCCGGTGTGGGACCCAGAGGTGTGCATCCAGTGCGGCAAGTGTGCGATGGTCTGCCCTCATGCGGTTATTCGCATCAAAGCCTATGAACCGGCTTACCTGGAAAACGCGCCGGAAACCTTCAAGGCGACAGATGCCCGTGACCGCGAGTGGGAGGGACTCAAATACACCATTCAGGTCGCGCCGGAAGACTGCACCGCCTGCGGTATCTGCGTGGATGTGTGCCCGGCCAAGAATAAATCCGCCGCCGGACTCAAAGCCATCAATATGGAACCGCAGCCACCCCTGCGCGAATCGGAACGTGAGAACTGGAATTTCTTCCGCAGCATTCCTGAACTTGACCGGGCGAATATCAAGGTAACGAGCATCCGCCAGCAGCAGGTTCAGCAGCCCCTGTTCGAGTTCTCCGGGGCCTGCGCCGGTTGTGGCGAAACCCCGTACATCAAACTGATGACCCAGCTTTTTGGGGATCGCGCGATTGTCGCCAACGCCACCGGCTGTTCATCCATCTATGGCGGCAACCTGCCCACCACGCCCTGGAGCCATAACGCCGATGGACGTGGCCCCGCCTGGGCAAATTCGCTGTTTGAAGACAACGCCGAATTTGGCCTGGGGATGCGGGTTTCGCTGGATCAGCAGACAGCTTTCGCCAAAGAGCTGATGACGCGGCTTGCAGCAGAAATTGGCACGGAACTGGTGGACGCGATTATGAACGCGCCGCAGCAGGACGCCGCTGATTTCTACGAGCAGCGCGAACGGGTGGCCGCGTTGAAAGAACGACTGGCCGCAATCGGAACCCCGGTGGCGCAGCAGTTACGGGCGATTGCGGATGTGCTGGTCAAGCGCAGTCTGTGGATTATCGGCGGTGATGGCTGGGCCTATGACATTGGCTTCGGCGGGCTGGATCATGTACTCGCCAGCGGGCGCAACGTCAATATT
>CAZKIB010000054.1:0-25999 GCA_964552425.1 uncultured Anaerolineaceae bacterium | reverse complement strand
ACTCGAACACCGGCGGCCAGATGTCCAAATCGACTCCCCGCGCTGCGGTTGCCAAGTTTGCGGCGGGTGGCAAACCGGCCCGCAAGAAGGACCTGGGGCTGATCGCCATGTCCTATGGCAGTGTTTATGTGGCGCAGGTCGCGATGGGTGCGCGCGATGAGCATACCCTGCGCGCCTTCATCGAAGCCGAAGCCCATAATGGCCCATCGCTTATCATTGCCTACAGTCACTGCATCGCGCATGGTATCAACATGAAAACGGGTATGCAGAACCAGAAAGCCGCAGTCGATGCCGGGCAGTGGCCGCTGTATCGCTATAACCCGGAGCGGGAACTGCAAGGCGAAAATCCCTTCTCGCTGGACTCGCGCAAGCCGCGCATCCCGGTTGAGAAATATATGTATCTGGAAAACCGCTTCAAGATGCTGACCCAGAGCAGCCCGGAGGTCGCCAGGGAACTGCTGGAGGCTGCTCAGGAAGATGTCGAAACACGCTGGGCGCTCTACGAATACCTGGCGGCACGCACTTTTGGGACAGCCAACAGCAACGGACATGGAGAGGAAGCCTGAACAATGGATTTATCAACCCGCTATCTTGGAATGACTCTGCGTTCGCCGCTGGTCGTGTCGGCCTCGCCACTGTCTGAACGCCTGTCGAATATCAAACAGATGGAAGATGCTGGCGCCGGGGCGGTGGTGCTGTATTCCCTGTTCGAGGAGCAGATTGTTCAGGAACAGCACGATCTGCATCATCACCTGACCTTTGGGACCGAAAGCTACGCGGAGGCTTTGAGCTACTTCCCTGAACCTGCCCAGTTTCATATCGGGCCGGACGGTTATCTGAAGCATATCCGCAAGGCCAAAGATACGGTGGAGATCCCGATCATCGCCAGTCTGAACGGCTCGACACTGGGTGGCTGGATTGACTTTGCCCGTTTGATCGAAGAGGCCGGGGCGGACGCGCTGGAACTGAATCTCTACAACATCCCCACCGATATGAATATGACCGGCGGGGCAGTCGAAATGCACTACCTCGAAGTGGTTGCGGCGGTGCGTAAAGCGGTATCTATCCCACTGGCGGTCAAGCTGAGTCCCTTCTTCAGCAATATGGCGAATATGGCAAAACAGTTGGACAACCTGGGTGTTAACGGGCTGGTGCTGTTTAACCGCTTCTACCAGCCTGACATTGATCTGGAAAATCTGGAAGTTTACCCGCACGTTCTGTTGAGTACGCCGCAGGATTTACGTCTGCCGCTGCGCTGGATCGCCATTCTGTATGGCCGGCTCAATGCTGGACTGGCCGCAACCAGCGGTGTGCATCAGGCGGAGGACGTGCTGAAAATGCTGATGGCCGGGGCCAATGTCACCATGATGGCATCTGCCCTGCTTAAAAATGGCATTGACCACCTGCGCACAGTGGAAGCTGACCTGCTGCGCTGGATGGAAGAACACGAGTACGAGTCCGTGCAGCAGATGCGCGGCAGCATGAGCCAGCAGCACGCGGGTAATCCCGGAGCTTTTGAACGCGCTCAGTATATGCGCGCATTAACGACCTATTCGGTCTGAGGAGAAATTGAGGAGATACATGATGGTCGTCGCTAAAAAGACAACGAATGGAAACAAGAAACAGACTCCGGATTCCAAAACGAAATGGGTCTACCTCTTTGATGAGGTGGCCCTCGCGGAGGAAGCCGTTGGGGGGTCGTGGGACGGGGTGCGCGCACTGCTGGGTGGCAAAGGCGCCAATCTGGCAGAAATGACGCGAATTGGTGTACCGGTTCCGCCTGGTTTTTCGATTACGACGGAAGCCTGCAATGCCTATAGCGTCGCCGGTGAATTCCCGAAAGGGATGTGGGAGCAGACCCTGGCCGCACTGAAGGTGGTGGAAGAACGCACCGGGAAGACCTTTGGCGATGGCGCGAAGCCGCTGCTGGTTTCGGTGCGGTCCGGGGCGAAGTTTTCCATGCCGGGCATGATGGACACCGTGCTGAACCTCGGCATGAACGACGCCACTGCCGCTTCGATGATTAAGCTCACCAATGATGAGCGCTTCGTCTATGATGCTTACCGGCGTCTGGTACAGATGTTTGGCTGCGTCGTGATGAACATCGAAGACGAGGCATTTGAAGACTATCTGACAAAAATCAAAAAGGACAAACACGTCAAATCTGACGCGGAACTGGATGCCGACGCCTGGAAGCAGGTGACACAGGAATTCAAGAAAATCTACAAGGAACATGTTGGCAGCGACTTCCCGCAGGACCCCTTTGAACAGCTCAGACGGGCGACAGAGGCGGTGTTCAAATCGTGGAACGGCAAGCGCGCGGTGGATTACCGCAACGCCGCCGGGATTTCGCACGACCTGGGCACAGCGGTTAATGTTCAGACAATGGTGTTCGGCAACATGGGTAACAGTTCCGGTACGGGCGTGGCTTTTACACGCGACCCGGCGACAGGTGAACGCAAGCTGTTTGGCGATTATCTGATGAACGCGCAGGGTGAGGATGTGGTAGCCGGTATTCGCACCCCCAGCCCGATTGCCAAACTTCAGGATGAGATGCCTGAAATCTTCAAACAGTTTGCTGACATCAGCGCTTCGCTCGAACAGCACTATCATGATATGCAGGATGTTGAGTTCACTGTCGAGCAGGGCAAATTCTGGATGCTCCAGACTCGTGATGGCAAGCGCACGGCGCGTTCCGCCATCCGCATCGCCGTTGAGATGGCCGAAGAAAAACTGATTACCCGCGAACAGGCCGTGCTGCGTGTTTCGCCCAATCAGGTATCTCAACTGCTGCACCCGCAGTTTGATATTTCGGACAAGCATGTCGCTGAGGCGGCTGGTCGTCTGATCGCAACCGGCGTGAATGCCTCGCCCGGCGCGGCGGTAGGTGTGGTCGCTTTTGACGCCGATCTGGCGGAAAAATGGGGCAAAGCCGGCAAGTCGGTTATTATGACACGCCCGGAAACCAAGCCGGATGATGTACACGGGATGCTGGCCTCTAAAGGTATTCTGACAAGCAGGGGTGGCGCGACCAGCCATGCAGCGGTGGTGGCGCGGCAGTTCGGTGTCCCCTGTGTGGCCGGTGCGGAGGTGCTGCATATTGATGTCAATGCCCGCCAGATGCGGGTCGGCGACACGGTGATTTATGAAGGCGATACGGTCTCGATTGATGGCGGCACAGGTGAGGTTTATGTAGGTGCTATTCGGATGGTCGAGCCGGATTTTGAACGTGAGCAGTATCTGCAAAAACTGCTGGGCTGGGCTGATGAATTCCGCAGCCTGGGCGTGTACGCGAACGCGGACTATCCGGCAGATGCCCGCCGGGCGCGGGAGTATGGCGCGCGCGGCATCGGCCTGTGCCGGACAGAGCATATGTTTTTCCAGGAAGAACGGCTCCCGATTGTCCAGGCTATGATCCTGGCGGAACCAAACAGTGAAGAAGAGGCCAAACAGCTCGAAAAGCTGCTTCCGTTCCAGCAGGACGATTTCTATGGCATCTTCCGCGCGATGGAAGGTCTGCCGGTGATTATCCGTCTGATCGACCCGCCGCTGCACGAATTCCTGCCCGATCACGAATCCCTGGCGCTGCGGGCGGCAAGTCTGCGCGTGGTGGGGGATCGGCCCAACGAACTGGCGCGGCTTGAGGAGATGATGGAAGCTGTCAAAACCATGCGGGAATTCAACCCGATGCTGGGCCTGCGCGGGGTTCGCCTGGGCATTATCCGCCCGGCCATCAACGCCATGCAGGTGCGGGCGATCTTCTCTGCAGCCTGTCAGTTAAAAAAGGAAGGGTTCGCGGTGAACCCGGAAATTATGGTCCCGGTCACGAGCCACTATAGTGAAGTCAAATTCATGCGTGAGCTGATCGAACGGGTAGCCCATGAAGTGATGGAAGAAGTGAACGTGCGTCTAGAATACAAGATCGGTACGATGATCGAACTGCCGCGCGCGGCCATCACGGCTGACCAGATGGCGGAGTATTCTGAGTTCTTCTCGTTTGGAACCAACGATCTGACCCAGACGACCTATGGCATCAGCCGGGACGATGCCGAGGGCAAGTTCCTGCTGGATTACGTCGAGCGTGGGCTGCTGCCCAGTAACCCCTTCCAGGTGCTGGACGCGGAAGGCGTTGGCTTCCTGGTGGCGCTGGCGACCCAGAAAGGGCGCGAAGTGCGGCCCGATATTGAAGTCGGTATCTGTGGCGAACATGGTGGTGATCCTGAGAGCATCGCATTCTGCCATAAGACCCGCCTGAATTATGTGAGCTGCTCTCCATTCCGTGTCCCGATTGCCCGGCTGGCGGCATCTCATGCGGCTCTGCTCGAACAGGGCTACAGGGCCAGGGTGGACAAACTCACCACTGTGAAAGCATAGGTATCATCGTCAGGAATAAGCGGGGCCATTGGCGACAGTGGCCCTCTATACAAACCCATCATGCACGAACTGACCGTTACGCAAAACGTTCTGGATATTGCGCTGCGATATGCCGAGGCTAACGACGCGACGCGCATCAGCACCGTAAATCTGGTGGTGGGGCAGCTTGCTTCGATTGTTGATGATTGCGTGCAGTTCTACTGGGACATCATCAGCAAGGATACGATTGCACACGGCGCGATGCTGCATTTTGAGCGCATCCCCGCGCAGTTCCACTGTGACCAGTGTGAGCGCTGCTATCGGCTTGACGAAAGTGAACTCATCTGTCCAGCCTGCGGCAGCAGCCGAGTGACCCTGGTTGCAGGGGATGCGTTTTATATCGATTCGATTGAGGTCGAACAATGACAAAGGTCATTTCAGTTTTCGAAAACATTCTGAGCGCGAACGATGAAGTCGCCGATGAAAATCGTGCGCTGCTGAATAAGGCGGGTGTCTTCGCTTTGAATGTCATGGCATCTCCCGGCGCGGGTAAAACCTCGTTGATCGAAAAAACGATTGCCGGGCTGCGGGCCGGCCTGCGCATCGGGGTGGTGGAAGGCGATCTGGCGAGCAGCATTGACGCGGATCGTGTTGAGGCTGCCGGGGCTGCGGCGGTGCAGATCAATACCGGGGGCAACTGCCATCTGGATGCGGTGATGCTGAAGACCGCGCTGCCACATCTGGCACTCGCAGACCTTGATCTGCTCATTGTAGAAAATGTGGGCAACCTGATCTGCCCATCCAATTTCAAACTGGGCACACATCGCAATATCCTGATCGCTTCTATCCCGGAAGGGGCGGATAAACCTTATAAATATCCGGGCATGTACCGGGGTGTGGACGCTGTCGTGCTGAACAAGATCGACCTGCTGCCCTACGTGCCTTTTGATATGGACTATTTCCGCCGGGGCGTTGAAATTCTGAATCCCGGCGTCGAAGTGTTTCCACTGTCCTGCCGCACGGACGAAGGGCTGGACACCTGGCTGCGCTGGATCACTGAACTTGTCGAACAGCAGGCGCAGACGGCCCTCTGAACACGATCATGGGCTGGCACAGCGCTGGCCCATCCACCGAAATCAAACCTGGTCAGAGCAGTAAATCCACATCTGGAGAGGTCATTGCATAGTTGGCCGCAAGAGGTCAATAATATGTTGATGTACCTGCTGGCAGGCTGTAAGGCGCTATGACAGTAGGACATGATGCCGATCAGCTCATAGAATGGAACCCCCATGAAAATCACTGCGATTGAAAGTCTGCGTTGGGAAGCTTATCCGCGTCTGATCGTGGTGCGGGTTCACACGGATTCCGGCATTGTCGGGTTGGGTGAGTCGGTGGACAAGATACCGGGCACACTGGGAGCGCTGCATGGTACGATTGCCCCGCTGATCCTGGGGCAGGACGCACTCGACATTGAGGGTCTGTGGCATTTCGTGATGGACAATATTCTGTATCACGGTTTTGCCGGGGCGGAAATCCGCGCGCTGTCAGCGGTTGAGATCGCGCTGTGGGATATTATGGGCAAGCACTACGGCGCGCCGCTGGTGCATCTGCTGGGCGGTAAAACGCGCAGCCATGTTCCGACCTACAATACCTGTATCGGTTTTGGCCCTGTTCAGGACTACCAGCAGTGGCACGAAGACGCGGGGGTGCTGGCGCAAAGTCTGCTGGATGACGGCATTCACGCCATGAAAATCTGGCCGTTCGACCCGTTCAGTGAACAGAGTTTCGGCCAGTACATCAGCCTGGCGGATATTGAAGCCGGTTTGAAGCCTGTACGACAGATTCGCGATGCGGTGGGCAGTGCGATGGAGATTGGCATTGAATTTCACTTTCGCTGGAACCGCGCGAGCATTGAACGGATCGCCAGGGCGTTGGAACCCTACAATATTCTGTTTGTTGAAGATGTCATGCACGCCGTCTACCCTGATGAGATCAAGACTTTCTCGCAGCGCACCTCAATCCCGGTGGTCGGTTCGGAATTACTCATGACACGCTGGCAGTACCGCGAATGGCTCGAAAAACACGTCTCGCAAATTCTGATGACCGATCCGGTATGGACGGGTGGGATTGCCGAAACCCGGCGGATCGCGGCGATGGCGGAGGCGTACAACATACCGATTGTGCTGCACAATGTCGCCGGGCCGATCTGCCACGCGGCGGCCATGCACCTGGGCGCGCATATCCCGAATCTGTTTATGGTGGAATCGGTTCGCGCGTTTTACAAAACTTATTTTCCGATCATCTCAAACCTTCAACCTGTGGTCGTCAACGGGCATCTGGCGCTGCCGGAAGGACCGGGCCTGGGTGTGGCGCTCAACCCTGACATGCTGACGCGCACGGACCTGAGCCGGCAGGTATCGGAAGGGGAAGGGCTGGCGCGGGGCCGCCGCGCGATGGGCGATCACTGGGCCGTTGAGCATCTGCGCTGAACATTTTTCGAACTGGTTCCTTTACCCGGTTGGCCGGTACTCAGGATGGCAGCGGGGCCTTCAGGGTCTCCACGATTGCTCCGATGATGGCTAATCCGAGTCCGGTGCTGCCAGTGGCGCGACTGCGCGATATATCCACACCAAAGAAGTACTCAAAGCTATATGGAGGATGGTCGGGCGCGATGCACCGTCCGGTATCCCTCATTATCAGACAGGCCAGGTTTGCCTGCTGCAAGTTCAAACTGTGACCGCGCCAACGCCCGGTGTGTGGGGTTCAGCGCAGTGTTCAATATATTCTGTATGACCTGAGACGGGCACTCCGCATTCATCTTCCTGTTGTAGATCGCCAATGCGGGGAGGTCTGTACTGTACTTGTGCTGAGCACACAGAACCCTCACAGGACCTTGCTGACAACTTGTGACATTTTTCACGAAAGGGCGCGGACATTTGTTACCGCCTCGCGCTGCGCTTTCCCGTCACAATAGGCTGAGGAATGGAACACTGCGGAGAAGCCAATGATACCGACAACTGAAATTGCGCCGCCGTCCGAGGACAAACGGTGGCGCATCGTCAACGCGACCATGCGGCGTTACGGATACACCCCGCAGGCCCTGATTGAGGCACTGCACGCGGTTCAGCAAGCCTTCGGCTACCTGGATAACGACTCGCTGACATTTGTGGCCCGGCAGTTACATGTCCCTTTGAGTAAAGCCTATGGGGTCGCCACTTTTTATCACTTTTTCAGCCTGAAACCACCGGCCAAACACAATTGTGTGGTCTGTCTGGGAACCGCCTGTTACATCAAAGGCAGCAGCCAGATGATCGAAGCGCTCAGCGCCGCTTACGACATCCAGGAAGGAGAGATCACATTGGATGGCGAGTTCGCCCTTCTGAGTGCCCGTTGTGTAGGCGGGTGCGGCCAGGCGCCGGTGGCAGTCGTCGATGGTGAGATTGTCAGCGGCCTGACCCCCGAAAACGTTGTGAACATTGTGCGGGAGAAGATAAGTCATGGATCGTGAAGAATTCCACCGCCTTGCGCAGAAAAAGAGAGCTAAAGACGCAGCGTATGACTATCACATCAATGTATGCACAGCTTTGGGCTGCGTCGCCCTGGGCAGTGAACAGGTGAAAAGCCAGCTCGAAGCTGATGTGAAAGCGCGTGATCTGGGCCACAAGTGCAAGGTGAATGGGGTTGGTTGTCTGGGGCTTTGTGGCTCCGGTCCACTCCTCTCCATAGAGGCAGATAACTTGCTGTATCAGAATGTCAGGCCAGGCGACTCCGGTGAGATTCTGGATCATCTGGGAAAGGGCGCAGTTGAGCGTATCGAACTACGCCTCGACAGTCCCTTCTTCAGGGGGCAGCATCTGGTGGTGCTGGCAAACGCCGGGAGACTGGACCCTGAGGAGATTGAATCGTCGCTGGCGATGGGAGCCTATGAGGCGCTGCTCAAGGCCACGACTGAGATGACACCAGCGGATGTCCTCAAAGAAATCACGGACAGCGGTCTGCGTGGACGCGGCGGCGCAGGTTATCCCACAGGTCTGAAGTGGAGTACTGTCGCCAAGATGCCGTCCCAACCCAAATATGTCGTCTGCAATGGTGACGAGGGCGACCCTGGCGCGTTTATGGATCGCAGCATCATGGAGAGTGATCCCCATCGCGTGCTGGAGGGTATGGCGATTGCCGCTTATGCCGTCGGCGCGAGTGAGGGCTACATTTATATCCGGGCCGAGTATGGGCTGGGCATCAAACGTCTTAAACGGGCCATTCACCAGGCCGAGAAAATGGGTCTCCTGGGGAAGAATATTTTCGGATCACCCTTCAGTTTCAGCATTGAACTGCGGCTTGGAGCCGGCGCGTTTGTATGCGGTGAGGAAACCGCGCTCATGGCCTCGATTGAGGGACAGCGCGGTAATCCACGCCCGCGCCCACCGTACCCGGCGGAGAGCGGCCTGTGGGGGCACTCCACCCTGATAAACAATGTGGAAACGTACGCCAATATCGCGCCGATCATCACCAACGGTGGCGCGTGGTTCGCGGGCATCGGCACGGAAAAGAGTAAGGGTACAAAGGTTTTTGCGCTTTCCGGCAAGGTGAACCGGGTAGGGCTGATCGAAGTGCCTATGGGCATCAGTCTGCGGGAGATTATCGAGGATATTGGTGGTGGCATCCCGGACGGACATCAGTTCAAGGCGGTCCAAACGGGCGGCCCCTCTGGCGGATGTATCCCGGCAGAACACCTGGACACGCCTGTCGACTACGAATCACTGCGCAAGCTAGGATCGATTATGGGATCAGGCGGTATGGTCGTCATGGATGACACCTCCTCAATGGTGAAGGTCGCCCATTATTTCATGGAATTCTGCATGGACGAGTCCTGCGGTAAATGTGTTCCCTGTCGCGTGGGCACGGCCCAGATGGTTGATCTGCTTATGCGCTTCATCAACAAGGAAGCGACCCTGGCCGATCTGCAACTGCTGGAAGACCTGTGCGAGATGGTCAGCCAGACCAGCCTGTGCGGCCTGGGACAATCCGCGCCCAACCCGGTGGTGAGTACCCTGCGCTACTTCCGTGACGAATACTTACAATGCCTGGCGGCAGCGCCCGAACCGGCCTGAAGGAGAACAGCTCAATGGCAGTCAAGACTCTGAAGATTAATGACAAGGACGTGAGCGGGCGCGAGGACGAAACCATCCTCGATATTGCCCGTCAGAGCGATATTTTTATCCCGACATTATGCCATATCGAAGGCTTAAGCCCGGTTGGGGCCTGCCGCCTGTGTCTGGTCGAAGTAGCCGGATCAAACAAGTTTCTCCCGGCCTGCGTGACCCCGGTTCAGGAAGGTATGGAGGTTCACACAGATACCGAACGCCTGCAAAAATACCGCCGCATGATCCTCGAAATGCTGTTTGTCGAGGGCAACCATGTCTGCGCGGTGTGCGTGGCGAACGGTCACTGTGAGCTGCAATGGCTGGCGGAGCGTCTGGGTGTGGACCATACCCGGCTGAACTACCGCTACCCGGACAAGCAGGTTGATAACTCGCACTACCGTTACGCCATTGACCACAACCGCTGCATTCTGTGTACCCGCTGTGTGCGGGTGTGCGGTGAGATTGAAGGTGCGCATACCTGGGATGTGTCCGGACGCGGCATCAATGCGAAGGTCGTCACCGATCTGAATAGCCCCTGGACAGACTCGGACACCTGTACGGAATGCGGCAAATGTGTCCAGGTGTGCCCTACCGGCGCGCTGTTCAAAAAATCACGCGCCATTGGCGAAATGGTCAAGGACAACCACTTTTTACCGTATCTCAAGATCATGCGTGAGGTCGACAATGGCGGATAAGATTACACTCGCAACCGTATGGCTGGACGGCTGTTCCGGCTGCCATATGTCGTTTCTGGACATTGATCATGTCCTGCTGGATATTGCGGACAGCGTGAGCCTGGTATACAGCCCGCTGGTCGACAATAAGGACTTCCCGGACATGGTCGATCTTACGCTGGTGGAAGGCGGCATCAGCAGCGTGGATGATCGCAAGAAGATCATCAAAATCCGCCAGCATACACGCCTGCTGCTCGCGTTGGGCGACTGCGCCATTACGGGCAATGTCCCGGCCATGCGCAATCGTTACCCGGTGGAAGCGGTCCTTACCCGCGCCTATCTCGAAAACGCGGATGTGAATCCAAAACCGCCGAGCCTGATTGTCCCGGAACTGCTGCCGAAAATTCAACCCGTACATACTGTCGTCGGGGTGGATTATTTTCTGCCAGGCTGCCCACCGCCCGCATCTCTCATTCGTGACGTGCTGCTGGCGCTGCTGGCTGGTCAGACACCCGAATTTACACCGCGCTTCGGCTAGGAGACACCCATGCGCAAGACAATCACAATTGACCCGGTCACACGAGTCGAGGGTCATGGCAAGATCACGATACAACTTGACGAAGCAGGGCAGGTCACAGATGCTCATTTTCACGTGACGCAGCTTCGCGGGTTCGAGAAATTTGCGGAAGGCCGCCCTTTCCGTGAAATGCCCGCGCTGATGGCCCGTATCTGCGGTATCTGCCCGGTGAGCCATCTTATTGCGTCATCGAAAGCCTGCGACGAACTTCTGGCCGTCCGCATTCCGCCCACCGCGATTGCCCTGCGCCGGATTCTCAACCTGGCGCAGTTGATCCAGTCTCACGCCCTGAGCGTCTTCTATCTGTCTGCGCCTGATCTGATGCTGGGTATGGATGCGGACCCGCACAAGCGTAACATCTTCGGGATGCTGGAAGCAGACCCGGCGCTGGCCCGCGATGGTGTGCGACTGCGCCAGTTCGGCCAGCAGACGATTGAACGCCTGAGCGGCAAGCGCATCCACCCGAACTGGGTAGTCGCTGGTGGGGTCAGCGACCCATTGAGCGAGGCCGCGCGGGATGCCATGCTGGCGGAAATCCCGGATGTGAAGCGCATCGCCCAGCAGGCGCTCAACTGGTTTGTCCCGTTGATTGACCGTTTCCGCGAGGAGATCAAGGTCTTTGCTAACTTCCCGACGATGTACCTGGGTTTGATTGGCGCGGATGGAACGCTGGAACATTATGACGGCATTCTGCGTGTAATCGATTCAGATGGCGCGCACGTTATCGATATTGACCCGGCTGTGTACATGGCGAGCATCGGGGAGGCGGTTGAGGATCATTCGTATCTCAAATCACCCTTTTACAAACCAGCCGGTTATCCGGCCGGCATTTACCGCGTTGGCCCGCTGGCCCGTCTGAATATGGCGGCGCGCGCCGGGACACCGCTGGCGGACAAAGCGCTGCGCGAGTTTCAGTCGCTGGCGTGGGAGGAGCGTCAGAGTTCCTTCTACTTCCATTATGCCCGGCTGATCGAGATACTCTACGGGATCGAAAAGATTGAGGAACTGCTGAATACCCGCCACATTCTTGATACCCATGTGCAGTCGCTGGCAAACGTGAACGCTTACGAAGGGGTAGGAGTGTCCGAAGCACCGCGCGGCACGCTTCTGCATCACTACAAGACCGACGAACATGGGCTGATTACCTGGGCCAACCTGATTATCGCCACCGGGCACAACAACCTGGCGATGGATCGGGGAGTGTTGCAGACGGCGCAGCGCTTTGTCAAAGGCGAAAGTATTCAGGAAGGGATGCTCAATCGTGTCGAGGCGGTCATTCGTACCTTTGACCCCTGCCTGAGCTGTTCGACCCATGCTATCGGGCAGATGCCCCTGCATGTCGAACTCATGGCAGCGGATGGCACGGTGCTGGATACGGTGCAGCGCGGATGAAACTACTCATCGGTTATGGCAGTACACTGCGACAGGATGATGGCCTGGGCTGGTGGGTCGCCAGCCAGCTTGCCCCCTGTTATCAGGGTTCCGATGTGCGGGTGATCTGTGCGCATCAGCTTCTGCCGGAAGTGACCGCTTCTATCGCAAAGGCGGAGTGTGTCATTTTTGTTGATGCCTCTGTTGAAGGCTGCGCCGGGAGTGTGCAGGTGCGCGAAATTCAACCATCGCGCAGCTTCGGTGAAGTCCACACTGTACAGCCCCCGGAGATTCTGCGGCTGACAGACTATCTTTATGGACGCTGCCCGAAGGCTTACCTGGTGACTATCACTGGCGAAGCCTTCGGCATCGGCGACACCCTGTCTGAACGTGCGCAGGCGGCGATCCCCCAGGCGATTATCGAGATTAAACGTCTCTTGTCTCGTATGCTATAGTTCTGGCCTTGAGTGTATCTATCCCTAAAATGGACTGCCTGTCGAATTCAGGTTTACGGATAGATTGTTCGACATAGCTGGACGATCAGGGGAAGTCCGGTGACACCTGTCCTTGCAGTGCAAGTGCGCGTGAAATCCGGCGCTGTCGCGCAGCGGTGAAAGCCCGAATGCCTGACTGTCAGTTTTGCAGCACAGACCTCTTCGCGTGAAAGGGGTGGGCTGGCGACCAAACGCTGCGGCGGTTATCTGCTGCAAAATGCTCACCTTTGTTTGGGTGGGCGTTTTTTATAGAAAGGCATGATAATTGTCAAAGGGATCAGGTCACATCTGATCGTCATTGATGGCCTCGCTGGATACCACGTTCGACCAACTGGCGGATACAGTTGAAGCCCACCTGAATATGAAGATACTGGAGCAGATTATCGGCCTATGAATGTACCCATCCCCAAACTCGATGTTCAGATCATGCAGCAGGCCCGGCAGCGCCAGGACAGCCTGCTCAAGCCGAAGGGCGCGCTCGGCAGATTGGAGGCACTTTCCATCCAACTGGCGGGTATAACAGGTCGCATGGATTGGCTTCCCTCCCGGCGCGCAGTGATCGTCTTCGCCGGCGATCACGGCATCATGATACATCACCTCAGCACCGTGCCACAGTCGATCACGGCCCTGATGGTTGAACAGTTTGTCGCGGGCAGGGCCGCCATCAGCGTCCTGTCACGACAGATGCAGGCCCGGTTGACTGTCGTGGACGTGGGGGTCGGCGCGGATTTGAAGATCGCTTCGAGGGGGCTGATTTCCGACTCTGCTGAACGTCTGCATCAGCCCGCCTTTTTTGCGCGAAAGATTGCCCCCGGTACGGCGGACTTCACGCAGATGGCGGCCATGAGCGCCGGTCAGGCCGCGCAGTCCTTGCAGGTTGGGGCCGATATAGCTGCTTTGGAAATGCAGCAGGGTCTCGATGTGCTGGTGCTGGGGGAAATGGGCATCGGTAATACCAGCAGCGCCAGCGCCATAATCGCCGCGACTGTGGGTACACCGGCGGCGCAAGTGACCGGACGCGGCACCGGGATAGACGATGCGACTTTTCAGCGCAAAATCAGCCTGATTGAAGCAGCGCTCAGGCTGCATGAACCGGCCAGTGAAGACACTCTGATGAAGTTCGGCGGGTTTGAAATTGGCGCGCTGGCCGGGGCGATGCTCTATGCGGCCAGCCAGCGCATCCCGGTGGTGATTGATGGCCTGATCTGCACGGCTGCGGCACTCATCGCGCAGCAGATCAACCCGACTGTAACTGATTATCTGATCGCCGGACATCGCGGCGCGGAACCGGGCCACCAGGTCGCCTTAAGGCATCTTGGTCTGGAACCGCTGCTGGATTTGAATATGCGGTTGGGTGAAGGCACGGGAGCCGTGCTGGCGCTGCCTTTGATCGAAGCAGCGATGCGGACGCTCAACGAAATGGGCACACTGAATGTGGGCTGATCTGCGTGCGGCCTTCGCTTTTCTGACCATCATGCCGCTTGGTTGGGCAGAAGGGCGCAAACCGGGCTGGTCCTTCGCCGGGTATCCGCTGGTGGGACTGTTTGTTGGCGGGCTGGTGGCGTTCACCGCTCATATTTCACCTTTTGCGCCAGGGATCACGGCATTTCTGGTGCTGGTGGTCTGGGTGATGGTGACGGGCGGGCTGCATCTGGATGGTTTCGGCGACAGCTGTGATGGACTGCTAGCCACCGTTGAACCTGAACGCCGCCTTGAGATCATGAAAGACCCGCGCGCAGGGTCGTGGGCGGTGGTTGGGCTGCTCCTGCTCCTGCTCGGTAAATGGACTCTTCTCCCAAATGCGGCACCTGTCCTGCTGATTGTGCCGCCGGTGATCGGGCGGTGGGTGATGGCGCTGGCGGCTTATTCGTTTCCCTATGCGCGCCAATCAGGGCTAGGGGGTTATTTTCGGGATGGACTGGGCAGAATGCAGGTGGTTATTGCTACTGTTCTGACATCAGGGATTGTGCTGGTGGTGACGCGCAGCGCAGCCCTGACGTTGATTACCCTCAGTGCAGGCTTGTTCGAGGTGGTTGTGGTTGGCCGGTGGGCGGCGCGGCGTCTGGGGGGCGGGCTGACCGGCGATGTTTATGGCGCGCTGTGTGAACTGACAGAACTGGTGTGTCTGCTGGCCTTCCAGGTCTATTTTCATGCGGGTGGCTGAACAGTCGCGTTTTGGTATGGGATATTGTTGATGGGGCGTAGGTTATTCAGCGGGTAAACAGCGCGCTGTTGGGCTTAAAATGTTTGAAGAGGCCCACCACTACAGGCAAAACTGATGAAAAGACTGCTTGCTTTTATGCTCCTGCTGATGCCTGCCATCGCCGCCGCGCAAACGCTGCCGGCCTATCCGGTGCAGGTCGTTGCGGAGAGTGCCTTCATTCGCGTGGCTCCGTCAGTGGATTCTGCTCAGGCCGCGTCGGTATTTGCCAATGACAACCTGGTCGCTGTTGGTCGCAACCTGGACGGCACATGGCTGGAAGTGCGCAGGCCGGCTCAGCAAAATCGTCTCGGCTGGATCGCGCGTGATGTGTTGCTAGTGACATTTGATGTCGGGCGGATACCGATCAGCGATGCGACTACCGGGCTGACGGGGCCAGAACCTGTAATCGACACCGGTTTTGCGATCCTTACTATTGAGGATGTGCCGCTGCGGACAGCCCCGGATCGCGGCGCGGAAACGCTGGATGTGATTCCTGTTTTTCTGACTCTGCCAGTGGTCGAACGAACCCCTAATCTGCAATGGCTGAAGGTGAATTTTCGGGGGATAACCGGCTGGATTCCGCAGCATCTGACCAGCACCTCTGCAAATCTCAACGCGGTTCCGATCAGTCCGGAATATGCCGGTGAACCCCGTTATGCGGCGTTTACCACGATTACACCGGAACAACAGCTTGCGCAGATCGAACGTCTGAGGGGATTTGTTGCGCCGATTGACCAGGCCGCTGCGGATGTAGCCTTCTACTGGCAGCTCATGTCGCAGGGCGAAACACTGGAATGTCGCCCTCCGGCAGGGAATTATGCCGATTACGCCATGACCCCACAGGATATTGTGGAACTGCCGGAACTTCGCCAGCAGGCGCGTTTGCTCACTCAGGCAGTCGCGGACATCAATGCGGCTATTGAAGCCATGCAGCCCTGCGGCGTTTACACCCAGCTACAGGTCCGCCGGGCCTATGCGCGGGCGCTCAGCGCACAGGGTATTTTCAGGCAGATACTCCATCGTATGGAGAATCTCGAGGCTCGCATCGTGGATGATCCCCGGCGGGTCGCGGTGACTGCCGGGGATTCATGATCCATGTTATGGCACAAGTGGTGGCGGTGTCCAGGTAGGGACTGGTGTGAAATAATAATAGCCGCGATAGGGGCGCGTCGGGCGCGGGGTGGCCTGTGGGCCAGGAACCTCGAATGTGCCGCCGGTTTGCAGCAGGCAGATTTGCTGCCAGTCGCGGCGCTCGGTTGAATACGTCCAGTAGGGCGCGACTCGCCAGGTATATGTGCCGCCGCCGGGGGTGATGTCATCCAGCAGGATTTCAGCAGTAGTGGTGGTGCTGTCGTGCGCGGTGCGCTGGCCGTAGGGTGTGATGACGATGACACTGTAGATATTGGCCCCCTTTAGTTCGGGGTAGGTTACTGTCAGAGCCAGATCACCTTTCATAAAATCACCCGTGCGCGTAAATTCGCCGGTCCACGAGTCACACACATCGTCGTTCAGGTTAAAAGTTTCCGGCACACGTCCGTCCCGGTTGCGCGGCAGCGGGCGCCCGGTGGGGCGGATGCTGTTAAACGGAATGCTGGTACGGATCATGCGGGCGTACACCCAGGCGGTTTCGCCCTCCCACGCGATTTCGAGCCACTGCTCACCGGTCCAGGCGTAGATAAAATCACCGCGCCGCCCTAATACTTCAACGGAGGCGTTGCGCTGTAGTTCGCCGATTACAGCGTAGGCGAAGTCCGGCCCGGCATAGATGCGCACGCCATCAAACTCGATAATCCCGCTGATCGTTTCGCCGGGTTGGGCCGCGTCCGGGTCACCAGGGGGTTGTGCTGTGACTGTCACCAGCGCTGCCAGCAACAGGACGGAACACAACAGCATAAAAGCCAGTTTTCTGAACATCGTTTGGCCTCGCTTAACAGGATGTGGTTCGGGCACGTTCGCGCCAGGTCGGGAAAGGTTGCAGCGGTAGTTCGCAGGTGGCGACTGCACCGGGGGCGATGCTGCAAAACGCGCCCGCTTGCTGCTGCGCGACGATGGCGACTGCGGCCCGGTTCACCCAGGTTGTGGTGTCGAGGCTCCAGCTTTCGCTCATCAGGCCGTTTCCTGCGCCGGTAATATTCAGGGTCGCCGCTGGGATCGAGGCGGGGACAATGTCTCCACGCACATAAGGCAGAATTTCCCGCAGGAGTATCAGCATCCCTGATGCGGCCAGGTCGGCGCGCTGACCCGGCCTGCGCCCGAACTGTGCTTCGTAAGACGACACATAGAATTCGTAAAAGGTGGGAAAGGCCATGTCACGATATTCGTCACTCACTGCGCCGGCTGCGCTGATGGTCATTATCCCATCAGTATTGCCGATGCGCGAACACATATTGTCGTGGTATTCGTCTCCCCCGACCTGTACCCAGGCTGCCAGATTGGCGTCGGCCTGACGCACACTGGACCACAGCCGGTCTGCGTCGTACTCAAAGGCCGCTACGATCAGCACGTTGACCCCCCGTTCACGCATCTGTACCGCCAGCGGGTAAGTATCGTCCCAGCGCTTCGGGATTTCTGCATCAATCAGCGGCGGTTGCTGCAAAGACTGCCGGACACCGGCTGCTGCTGCCCGCGCGCGCGGGTTATCTTCATAGACCAGTGCAATACCCAGCGACTCTCCGCTGTTCAAAAGTGAGCCGACTTCACTCCCCTCGACAAACACTGCTCCCTGTGCGCCAAGCTGCGCGCTGTTTGGACGGGACGAAAGGGCATAGGCGTGAGCGGTGTCGAGCGGCTCGGTCACTTCCCAGTAGAAGTAATCCGCTTCTCCGGCGGCTTTCGCCAGAACCTCACTGACGACGGCTGACCCGCTGCCGACGATCACCGGCACATCGCCGCCCAGGGTGTCTACCGCTGCGATGGCTTCCTCATAATTCCGGGCCGGCGCGTAAACAAGTTCAATCGGGCGATCATTCAGACCGCCGCAGGCATTGAATGCGGCCACCATCGCCTGAACACCCCGGTAGGGATCAGCGGCGTCGGTTCCGAACAGGTTATCCGGCGGAAAGACTGCTCCGATGCGCAGCGGCTCTCCTCCCGCCGGGACACAGACATTCGCCTTGACAATCGCGCTGCCTGATACCATGATGAGGGTAAGGATGACAATCCAAATTCGTGTGCTGACCTGAAATAAAATCATGGCGATATTTACAACCTGTTCTGAAAACTGCCAACCTGTCATTCTCCCTTTACTATATAAGGTTGTTTCTGTAACCGAAGCATAAACGTAGGCCGCGCGTCAGGTAAACGTTTGTCGGGAATTGACCAAATCGCGGTTAGGGTATAAGCAGGGTTTTTAACGCCTCATTGAGAGAATGCTTTATGCGGCAAATACATGTCCTGGCGTCTTTGCTTTTTTTGCTTCTGATCACCGCGCTGGCCCTGTCAATGGGTGGCGTTTTGGCCGCCGCTCAGCCTGCCGCCACGCCGACTCCCCAGATTGCCTTCAGCATTGAGGGCGAAATCGGGCGGGCGCTGCCTCGGAAAATGGTCTACGATGCTGCCGGCGAACAGATGGCGGTGGTGGATGCCTATAACCGGCTGCTGCTCATCAATGCGCTGGATTATTCCACCCGCGCCGTGCTGCACGAACGCGGCTCCTACGGTGACATTACGTTCAGCGATGATGGGCGCTGGCTGGCGGTGATCTATGACCTGACCGTCGAAGTGTGGGATACGACCACGCAGCAGCGTGTCGCCCAGATCGCTCAGGAGCTTGGCAGCGCCCGCAGCCTGACCGGGCCGCTGGATTTCACGACGGATAACCATGTGCTGTTGTTTTACGGCATCTATCCGGCCCCGCCCGCGCTGCGCCGCACCGAAAATGATACGATCACCTATCCCTGGATGTGGCACGTCGCGGCGGCACGTGGTGAAGCCGTCACCACTTTTCCTGATGGCGCGACTGCCGTCCAGATGTTTGATTACGCGAACGGCTTTGTGTTGACCCCGGATGATCGGATCGTGGCTGCGCTGCCAGCGCGTTTGCAGGTGTTGGATGCCTATACACTTGAGCCGCAGTATGAGATTGCCACCGAGCGTTATGAACAGGACCCGTTGAGTATCTGGCGCAGTCTGGAAGATGACCGGGTGTATGTGCGTCCGGTGACAGCCGATACCCTGCTGCAAGTCGATACCTCAAGGCGGGCGCTGGTCGAAATCCCAATGAATACCGATCTGACTCGCGCTGACCTGGACCTGATCGGCGGGTTGGAAGTGGGGTCCATCGCGCGGGTGATTGGCGAGCAGGCCGCGCGCGGGTCTAATCCACTGCTGAGTGTCTTTCTGGGGGATTACCGCAATCTGAGTCTTTATGGGAACAATCCGCTGACCGTGACGCTGGTTGATCTGGTATTGCCTCCGGCGGCCACAGGCGATAACGTGCTGGCACTGCTGTTTATTTATGACGAAAATCGTCGGGTGGGCCGCTTTGTCCTGACCTCTGGTGATACCGAGCAGATGGTGCTAAGCCCTGACCAGCAGGAACTGCTGATGCGCCGCTACGAGGGCGATGAATTTATCGTCCGCTATGAGGTGGAAAGCGGGCAGGAAATCAACCGCGCCCTGCCAGCGCTGCGGGCGATTGGCAGTTACAACCGGCAAGCCAAAAATCGCGTGCTGGCCTACGACCAGACCGGAGCAATTGTCATCAGCGATTTTCAGCGGCTGGACGCCGAAACCTTCACGGTGCTGGCTGAGGATTTGCGATATTCGCGGGTGTTTGACCGCTTCTTTTTCAGCAAGGACAGCCAGAAAATCATTACCCTGGCAGGCACGGAATGGCGCGAGTGGAGTATTGCAACCGGCGAAGTGCTGCGGCGCGAAGTGGTTAACCTGGGCGGGGAGATTGTCGCTGTGTCCCCGGATGGCTACCGCTATCTGACACAGGGTTTCGACAGTGATGGGGGCTATGCGACGGTGCTGGACCTGGCCGCGAATGAACGTTATCAGGTTAGTATCCAGAGTGTCCCCGGCAGTTTCATCGAGAATATCTACGCGAATCCGGCGTGGACGCGCTTTCTGGTGGTGTATTCCGCGAATCCGTATGGCCCGTATTATCCTGGTAATGAGATCGCTCTGTACGATTATCAGGAGGGCCTGAAGTGGCTGATCGCCGGAGATGATCTGCCGCCAAACGGACTGCGGGAATATGGCTGGGTCGATAATGAGACCGTTTTTGTATACGGGCAGGGTCGTAGGGGCGACCAGCAGGCACGGGTCTATGGTGTGGATTACGCGCTGAATGGTTTGCCAGCCTGTATCGCCAGCGCTTTCCCGGATGCAACCGATCAATTCCTGCGCCAGTGGGAGCAACTGACCTATTACGTGTGGCCTGACCGCCTGCACGAGTGGTCGCTGCACATCTGCGCGAATCTCCCACAGTCTGCCGCTGAGGCTGGGGCGCTGTTACAACTGACGCCCACACCGGCAGCAGTCGCCGAGATCGGTTTACCAGTGGGTGAAGTGCCCCAGTGTCTGCTGGATCGCTATCCTGGAGACGCAGAAGCCTACACGCAAATCTGGCGGACCCTGACAGCAGATACATCGCCGGAACAGGTTGGTGAACTGGCTGTGCTGCTGTGCGAAGGCATCGGCCCCATTTCTGAATCGGAGGGGTTTGATCCTTCACTGGGTATCACGATGTTCATTGACGCAGCTACCGGCGAGCGTTCCAGTGGGGATTATCGCCAGCCGGTGCGCGAACAGCTTCCTATGGGGCCGGTTTATGAGTTGTTCGAGGAGACGGAGGGGCGGCCCCTCGG
Organism: uncultured Anaerolineaceae bacterium; assembly: GCA_964552425.1. Classification (GTDB taxonomy): domain Bacteria; phylum Chloroflexota; class Anaerolineae; order Aggregatilineales; family Phototrophicaceae. Next base: position 5,370 of record CAZKIB010000054.1, on the reverse strand, counting down.
AACGGCAATTCTCAGCCCGGACCGCAAACTGGTCGCCGCGTCCAGCCTGCCTGGTGAGCTGATTATTTACCGGATGATCGTCACCTATCAGACGCTCATGAGCCAGCTTACCGCTACTGCTGCCGTGCAGTTGGCCGAAGCGAATCTGGTTTACGCGCTGCCGTCCCCTTCGGCCACTTATGGCATGATCGGCACACCGCGTCCCACGCTCACGCCCACGCCGAAGCAGACGCTGTATCCGCTGCCTGATGAATGGGCTTACGCCAATGTGGTATCGGAAAATCTGTGCCCTTCAGAAAGCCTGTTCAGCATGACAAATCCGCCGGCCAGTTATGACGCCAGCGGACGGATTTACGCCATTGTCAGTGATGGCCCGGTCTGGCTGGTGGAACCGGAGGATGGCACGCGCGGCGAAGCACAGAACGCGATTCAGTGTTCGCGCGGGGTGGACTGCCAGTTTTCGCCAGACAAACGCTGGATTCTGGCGGAGACTTACGATCTCATTTATGTGTCCCGCCCGGACAACACAGACCAGCGCATTCTGTGGGATTTGCGCACGCCCAACCCGCCTACACCTGTACCACAATATCTGTACTGGGCAGGCCGGGATACGCTGGAATGGGAGGGTTTTGTTCCGGTTACAGCAGAAGATGGTACATCCTACGACGATTTTGGTTATCTCCGCGATGTACTGAATGTTTTCCCGGACCCGCGCCCCTGGATTCCGCGCATTGTGATAAACGGTATTCCTGCGGAATTTATCAGCCGGCAGCCGGGTGGTCCCTGGGCGGTGGCTTACACGACTTATTATACGGGCACAGGTGAAGGCTATAAGTATTATTTGTATCATACTGAAACCGGGGCGTACATGCCGTTCGCGCAGGATGAATACTACGCCCTTAGCATTGTCTGGCATCCGCTGGGGGATCGCCTGTTCTTCAGGCTGAACTCTCGCGACAATTCGCCGACTTATCAGATTACCTTTCCTGAGATTATCAGCCAGATTTTGGGGGATAATCCTGGCGGGGTCTGGTCCAACAATGGGCACTACCGCATCTACAGCACACGGTCCCGCGCTCAGCCTATTGCCGTGCAGGATAGTCTGACCGGGCACATGCGCACTTACTGTCTGCCGGAAACCGGCGCGCGTCTGTACGGCGGGCCTTTCACCTGGTCGCCGGATAACCGCTATGTCGCCCTGCAAGCGCCGCTCCCGCGTGATGAGGCACAGGAAGGGGTCGGCCAGCATACCCTGATCCTAAATATCGAAACGGGTGAGGTGGTTGATCTGACCACAGGCATTCTGGAACTTATCGCCTGGGCTGCCGAGCCGGCTGAGTATGGTTCTGGCAGTGTTGTCACCCCCACGCCGTCACCTACCATAACCCTGACGCCTGTTTCGTAAAGGAGAGCCACCATGAAGCACTTCTTCATACTTCTGCTGCTTTTGGCTCTTGTGCATACAGTTTATGCTCAGGAACAGCCGGCTGTTTATGTCACCGTGCAGGATAATGCCGCGCTGCGGGCCGGCCCCGGCACACGCTGGGCACAGTTGGCCTCGCTGCCCTACGGTACGACTTACCGTGCGGTTGGGCGTACCGGTGACGGTGACTGGATACAGGTCGCCTACGAAGGGGAGTTGGAAGCGGGCGCGCGGGCGGAATTTACTGTCAATGGTGTGACTTATGGCTGGGTGGCATCGTGGCTGCTAGTGTGGACCGGGAATATCCTCGAACTGCCCGTTGATGGGGTGGTCGCTGTGCCCATTGCGCGGGCTGCCGGGCCTACGATTGTGATCGGACCGGACAGTTATGTCTATGACGGGCTGATTGACCCTTCTACGCGCGTGCCGAGTCCCGCATCGTCCCCGGTGACGGTGGAAGTCACTGGCCGTCTGGGTTCAGCCGAGGGTGGCTACTTCTGGCTGCAATTCAAGATGGGCGGCAAGTATTACTGGACTGGCTCATGGGCAGTGGGTGTGCCGCGCGGCTATTCGCAGGTCCCTGACGCGGCTTACCTGTACCCCTACAGCCGTCTGAATCTGCTGCTGGACCAGAATCTGCGGCGGGCGGGAACGGTGTTAGGTGATATTGGCGGGCGCTGGCAGGCGCTCAGTGAAGGGCGACCTGCAACCTGCAATGACATCCCTGAAGACTTCGCACTGGTGGGTTTTTCACCATCCGATTTAAATATCGTACCTGTCTTCGCGCCAACGGCGGTTGGGCTGGCAGAGGCCCAGGCGGGTATCAATGCGGCGCTGGCACAGTTTCGCCAGGTCTGCCTTGACGCAGATCGTCAGGTCAGCCCGGATGTGATCCAGTCGGCGTTGGTCCACGTGGAATTCGCCCAACGAAACCTGACGGTGTTACAGAATTTGCGTGTGCCATTTCAGCGTCGTGATCCGATTCTGGGTAATTCATGATTCTGCCCGCGCTGGTGGCCTGACAACCTGCGATAGAGGATATGTTTTTCGCCCCCGCACGCCCGTACTGCGCTGACAGCCTGTTTTCACATTTCGGGGTGTCATTCCACAAAACCGGAATTCGATTCAGGCGCAGCCTGTGAAGGTTTGCGACCTGTTCAATTGAAACGATTTCGAAATATTACCCCTTGTGGGGTATACTATGCAGCCATAGCAATTTTTACAATAAACTTAACTGAGGTCTCTGTGACACACTCTGATCTGAACCGGCTTGACCTGGAACAGCTTGCTGCCTATTGCGCGGAACAGACGCAAAAATTCCTGAAACGCCTCGCCAATGAAACACGCTACTGTTTTGAACTCATCAGACGTGGCTACGTGGAACAGTCGAATGACGCGCTGCATCATGTGTATCGCATTTATATGCCGCTGCTGGTCAGCCGCGCACACCGGCATAAGTGGTTCGAACGCTCCTGCCAGGACGCCGAGTATTTCGCGCGGGTGGCGCTGGCGAATTTTTACCGCCGCTGCCGGGGCAGTCAGTTTGCTGAAATGTTCGCGGATTTGCCGTCTGTGATGGGCTACCTGTACGCCTGCCTTCACAGCGCGATTGTTCAGGACATCCGCGATAATCGCATGGCTGCCTCGCTGCCAGAGGATATCCCTGCGCCGGGGGGGGACAAAGCAGGCAAGGGGGACCTGAACGGCAGCGAACTGTGGGCTGCGATCTGCCGGGCGCTGGCTGATCCTGATGACGAGCGCCTGGCGTATCTGCGTCTCGTCCTGGATGTACGCCCGGCTGAAATTGTGCGGCTGGAGCCTCACAAGTGGAAAACGGAGCGGGAAGTTTCGGTGGCTTTGCAGCGAATTCGCCGCCGCCTGCGCAAAGACCCTGGCCTACGAAACCTGGCAGGTTTTGATGACGCCGAAACCTAGTGTGATTATTGGGCGCGTACCGCGTTTATCAGATGAAAGCAAAGGTCAATGAGGGAAATACCAGCGTGCATTTTTCAGTCACCTCTTACGGACGATGCACTTTCGCTTGTGCTGGACGATCAGGCGGATATGGACACCCGCCAACATCTCGCGGCGTGCCCAGGCTGCCAGGCGCGTTTGGCCGCTATGCAGGACTTTGAGGCATTTCTGATGACTCGGTTAACACGTTTTGAGTGTCCCACAGCGCAGCGACTGTCCGATTATCAGGCGGGCCTGCTCGCGGATGAGGATGCCAGGCGTGTTCGGGAACATGTGGCGCAGTGTCCATTGTGTGAGGACGAACTACGGGTTCTCAAAAGCTTCATCGACGATGACGAGATGCTTTCAGAGGCGGCTAGTGCGCCAAATGTGATCCGCCCGTCCAGCCGTATCTGGCGCGCCAATCAGGTCGAATTATCCGGCGATTTGCGGATAGCGCGCGGCCTGGAAAATGCCTCTATGCGTGATGCGCGGGCGAACAGCGCCACTATATTTGTGGAAGTGGAGACATTATCTACAGGGATGGTGCTGAAGGGGCAGGTGCTTGATGAAGTTGTGGATTGGAATGGCGCGGTGGTCGAACTCTGGCAGGGGGGCGCGCTGCAACAAGTGCAGGCACTTGACGAAGAGTGTGAATTTCGTTTTGATCTGACGGGCCGGGAGTCGCTTGATTTGTATATCACGTCGACAGAGGGTATTGCGCTGGTTCTGGAAAACCTGACATTGAGTTCTTAAGTCATCCGCAAAGGGGGCAGCCACTTGTGGACATTGAGTGGTATGTGAGCAGTGTTCTCGCCGGTACGATTCCGCCGCTTCCCTCCGCCACGCCCGATTCGATCCAGTCTCTCGTTGATCAATTGAAAGCTGAGGCAGACCGGCAGTGGTCTATTGATGCGCATAACTCGCTGCACTGCGGTAATGCGATCATCGCAATCGGTGAGTCCGTCCGCGATGTGCGTATCATTGCGCTCGGTACGATGGTGCTGGGAGACGCGCTCAAGCTGCTGGATCGCATGGAAGAAGCGTGGCAGCTTCTTGACAAGGCCGGAGAACTGTACCAATCTGCGGGCGATGAGGTCGGATGGGCACGCACACGCATCGGAAAACTGGCGATCTGTGTGCAGTTGAACCGGGTGGATGAGGCGATGGTCGATGCGGACCGCGCGCGGGGCATTCTGGCACAGCACGGCGCGCAGCAGCGTTTGCTGGCGCTCGAAATGAACGCCGCGCTGGCCTATGACCTGCTGGGCGATTTTCGAACTTCGATTGGCCTGTATCGCAAAGCGCTCAATATTGCGCGGACAGTGGATACTATAGAATCGAGTTACCTGGGCATGTTGTACCTCAACCTGGGTTACGCCCATTACGGTCTGGGCGAACTGCGCGAGGCGCTGGGCCAGTACCAGCAGTCCCGCGACATCTGGGAAGCACAGGGGGACTCGATTGGCATTGCCATGGCGAAACTGAACATCGCCGAGGTGGCTTATGCGCAGGGGCATTACCGGAATGCGCTGAAAAGCCTGCATGAAGTGCTGGAACCGCTGCGTGAGCGTTACCCTTCAGAGGCTGTGCTGGCCCAGCGCAATCTGATCGAGTGTTATCTGCTGCTCAACCGCTTCGCTGATGCGCGTGATCTGGCCCTGCGGTTAATCGCAAAGACGCCTGCTGATTATGTGCGGGCCATTACCCTGATCCAGCTTGCAATTGCGGAAGCGCGTCTGGGTGATTTTCAGGCCGCTCTGACTGCTCTGAATGATGCTGAACCGATTCTAAATAATCTGGGCGCGGACGGATGGCTGGCGATCCTGCGGCTGCGGCGGGCACAAATCGCCCAGATGCAGGGTGATCTGGAGCGGGCATATTCCGAAGTCGCGCTTGCGAAGGTCTTTTTTGAGGCACATGGACAGCGCAGCCAGTACGCGCTGACGCTGCTGCTGCAAGGGCATTTGCTGCTGGCGGATGGGCATTTGCAG
>CAZKIB010000053.1:21669-30137 GCA_964552425.1 uncultured Anaerolineaceae bacterium | reverse complement strand
CTGCCTTGCGGTTTGGAAACGATCTCGACGACACCCGGTAGATCGCCGCCAGCCGGACGAGGTGGTCATGGTGGGCGATTCGTGGAAGGCGGATATTCTCGGTGCGCGGCAGGCCGGCATCCGCGCCCTGTGGCTGAACCGCTATGAGCATCCCTGCCCCGACCCCTCCCTCGCCGCCGAGTTTCAGTCCTATATCCCCCTGGAACAGGTGCTGGCGCTGCTGCAACTCGCGTAGGCCATCCGTCAGTCAAACACCGGACACTCGGCCCGCGCGCCAGCTTACGAATCGCGTTATGATGAGAGTTGGAAAACTACATGGGGGAAGTGAACCATGCGTCCACTCTTTTTTGCGCTGATTTTGCTGTTTTCGTTCGCGTTTCCGGCTGCCGCCCAGGACGCCGCCAACTGTGGCAGCGCGCTGCCGCCGCGCCTGACCGCCGGACAGCAGGGCCGCGTGACAGTCGATACCGGCTTTTTCCTGAACCTGCGGGCCGAACCGGGCGTGAATGCCGAGACGATCATCCAACTGGCGAACGGCGAGAGCTTTGAGGTCGTCAGCGGGCCGCAGTGTGTCGATGGCTTCAACTGGTGGGAGATCAAACAGTTCGCGCTGTCCGGCTGGATTGCCGAAAGCACCAACCGTGACTATATGGTCGAGCCGCTGGACAGCAGTGTGCTGCCGACGCTCCCGCCGCCCACCACTGGTACAACCCTTTCGCCAGTGCTGCTGGCCGATAACCCGGCGGCGCTGGACACCGATTTTATCCAGTGGGACTGGGACGCCTTTCTGGAAAACATGGGCAGCTACTACAACCCACCCGACCCGCTGACCGTCACGCTGCCGGAAATCTATCAGGGCACGGACTTCCCGGCTGGTCCATTTGACCTGGGCGAAGTCCGCTTTGTGGATGAAATCGACCTCAGTGAGGAGCAGCGCGCCCTGCTGGCTGAAAATGGTTTCGTGGTCGTGCCTGCGGGTCTGGCCCAGTTTGAGGATTCGTACTACTCATCCGATACCTGGAACACGGAAAGCGGTCACAGCTTCTGGGTGACGACGGACGCGGTGCTGCATTCGCTGTATGTGGCCTTTGATAACCTGCTGCAATTCCTCGAAACGGAGAATTTTCACGCGGACCTGCGCGACGTGCTGACCGCCAGCTACACCGCCGCCGTCACCGACTGGGAAGCCGCGCAGGCTACGGACCTGGAACCTGCCGCCCGCGCCGCCGTGACGTATTACGCGGTGGCGCTCGGCCTGCTGGATTCCGCGACGTATCAGACGGCAGTCAGTGGGGAGTTTCGCGCCGAAGCCGACCCGCTGATTGATGCCGCGCTGGACGCGCAGGGGCGGCTGGCCGTGCCCTTTCTGCCGGAATATGATGAGGACTTCAGCCAGTACAAACCGCGCGGGCACTACACCGTCAGCCCGGAACAGGAGCGCTACTTCCGCGCCATGATGTGGCTGGGGCGCATCACCTTTCTGGCAAAGGACAGCGAAGCGCTGCAAGCCAGCCTGTTCGCGCTGCGGGCGCTGGAACAATCTGGCGCGTCTGCGCAGTGGCAGCGCATCAGCGACCTGCTGACGTTTCTGGTCGGCCCGGTGGATAACCTTGGCCCGCCGGATTACCTGCCCATCGCGCGGGAGGTGTTCGGCGCGGACCTGCCGGCGGCGCAGTTTGCGGATTCCGCACTGCTGGCAGAATTCCAGGCGCAGGTACAGGCGCTGCCCGGCCCACGCATCAACAATGTGGTGCGGCCCATCGGCACAGAGGTGGATGAACTGGACGAAGCGACACGCGGTTTCCGGCTGTTCGGCCAGCGCTTCACGTTCGATGGCTACGCCATGCAGCGGCTGATCTACCCGTATGTCGGCGTGGCGGGGAATGAGCGCGTGCTGCCTTCAGGGCTGGATATTGCGACGGCGTTGGGTTCAGATGTGGCTTATCAACTGCTGGACGCGCGCGGGGACACCGCCTATGAGGATTACATCGACCAGATGATCAACCTGCGCAGCCAGGTCAGCCAGATGAACCCGGAGGACTGGCTGGCGAATGCTTACGGCGGCTGGCTGTGGGCCGCGCAGCCGCTGTGGGCGCGCAGCCCGGAACAGTATCCGCCGCTGCTGAATACCGAAGCGTGGCTGCTGCGTGATTTGCAGGCCGGGCTGGGAAGCTGGGCGGAACTGAAACACGCCACGCTGCTGTATGCCGTCCAGCCGATGGGCGGCCTGGGCGGGGGTGGCCCGCGCGAGGTGACGACTCACAGTCTGATCGAGCCGAATCCGCTGGTGTTTTCGCGCATCGCGCTGGTCGCGGGGGCGATTGCGGACGGGCTTCAGGCACGCGGCATCGGCAGTTATGAACCTTCACCCGAACCACCGCCGGCGCTGTATCATATCCGTGATGCGTTTCGGAATACTGCCGAACTGAGCGCTATGCTGGCCGAGATGGCCCGCAAGGAACTGTGGGGCGAACCGCTGACAGATGATGAGCAGTTGTTCCTGAAGTATGATTTCGGCCAGAAGCTGCGCTATACCCGCTACCTGGCGGAAATATCGCTGGCGGACCCGCCGGAGGTCGCCGCGATTGTGGCCGATGTCGCCAGCAACCCGGACAGCGGGCAGGTTTTGCAGGTGGGCACGGGGTACGTCGATTACATCTACGTGATTACCGACAGCCCGCGCGGTTTGCAGCTCACACGCGGTACGGTCTACAGCTACTACGAGTTTATCAACCCGATTGACAACCGCCTGAATGATGACGAGTGGCGCGCGGCGCTGGCGGCTGGCGAAGTTCCGCCGCGTCCCGGCTGGATCAGCGCGTTTTTCGCGCCGTGACCCCCGGAAATATGGTGATTGGCTCCCTCTTAACCCTTCGCAGATCGTTCTGTCGTAAGCTTAAGGAAGGGGAAAAGAGGGAGCTTCCCGATGGATTACACTGAAAAGCCCAAACGCCAGCCGCGTGAGAAGGCCAAACGCACTTTTCGGGTGTCCCGGAAACAGGGCGCAAGCCTCGCCATGTTCTTCAACCTGGTTCTGATTACCACCATCATCATCGTGTTATTCGCCTTTCTTGCCAACCGGCCTTCACCGCGTGATACCGCCCTCTATGAAGCGCGTATCACCGAATACAACGCCATTCTCGCCGAAGACCCGGACAACATCGATGCCTACATTGACCGGGGGTTTGCCAACCGCAGCCTGGGCCGTTATGAACAGGCCAACGCCGATTTTATGAAGGCCATTGAAATCGAAGGGGAGGGCAGGAACTTTCGCCCGCTGGTGGGGCTGGGCATGGTGCAGGACAGCCTGCGCAACTATGACGCGGCCCTGAATTATCATAATCGGGCGCTGGCGGTACAGCGCGCACTGGGCGACAGCACTGCCGACCCGTACTACCGCCTCGGCAACACCTATGATCTGATGGGTGAACGCGAGATGGCGATTGAAAGTTATCAGCATTCGATTGACGCCGACCCGGACTACCCGAACAGCTACGCCGCCCTGGGGAATATCTACTATAAGCAGAAACGCTATGCCGAGGCGCTGGAACATTATGAGCGCTACATCGACCTTCAGGGCGCGGACAGCTACACCTATGTGCTGGATAATGTGGTCGAACTGCGCAAAAAGCTCGGCCTGCGGGAGTAGTCCTGTCGATTTGATTGGAGATCGATTAAGTTTTTACTGGATGGATTGACAAGCGGACACCAGTTCGGTTATGCTTAGAGCGTAATCATTCTTGTGGAGTTTTTCCATGATTCAGCGTTGTTGTAGCTGTCTGAAGCAGGGGCGTTAACCACCGCTTTAGACCGCAGATAGCCAGAACTCACAGGCCAGTAGACTAAAGCGCGGAACGTCCCTGAATGGCGATGACGTTTCGCGTTTTTATTTTGTCTGCTGGCCTTTTACATGATTGGGAAGAGGGGAACACAAACATCGTGGTCGCACTACGGAAAGAACTGATACGAACTTTGCCCCACGCGGCAGCGGTATCGCTGGAAGCGCAGATCGGCAACACGCCCCTGCTGGCTTTCCGGCACATCCCCGCGCACCTGCCGGCGGATATTCAGATTTACGCCAAAGCCGAATGGACCAACCCCGGCGGCAGCGTGAAGGACCGCGCGGCGTACAACATCATCCGGCAGGCTGAACTGAACGGCGACCTGACCCCCGGCAAAACCCTGGTGGACAGCACCAGCGGCAACACGGGGATTGCCTACGCCATGATCGGCGCGGCGAAAGGCATTCCAGTCAAGCTGTTTGTCCCGGCCAATGCCAGCCCGGAACGTCTGGCGATCCTGCGCGCTTACGGCGTGGATGTGGTGCTGACGGACCCGCTGGAAGGCTCTGACGGGGCGATCCTGGCGGTGCGGGAACTGGTAGAGCGCGAACCGGACCGGTATTTCTACGCCAACCAGTACAACAACCCGGCCAACTGGCAGGCGCACTATGAAACCACCGGCGTGGAAATCTGGGATCAGACTGACGGCACTGTCACCCATTTTCTGGCTGGTCTGGGGACCAGCGGCACGCTGATGGGAACCGGGCGGCGGCTGAAAGAGTACGACCCGGACATTCAGATCATTTCGCTCCAGCCGGATTCCCCATTTCATGGGCTGGAAGGTCTCAAGCACATGGGCAGCGCGATCCAGCCCGGCATCTACGACGCAGCGCTGGCAGATCGTAATCTCGTCGTCAGCACCGAAGCGACTTACAGAATGGCCCGGCGGCTGGCCCGTGAAGAGGGTTATCTGGTGGGTATCAGTTCGGCGGCGGCGATGGTGGCTGCCTTGCAGATAGCTGAGGAACTGGCCGAAGCCGGCGAACCGGGTGTCATCGTCACCCTGTTCCCCGACAACGCCTACAAATACCTGTCGGAAACCTTCTGGACGGCGGAATAAAGATTGTTTCCTGGAATCAAAAAAGCGGGGAGAGACTCGTGTCCCTCCCCGCTGCGTTTCACGAACCCCGCAGGTCCGCCATCTCCTGTTCCAGCCACGCCAGCTTACGCGCCAGCGCCTGAATTAAAACACTCTCTCCGGTAAAATCCGCCGGGTTGAGTTCCGCGCCTTTGTAATCGCGCCGGGCTGCCGCCAGCTTCTGCTCAAGCTGCTTGCGGGCCTGCTGATCGGGTGTCAACTGCGCCGGGTCATAGGCCGCCATCAGGCTGTTCAATTGGTCCACATGCGCCTGGGTTGCCGCGCCGCTGAGGTTGACCGTCACGACGATACCTTCCCGCGTGGCGCGATCTCCAAAGCCTTCGTACAGCGCGCCAAGCGCCCCGGCAAGCTGGGCGTGCAGCGCCTCGCGGTTCAGGCCGTTGAGGGTGTAGCTTCGCTGGATCATAGTTCAATTGCCTCAAAGATAATCGGATGGGTGTTCGGGTCGGACTGGAGGGTGACAGTATCGCCGGTGTCGCTGCGCCACTGCGGACGCAGCACACAGGTTCCTGCGCTCAGGCCGGTGAGCAGCACCAGCATCGAAACCGTCGCGCGCCCGCTGCTGTCGGTGCGAATGCGCGCCAGCCCGAACAGATAAGAAGTGCCCAGCCGCGTGCCGTTGACGGTCAGGTCAAAGCAGCCTTCATGACTGAGGCCGCTGGTATACGCCACCGCCTGAAAATGGACCAGCACCGGCCCGCCGTGCGTGACGAGGCTGATCGACAGGTCGGTGGAATCGATGTCCTGAAAGGTGGTGACGCTGGTGATCGAATAATCACCGCCGTTGTTGTGCATGATGCGCTGGTGATTGGGCGAGAGCAGGTATTCGAGGTTGTCGCGCACCTGCTCGTTGAGGTCGCTGTTCGTCACCAGTTGATCGACATTCCAGGTGATGGGTGTCGTCCAGATGGCTGGCATAGAGTCTCTCCTGAAAATAGTCCTGAGTTCCAAGTGCTGAGTGCTGAGTCAAAAACGATTTTCATCGCCCCGGTGAACACTATGGATAAACCCAAACAAAAGCGCCTGATAGACAAGGCGGCTTCAGCCCCCTGCGCAACGGGCTGAAGCCCGCTGTCTGCTCTCAGATGTGGCGGATTCTAATCCGTTTATCCGTTAGTTCATGACCACTCCTTTTGGTTGATTAAAATCGGATGGTGAAATGACCGGACCATACGCAATTAGGGGTTAGCTTCTGGCTTTTAGCGAACGACAGCCTGCCAGTGTGACTCTGACTTTGCGTGGCTAACCGCTTGGAGTGTGTTATCGACTTTTCCCTGCCGGGCAGTGCGCAGCCTACCCGACAAAAACACGCAAATCCCTTCAGGATTCGGACTCTCGCTGCGCCAGTCCCAACGGGACTTGTCCTGCCTTGCCGTCGATTTCAATCGGCGGCGCGGCGCAAGCTAAAAACTCCATAGCAGTCTGGAGCTAACCGCTAAAAGCCCTAATAGCCCAGGACAGTATCCGCGTTCAGGCGGCTGGAACCCAGCACCCAGAAGCGGTTGGCGTCGGCGCTTTCCAGCAGCCAGGTGACGCGGTGGTGATAACCGCCCAGGTCAACGCTGTGATCTTCCGCGATGATGAAGTAGTCCGCATCATGACCGGTCTGGGCTTCCTGCACGGTGATGCGATCAAACAGCGTGCGGGCCACGATCTGGGCGGCGTGAGCGGCGCTGCTCAAAGTGAGACTGCGCAGGTGGCCGCGCGGGGTCCTGCGCCGGGCCAGTTCAAAGCGCGCCAGTGACTCGGCCTGCTCGACAGAACCCAGCAGCGGCAGATCGAACCGGAGCGCCTGCAGGCTGTAGAAAGCCAGCGCGCCGCAGTCGGTCTGTTCCAGCGTCAGCGGGTCGCCAGTGTACAGAGGTGTGCCGCGCACCTGTGCCCCGGCTTGCAGCCAGACCGTCAGGTTTGACCGGTTGCGAATTTCCAGCAGCGCGGCGCTGAAATCTGCCTGGCGCAGCACGATCTCGACCTGAGCGCTCAGGTCCAGCCCGCTGCCATCTGCCAGCGCATTGGCTTCAAAGTCCAGCAGGCGCACCGGGGGAATCAGGTCCAGCGCGCCAATAGGCCGGCCTACGTCATCGCGGAAGCGGGCGACGATGTGCAGCACCCCACGCGGCGGGATACGCTGCGCATTTTCCAGCACCCACAGCACGGTCCCCGCCGGGCCGATGCTGCGCGGCAGCAGGCGCACCTGCACCTGGCTGACCGTATCCGCGCCATAGTCGTAGACTGCCCCGGCCATCTCATTCGCAAAGGTCGCCAGCGAAACCGTATCCTTGAGCAGGTGATGCCGGTTGTAGAACAGCGCTTCCCCGGCCCGGTTGATGAAGAAGCGGCCCCGCTCCGTTTCCGTGATCTGCTGGATTGCGGCGCTGGCGGGAATACCGTCGCCCCAGGTATCGCCCACGTAAGCGAAGGTCGTCTGGCCGCTTTCCAGACTGCGCGGGATGGTGGCGATGGGCAGGCGCGTATTGCTCCCCAGTTCGCTGTGATTGGCGCGCCCCAGAATCCAGTAACCTTTCAGTTTCGTCCGGCGCAGCGGAACCCGGTCCAGCACAGCTTCGATGACCGCGTCGGCGGTGACATTCACCTGCGATGGCAGGCGAACGGTGTGGTGGGGAAGCTGCCAGAGGGCATCCACAGCATGGAGGATGGCGTTCCGCTGGCCCTGATCGCCCGGCTGCGGCTCGATATGGGTGATATGGCCGGTGAAGTGCGTGCGAACGGTGCTGCCATCGTCGCTCTGAATGCGCACCACCTGCCCCGGCTGAAGCGGGTTGATTTCTGGCGAGTAGGTCTGATCGAGATTGCGCAGCGTGATCTGTGCCATCCCCGGTTCCGCGAGACTGTCATAAGCCTGCGCCAGACCGATGCGCCAGCGCAGGGCCAGCACATCCGCGCTGAGGTTCTCACCGCTGTCAGCAAAATCACCGTCGTTATCGCGGTCTATCGCCACCGTGTAGCTGAGGGTCATGGTTACACCGCCAGCAGCCAGGTGTGACGGAACGCGCAGCCGTGAAAGTGCGCCTCGCCGTGTGTGAATGTGCCCGGCTCCACGCGCACGCGGGCCGGTTCCAGCAGCGCGCCATCCAGCGTAACCGCATCGCCCAGCGCCGCGAAATAGGCGTCGATCAGGTCGATCAGCAGCGGCAGATGCGAACGTAGGCCGGCCCCGGCGCTGACCGGTGCGACCAGCAGCAGGTGTGTCACGCTGTAGGTGATGGTGCGTGCCCCGGCGCTGAAGGCCAGCGCCTCGAAGCCCTGCCCCTGCTGTGCTTCGTTCTCTACTTCCACCGGCAGCACCAGCAGCGCCGGAAGCTGCGCCCGGTGGAGCATGTCCGGCACAGTATCCACGTCATAGTTGTGCGCCACCCCCGCGACGGTCAGCCCGGCGAGGTTGGTCAGCGCGGTACGGAATTGGGTCATTCTGATTCCTTTCTGGATTTGAGTAAATTGCGGTTTGTCTGGGCCGCCGATTAAAATCGACGGCAAGGAGAAACAAGTCCCGCCGGGACTGCGGCAGT
>CAZKIB010000053.1:6167-21520 GCA_964552425.1 uncultured Anaerolineaceae bacterium | reverse complement strand
GCATCGCCACCGGGCTGGAAAACCCGCGCGGGATCGCCGTGCTGCCAGATGGCCGCCTGCTGGTGGTGGAGGCCGGAACCGGGTTTGATTCACCGGACCCACTGGAAGACACCGGCAAACTGAGCCTGTTTGAAGATCGCAACGCCGACGGTGATTACGACGACCCCAGCGAGATCACGCGCATTTTCAGCCACCTGCCGAGTTACAACACGCTCACACGCTACGCCACCGGGCATGATGAGGTCGGCGGCGCGGGGGATGTGGTCGTCCTGCCGGATGGCACGATTTTTTTCACCCGTGATGACACCTTTGAGGGGGTCGGCATTGTCCACATCACGCCGGAATACCGCGTGCGGGGGGACCTGATGACCGGCCTGGGGACGATCAACGCGCTGGCGTATGACCCGGAACGCGCGCTGGTGTACGCGGCGGAAAGCGGACTCAACCGGCTGGTGGCGGTGACACTGGCTGGCGAAACGCAGGTGATCGCGGAGTTTCCTCCGCTGGCGCATGGACAGCAGGCCGTGCCTTCCGGTCTGGCGCTGGATTCGCAAACGGGTGACATCTACGTGGCGCTGTTTTCCGGCCAGCTTGTGGATTATTACGGCGCGGTGCTGTCCTACATGCCGGGCGATTCAAAAGTCGTTCGCCTGGAACCAGACAGCGGCGCGGTGAGTGATGTCGTGACCGGGCTGACGACAGCGGTGGATGTGGCGCTGGACGAGGCCGGCAATCTGTACGTGGTAGAACTGACGACGCGCTGGCCGCCCGCGTCCATGTCCCGCCAGTTTGATCTGTTCGACCCGGACGCGCCGCCTGATGATGGGGGTTATGCCCGTTTCAGCGGACGTATCACGCGCTACCCGGCAGATGACAGCGAGCCTGTGGTGCTGGCAGAAGGACTGGACGAACCGACCAACGTGACTTATCACGATGGCACGCTGTATATCTCCGCCGGGCAGGGTACGCCGGGGCGTCCGATTATTGGGCCGCAGGGTATCACCCGCATTACCGGGGCAATCTACCGGATTGAACTCGGCTGACAGAGGGCCGCAGAGACACGCTCTACCGGCTGCATTACAGGATTCAAACTTGACACCCACAATGAAAACTAATATAGTTAGTCTTGTTGAAAGTTAACAGCGTTAGTCTTCGGGGGAAATTATCATGCTGAACGCATTGGAAACATCAAAAACCGAAACCCGGCTTCGGCTGCAATTGACCATGCCTGGGATGTTTCTACGTCTGGAAGGGCTGGCTGTGTTCATCGCCTCGATTGCGCTGTACAGCCGGGTCAGCGGTGACTGGCTGGCCTTTGTTGTACTGCTGCTCACACCGGATATTAGCATCGCCGGCTACCTGCTGAACCCGCGTGCCGGGTCGCTGATCTACAACATCGTCCACTTTTACGGCCTGCCGGTGACGCTGGGGATGATCGCGCTGTTCGGCGGGTGGAGCGCCGGGGTCGCGCTGGCGCTCATCTGGACCGCGCATATCAGCATGGATCGCGCGGTGGGCTATGGCTTCAAGTACACCAGCGGGTTCAAGAGCACGCATCTGGGGCGCGTGTAGCTATGCCCTATCCATCCCGGATCAGCCGCGAATCCATTGTGAAGGCCGCGCGAGAGATCATCGAAGCCGAGGGCGTTGAGCATGTTTGGGTCAATGGGCTGGCAGAGAAGCTCGGCGTCAAACCCCCCTCGTTATACCGCTACTTTGCGGATAAGGCTGCCCTGCTGCGGGCCGTCAATGAACAGACCTTCGCGGGTCTGTTCGCCATACTGGGTGAAGCACTGGCCCTACCCGGCCCGCCCGAAGAACGCCTGCTGCATATCGCGCTGGTCTACCGCGACTACGCCCACGCGAACCCGGTCACGTATGGGTTGGCTTACACCAACACGATCCCTGAACTGCGCCCTGATGATACCGAGCAGGAGCGCGCAGTGCTGCCTTATCAGGCGCTGATGGCGGAGATTTCCAGCGAGGCCGATTCGCTGCCGGCCCTGCGAGGTCTGCTGGCGCTCATGCACGGTTTCGTCATGCTGGAACTGGCGCAGCAGCTTCGGCGCGGGGGTGATCTGCGCGCAGCCTATGTACAATCCATAAAGGCCTATATCGCCGGCTGGCAGCGCTAATTTACAGACAGTTTACAGTTTCTGGACAGCCTCTCCACAATTGGCAGGCATGATAGGGACAGGATCGAATGATCCGCATACGACGACAGGAAAGGTCACTATCATGAAAACCAAAAAACTGATTCTCACGGCGGCGCTGGCTTCAACTCTGGTGGTCGGTACAGGCGCGGCGCTGGCGCAGGACGAAGGCACGGCCCCGGTTGATCCAGCGGCTCCGCTGGCTCAGGAATGGGGCTTTGGTGGTGGACGCGGCCCAATGGGTGGCGAAGGTTTCCGGGACCGTTTTGGTCAGCAGGGACCACGCGGACAGGGCGGCCCACGTGGCCCGCTGAACGGTATCGCCAGTGAGGGTGAACTGGCCGATCTGCTGGAAGAATACACCGGGCTGGATGCCGCCGCACTGCGCGAAGCTCGTCTGGACGGCCAGACGCTGGCCGAACTGATCGAAGCCAACGATCAGAGCGTGGATGATTTTATCGCCGCTGCTGCGGAGGTCGCTTACGCCCGTGTGGATGAACTGCTGGCGGACGAGCGCATCACCGAGGAGCAGGCCGGGGAAATGAAGGCGCAGATTCTGGAACGCATCACCGCGCTGGTCAACGGCGATGCGGTTGGCCCGCGTATGGGCGCTGGCCTGGGCTGGCTGTAGAAAAGCGCTTTTCAGCACATGATAAGGCCCTGGTGTGGGGCCTTTTGATTCACCTGCTCAGGAATGATGATTGCTGGAATGCCGCTTCAGGTCTTCCACCTGATGCACCAGTTTGCTGACGCCCTCTTCAAGAGCCTCCTCACGCGGGCGGCCTCTTACGTCAATCCATTGATATTGGCGCAGCAATGGTGGCACAGCAGATGGCTGAACGCCAACGCTGAGAAGAATCACAGGCATCTGGCGCTGAGCTGCGTACTGCAATTCTGCCTCTAATTCTAGCTGCATCCAATCGGAAACAATCGTATCTGGCGTGAGGATCAACACAAGATACAGAGCGCTGTCGATAGCTCGTTGAATTTCGCGGTTCCATTGTGTGCCAGTTTTTAAGCGATCTGTATCCGACCAGAAGGCGGTTAATCCCTGATCTGCAAGACTTTGGCGCAAGCGATGTACAAGGGCTTCGTCTTTATGGCGATAACTGATGAACAGATCATAGGCTGGCTGCACCCGTTTCCCACGTAGCTGGACGGGTTCCTTTTTCAACTGCTTCTCCAACAGTTTCTGAAGTGTATGGGCCGCGCGCTTCAGATCATCCGGCCTTGAGATGTCAAATGGCATAAGGACCGGTTTATCTGGCAATTGATCTTGCAGCAGCGCATCCGTCACCAACTGGATGATTGTTTCATAACGCTGCGCGTCGGGTTCCGCAGCATCGCCATCCGATTCGTGTGCCAGGTCACGAGCCACATCCAGCGCCTCATCATGATAGATCAGCTCATAGGTGAGTGGGTTTTCATGGTCTTTGAGCCGGCGCTTCAGATCAACAGTTCGCTCAACAGCCTCATCAACCTCGTTATCAAAAAGGTCGATGAGCGAGGCGACCACTGTCCACCAGAATATATCTTTCGTTCGATCCTTGAGCATAAAAACAGCCTACCTCACTGGTAAGACTGACGGGTTGACGAGTAAGGCGATAGCCCGGTCGGTATGGAAACTGATCTGGTCAACATCGGCGATTGTCAAACGCTGACGCCACTGACTGGCAACCGGACCTATGACTATATCATACCTACCGCCACGATTAAAGCGTGCATGACCCGGTTTGCCCTGCCGGCAGTGAAACACCAGGCTCCAGTAGTCGTCCGCATCGAAAGCGCCACGCACAAACCACAGGGATTCCAGCGGCGCAAGATCATCGCGTGGTATCTCATACTTCACCAGAACAGGTTTATTCTCCTCGTTTTGTCGGAACCGTAAGCGAACCCGTTCGTGGGCTTTAGAGGCCCACCCTTCGGCCTGACGTTTGAGGGTAGTGACATAAAATCCCTGGCCGAAATCCGTTTTGACTCGTGACTGCTGAATATCTATCCCCTTCAAAATCGAATCGGCGTGTTTTTGAATAGTTCCGTGATACAAAACGATGTCCCTGTTATTCCAGAGAACCGGTGTCGCACTCGGCGGATACGCAGTCGCCATTCGTCCTTCCCCAGATGTAGGAAGCCGACTCAATGTGGATTATGGAAGAGTCAGTAATCATAATAAGACAACCGGTAGATAGTAGCCTCACCCGCGTATTCGGCCAAAAATCTTAAACCTATGATAACACATTCTTAAACTTACATCAATCATACAGGCGACCTATACTCATTATAGGCCGCCCATTTTACACGGCAAATCGCTGCCTGCTCCTACCCCGCCCGCCGCAGGCCGCCGAGCGCAGTGGTCAGCGCCGCCGGGGTGGAAGCAAAGGCGCGCTGATCCGGCTCCTTGTACAGCCACAGCGCCCAGCGCAGGCAGAGCATCTCGACTTCCAGCGCAGGCTGAAAAATGTCGATGGCGGTGTTCTGATTGTGCGCCGCAGCCGTCGTGCCGTTCACGCCGCGCAGCACCGTCAGGACATTGGTCGAAGTATTCACGGCCAGCACCCGCAGGTACTCATCCTCGATGCGCAGCAGGTGGCCGACCTGAAAACGCGGCGTCTGGGTGTGAGCGTCGGCGCCATCGGCATCACTGACCGTGACGGTGCTGGCGGTGCTGCTGAGCGGGTTGTTCTGCACGGTGTCGGCGCTGCTGCGCCACGCCCGTGTCCAGCGGTCATGCCAGCCCCACACCCCGCTGATGCGGATCGCCCGCAGCGGCGTCTCGTTCCAGGTGAAAAACTGGCCGCCGGTCAGCCGCAGCACGCTGATCGGCCCATCCAGCGCGGATTCCGGCAGCGTCACCACATCCAGCGGGTCGATGCTGCTGCCGTCCCCGTTGGTGATGGTGTCGATTTGCAGCAGGTCATCGGCCAGCAGCAGTTCGGTGGCGTGGCGCGGGTTCACATCGTGTTCGAGGGTTGCCACGCGGGGGCTAAAGCGCCGGCCCGCCAGGTGTTCGATCTGCGCGGAGGCGGCTTGCAGCGCGGCCAGCAGACGGGCGTCGTCGCCGGTGTCCGCCGCGCTCAGGCCCAGCCGCTGCCGCAGTTGGTGAAGGGTCGCCAGGGTGTACATCGTTTATTCCTCCTGTTTGGAAATAGATACATCCAGAATGGCGAAAGATTGCGTAATGAATAGTGGGGATAGATGGTGAACTGATATTTGTGAAGGAGTCTTTTCATGAAAAAAATGGCGATTTTGTTCAGTGTATTGGTTCTGCTGGCCTTTGTCGGTCAAATGACTCTGGCGGGCGGGCGTCCATTCACGACGGAACTGACCGGTGCAGCCGAAGCCCCTGGCCCTGGTGATCCTGACGGTTCGGGTGTGGCGCACCTCACGCTTAATCAGGGACAGGGCGAAGTCTGCTTTGACATCACGGTGGAAGGGGTCGCGCCCATTACAGCAGCTCATATCCATCGCGCGCCCGCCGGTTCGCCTGGCCCGGTGGTAGTCAACTTCGCCGTGAATATCAATGGCCTGAGCGGTTGCGTGGACGGTGTGGACAAGGACTTAATCAAGGATATTCGCCAGAACCCGGAAGACTACTATGTGAATGTGCATAATGCCGATTTTCCACCAGGTGCATTACGCGGCCAGTTGAGTAAATAGTCTGTTTCCAGCTTCACCGTTTTGCCCCGCTGCGGATTTCCCCCACCCGGCAGCGGGGTTTTTTGTTATCATCCCGCGCATGGACAAGCTAAAAATCACCGACACATTAGGCCAGCCATCCGACAGCCCGATTACGCTCACGGCGCTGGAAATCGCGCTGTGGGGTCAGGAGATGCAGTTTGTGGGTGACTGCGGCGGAACGGCTTTCCGGCTGCTATTATTTGACTGCCGGGAGATTCGCTGGCAGTTGTACACGCACATGCGGACAGATGGACGCCCTGCCTTTCCCCCCGCCACTGTCGTGAGCCTGGCCCTCGGTAAAGACCAGCACCGCAGTGCCCTGCGAATGCTCACTGATTACTTCGGCCTCGTGGTCACTTATGGTCGCGTAGCGATTGAGCGGGTATGAGCCTATCCCCCTGCGCCACAGGCCTTTTCTGGCAACTGATGAGTGGAAACTGAAAACTCGTTCCCCCAATTTTGAACAACAGCCCCGCCGCCCCCGTACTAGGGTGTGAATGAGGGAGTAAGGTTCATGCAAGCAGACGCGCTGCAACTCGCGCCGGATGACACCGACAGCCTGCTGGAACTCATACAGGCCGACGAAAATGACCTGCTGCGTTATGCGCAGGCGGGCGACGAAGAAGCCTTTGGTGTTATCCTGTTCAGGGTGGAAGCCCCGCTGCGGCGCTTTGTCCGGCGGTTGATCGGCGCGAGTGACGCCGAAGACGACATTGTGCAGGATGTGTTTATCGCCTTCTACCGCAACCTGAACAGCGTGAACCCGGAGATGGGACTGCGGCCTTATCTGTACCGCATGGTGCGCAACCGCACTTACGACGAACTGCGCAAACAGGGCCGCTACCGTGTCTATTCGCTCGACGACGAACCCACCGACGCTTATGCCTCCTTCGAGACGATCCCGGATGGCAGCGAGGAACCGGAAGAAGTAGCGCACTGGCTGATGATCCAGCTTGAAGTGCGCGAAGCCATCGACAGGCTGCCGGAAAGCCAGCGACAGGCGCTGATCCTGTTCGCGGAAGAGGGCCTGTCCTATGCCGAAATCGCCGAAGCCATGAACACCAATATCGGCACGATCAAGTCCCGGCTGTTCCACGCCAAGCAGAACCTGCGGCGGCTGGTGCGGCCCGAAGTTTTACAGGCGTTGGCCGCCGAGTTTGAATGAGGAGACTGGCAAAGATGTTATCACCCAACGACACACATATCGCCCTTGAAATTCACAAAAGCCGCGTCGAGGACGCCCTGCGCAGCGGGGAAATGCGCCGCAGGCTGGAAGCGCTTGATCTGCCCGCCCCCCATCGTCAGGCGCTGGCCCGGCTGGGCGACGCGCTGGTTGGCATCGGCACGCGCTTGCAGGAAAATGACCCGCGCCGCCCGTCCGCGCCCCGGCTGGATACCCTCGGTACGGCCTAGCGAATCAGGAACGAACTCGAAAGCGCGCGGTGCTGATTTTTAACGGATTGGCCGGCGCGCCGAATTTACAGGAGATACCACAATGGACGAACAGACAACCCAAAAACTTCAACAACTGCTCACCGCGCTGAAAGCCCTGCACCAGTCTGTTGAGAAGGCGGTGCAAACTCACACCTATGCGGGAACCGGGGGCATGGCGGTGAAAAGCTACCGCAACCTGCACGAGCGTATCGCCCAGTTGATGCCGGATGATTTCTACATCAACGAAGTGCTGGTGCTCGATATTGCCGCAGATGCCAACGAGCAGCAGGTGGTGGCGCAGGTGAACATGGCTGCGGGGCAGTTGGTCAGCTATCTGGAACAGCAGATCAGCCGCCCGCCGCGCCCGCGTGGCTCGCAAGGCCCGCACGGAATGCACGGCTTCCGCTTCGAGATCGATTCGGACGAAGTGGATTTTCAGGAAATGGGGCGTGTGCTGCGGGACCGCATTCTGGAACAGACCAAGGATACCATTCGCAAGGCGATGGCCGGTATCGACATTGACATTGACCTGGAAGGCGGCAAGCGCAAACGTAAGATCACCATCACCTCTGATGAGGACAACGACCTCAGCGGCATGGACCTGAGTGGACACGATCTGCGCGGTGAAAACCTGTCAGACCGTGATCTGAGCCGCGCCAATCTGAGCGGGGCCAATTTGCAGGACGCCAATCTGGGTGATACCACGTTGATCGAGGCGAATCTGAGCGGGGCCAATCTGCGCGAAGCCAACCTGTCGGACGCCGATCTGACCTATGCCAACCTGAGCGGCGCGGTGCTGCGCGAGGCGAACCTCAGTGATGCGATCCTGCGCGAAGCCAACCTGACTGGCGCGGATATGGGCGATGCCAACCTGAACGATGCCAATCTGGAACGGGCCAACCTGAGCGGCGCGAACCTGATGGAAACCAACCTGAGCGATGCCAACCTGCGGGAAGCCAATCTCACCGGCGCGAACCTGCATCAGACCAATCTGCGTGAAACAGATATGACCAGCGCAGACCTGAGCGGGGCGAATTTACAGGAAGCCAATCTGCGCGAAGCCAATCTGCGCGGTGCGCGGCTGACGAACGCCAATCTGCACGGCGCGAACTTCCGTGAGGCCAACCTGACGGACGCGACCCTGCCGGATGGTTCGCGCTTCACCCGCCCGGAAGACCTGATGCGCTTCGGGGCGCACGGCAAATTCAAGGGTTCGCCCATGCCACCCCCGTATCCGCCGGTTCCACCACAACCGCCGACACCTCCGGGTGGCGAACCACCGGAGCCACCAGCGTGGTTCCGTCCGCCGGACGAGCCGCCGACGCGAATCTGATTTGTTTCACCGGAGCGCTTGTATCACACAGGCGCTCTGTCTGTGTTAACGGCAAACCATCAGCACCCACTACAAAACATGACATACTGCTTTTCGCGGGGGACGTTGTAAGGGCTGTACAGGGCTTCCCCGAAGCCGAAGCGTTCCTGTAAATACCGCTGCGTTCGCCGGTCTTCCTGCTCGACAAAAAAAGCGTGCGGCATACCCGGTTCCAGCGTGTCCAGCGCCTCCCATCCCTCGACAAAATCCGGGTGGCGCAGTTCGGGCGCGAAGTCCGGCAGGCCCCAGTAGCGGTTCAAAAACACCAGCAGCGGCAGCCACAGGTCCGGGTCATCCGTAATCCAGTACACCTGTGTCTGCGGCGGCAGGTCCCGCAGGCGAAAGAGGATGTCCTGCTGGTCGTGATGCGGGCGAATCTGGGTCTGATACACGCTCAGATGCGGGCCGAAGTAGTAGACATTCTGAAACACCCCCGCGCCGAACAAGATCAGAAACACAGCGACACGCATGAGCGCCGGGTTCTGAAAAACTCTTTGCGCCTTTGCGCCTTTGCGTTGAATCGTTTCCAGCCCTTTCCAGATTGCATCCAACCCCACCGCCAGCAGCAGCGCCAGCGCCGGAAACGCCGCGACGTAGCGCGAAGTCCACACGCTGTCGCGGATCAGGCTGTTCCCGAAGGCCACAAACACCAGCCACAACACCGGCAGCAGCCCGGCGATGAACCTTCGCCGCAGCGCCGCGATGATCCCGGCCAGAAAAACGGGGACCAGTGGCGGCAAAATCAGCGCGGTGTGCCCGCCGTAATAAAACGCGCCGGCATCGGGCAGCGTGACATAGTGCAAGAATGGGGGGAGGACATGCTCGCGCAGATGAGTCACCAGCGCGCCGCCGCCGGGTTCCAGCAGCACGCGCCGCCAGTAAGCTGCATCAAAGCCGCGCCGTTGCAGCCGCGTTGTCAGGGTGATGTCCCAGGCCAGCAGCGTGTAATACACCGGCAGCGCGACCAAAATCGCCAGCCCGCTCATGAGCAGCAGGCCGGCCAGCCGCGCCCGCCAGCGCCACGCCGCGATCAATCCCCACATCAGGGCCAGCACCGGGTAGAGCAGCCGCCCGCCTTCATAAAAATACTGTGTCAGGCCGAGCATCACCCCGGCCAGCGCATAGTCTCGCCAGCGGCCAGCGCGCAAAGCCTGGGACAGAAACGCCAGCGCCAGCACGCCGAACAGCGGGTCCGCGATGTTGTTGAGTCCCAGACGGCTGAAGTGGATGTGCGGGGGGAAAACCGCCAGCGCGAAAGCCGCCAGCAGCCCGACCCGCGCGCTGAACAGCACGCGACCAAGCCGGTAAAGCGCCGCGACAGTCAGCACCCCGAAGGCTGCGCTTACCACCCGCAGTGCCAGCAGGCTGCTCCCGACAATTTCCGCCGAGGCCCACTGGAGATAGGGGTACACCCAGGTAAAGGCCGCCACATAATTGAACGGCCCCATCAGCCGGACGCTGGACTCTGTGCGCAGCCGCAGAATGCCCTCGACAAAGTTGCCTTCATCCACATAAAAATGGAGAGTGTGTTCGAGGTTCCACACCCGCAGAACCGCCGCAAGCAGCAGAACGCCCACCAGCAGCCCCCCCTGTTTCGGGAAGCATCCGCCAGACCGCGCGCCCAGTCCCCACAGCAGCAGCCCGATGCCACCGGCCAGCAGCGCGAATTGCAGATGATGGGCGTAATCCGGCCCCGGCCCGTTGATCATCGCCACCGCCAGCAGACAGGCCGCTCCGCCGACCAGCGCAGCAACGTGGGTTCTTTTTTGACTCAGCACGCCGCACTCCGCACTTTGTACCGCTTTTACGGCGTGCGCATGGGGAAGCGCCGCTGCTGGGAACGGTTCAGACGCGCAAGCTGCTCGTCCGAAAAGCCGGGCAGATAGGGCGCATAGTACAGCGGGAACTGGAAATATTCGGGCAGGTCGTCGTAGGGGCTGTACTGCGGCGGCAGCAGGTAATAATAGAAGCCGAGCAGCTTGAGAATATCGTCATGGCCCGGTTCGACAAAGAAGGCGTGGTCAACCCCCCGTTCGCGTTCGGCGATCCAGTCGCGTGTCACCACGTCTGGCTCAATGCTGTCCATAAACAGGTCTTCACGGTAGAAGCGCAGCACCCCCGCCGTGTAATTCAGGTCAGGCGGAACCTCACTGATAATAAAAACCTGCGTGCGCGGCGGAAATTGCAGCGAACGGAACACGGCGTCCTGCCCGTCGCGGTGGGGAAACGAACTGCGTGTCTGGTGATTGTAGAGGGGCAGATGCCCGTTGAAATAGTAATGGGCCTGATACCCGGCAAACCCGGCCACCAGCAGCGCCAGCAGAAGGGTTCGCAGCCGCGCGCGCCCTTCGGTGGGCCACAGCATCGCCAGGGTATAGCGGATGCCCACCGCCACCAGCAGCATCAGCGCCGGGAACACCAGCACATAACGCGGGGAATGATCGGCGGCGACCATCAGCATATTGCCCATGTTGGTCGCCAGCACCCATAGAATGAGCAGCAGCGGGCCGGGCCGGCGCAAACGGGCGAGGGCATAACCAATGCCCAGGAAAAACAGCGGGACCAGCGCCGGCATGATAAAGCCCTGTTCGCCTTTGTAAAACAGGCTGCCTTCCACCGCGCGGATATACAGCATGAACGGGAAAACCACGCGCATTTCTGTATGGGTTCGCAGGTCGGTGTCCCCGCGCAGCAGACTCAGCCAGTATTCGGACGACAGCGCCGTGCCGTTGTCGACCATGCGCGCCGCCACAGGACGGTCAATGGCGTACAGCGTGTAATAAATGGGGATGGCGGCGATCAGCGCCAGCAGGCCCATCGTCAGCAGATCACGCCAGCGCAGCCGCCAGAAATACACCAGCCCGCCCAGCCAGATCAGCATGACCGGCGTGAACAGGAAGCGCCCGCCTTCATAAAAATAATGTGTCAGGCCGAGCATCACCCCGCCAATGGCATAGTCCACACGGCGGTTATGGGCCAGCCCGCGCATGACAAACGCCAGCGCCAGCGTGCCGAACAGCGGGTCCGCGATATTGTTCAGGCCCAGGCGGCTGAAATGCAGATGCGGCGGAAAAGTCGCCAGCAGCAGCGCCGCAATCAACGCCGTTTTGCGATCAAACGCGGCCCGGCCCAGCAGATACACCGCCGGAATCGTCAATGTACCGACCACCGCGCTGGCCGCTCGCAAACCGATCAGGTTGCGTCCGAACAACTCAACGGTGTGCGCCTGCCAGTAGGGGAACAGATAGGGGAAAGCGGCGATGCTGCTCATCGGTTCCAGCAGCGGCACATTGGGCGTATTCCAGAAGTCGCGCACGACAGAGGCGAAATTCATCTCATCCACGAACATGCGCAGGGCGTATTCAAGCTGCCAGAAGCGCAGGAAGAACGCCGCGCCCGTAATCAGTGCCAGCAGACCAACCGTTCCCCAGGCGAATTTGATACGCGGCCAGCGGGTCACGCCGCCAAAGCCGATCACCAGCAGCGCGCAGCCGAACACCAGCAGGAGAAACTGCACATGCGGGGACATCTGTACCAGCAGCGGAATCTTCAGCGCCCGGCCATTGGCTTCAGCCATCACCACCAGCAGCGCCAGCCCCACACCGGCGATACGATAATTCCGGCGGCTCAGCGCGGCGGGTGACAGCGCCTCAGCGGCGGGCTGCATCAGGCTTGCCCCGGCCCCGGCACGCCCGCTCAGGCTGCCCGCCATGACCATCGTGCTGGCCGCCACGATCAGCAGCAGCCCGGCGTCCCGCTGTTGATTTTCGGAGATGGTATGGAACGCATAGGTCGCCGTCATCGCCAGCAGCACTGCCGCCAGCGCCGCGCCGCGCATCACGGCGATCTGTTCTCCACGCGCAGTCAGGCCCGCCTGCCGCTGTGTCACCCCGGTCAGCAGGCCCCCCGCGCACAGACTGAGCAGCAGCAGGGTGTCATAAGGGGCATCCAGTGTGAACAGCACCCACAGCAGCAGCGCCGCCACCGCTGCGAATGCCGCCCGCTGCACGCCGCGTTTTTCCAGCGCGGTCAGCGGCACATCCCGCGCCCACATGGCCGCGCGATAACTCAGCACACCACCGCCCAGAAGCGCCAGCCCACTGAACACGAGCGTGGCATAACTGCGCGGCAGCAGCAGCAGGGTCACGATCAACAGGGCTGCCAGCGTGGTGAAAGTCAGCCAGCGTCCACGCGGGGTGGACCACACCTGCTGTGCAGAATGGAGTATCGGACGCAGCCGACCAGCCCGGTCCAGCGCGCCCAGTCCAGCCCCGATGATCGCCAGCGCCAGGATAAACAGCGCCGCCGGACGCTGCAAGGTCGTCAATACCAGACCGAGTGTCCCGACACCGCACAGGAACAGAAACCAGCGCACCGGCCTGGCGCTCAAAGGATGTTTGGGAAGCGCCGGCGGGTTTACAGCCGGAATCGACATCGACACAGACACGGAATCGGCCATCACCGGATCAGCCGCCTGTGCCGGCAGCATGATCGACTGGCGTAAGCGCGTGACCACCAGCGCCATGCCGCTTACGAAGGCGGTCAGGGCCAGCATCAGCCAGGGCAGTTTGCGATTGGACACCGGCATATCCATAGTCTCTAGTCACCAGTCGTCGGTCAAGCACCATCCGCCTGTCGGAAACTCCTCTGAAAATAGTGCTGAGTTCCGAGTGCTGAGTGCTGGGTCAAAAACGATTTTCATCGCTCCGGGTGAACGTCACATGACCACTCCCTTTTCATCATAGCCGAGCCTGCGCAGATGGATAGTTAAAAATTGTTAGAAGATGTTCATGGACGCCCCATTCTTGGAACACTGTCGCAACCCTGCTGGCGCGATTCGCGTACAGGTCTATAGTAATGAAGTCAGCAGTCGATAGTCTCTGGTCTTTAGCCGAAAGATACCTTATTGTACGTTCAGTTCATTTGGCCTGGACATGATCTTCTGACTAAAGACTATGAGCTAAAGACTTCTGACTGTTTGCGTAAGCAGGCCTGCGCTCATTGTCCACATTTGAAGAAAGGATCTATCGTGAAGAGGATCAGCCTCATTCTTGTAGTACTGGCTGTGCTGGCGCTGGGGGTTGTGCCCGCCCTGGCGACACCGGTCAGCGAACTGAACGATCTGGCACGTTTTTTCCCCGCCGAAACCGCCGTGTTTGCGGCTTCGCGCATTGATGATGCTTTTATTGGTGAACTGGATGCTTTGATCGCCAAAGTCGCTGCTGTCGCCCCGCCCGGTTCCATCCCGCCCATGACCATCGTGCAGGGGCTCGATATGGCGCTGGCCGAAGCCACGCCGCCGCTCAGTTTTCAGGAAGATATTCGCCCCTGGCTGGGGGATACTGTCGCCTTTGGCGTGCTGGATCTCCCGATGGAAGATGGCAGCACGACCCGCCTGTTCCGCAGACAGCGTCTGGACGATGACGCGCCCGTGCTGGTCGCCGTCGCCATCACGGACCGCGCCACTGTCACCGACTTTCTGGTGAACGCCCTGGAAGAGAACGACGAAGCCTTTGAACGCACCGACGAAGCAGATTACACCGTGATTAACCCGGCCAGCGGCAATGGTGAAGGTTATATCGTCATTCGGGATGACGCGATGCTCATCAGCAACGTGATGGATTCTGCCACCACTTTGCCAGATGGCAGCCTGGGCAGCAGCGCAGCCTTCACCGATGCCTTCGCGCTCCTGCCGGAAACGGATTACAACGTTACCGCCTATATCAACCTGCCGCAGCTGCTTGACAGCGCCGCCCAGAACGACCCGGACTTCAATGCCGCGATGGGCATGTTTGGCGGCCTGTTCTCCGCCATTGGCCCCCAGGTATGGGGCGCGACTGTGCTGGATGGTGTCAGCCTGACGATTGATGTAGCCCAGAAAGCCGATACCGCCGCAGCCTATGAAGCGCTGGGCCTGCCGGCAGAACTGCCCGGCCCCATCGACCCGTCTTTCGCCGCGCATATCCCCGGTGATACCCCGCTGGCGTTCCACAGCACCAACCTCGCTTTCTCTGTTCAGGCCCTGTTTACTGTGCTGGATAACCAGATCGAGATGATGGGCGCAGCCGGGGCAGATGCCGACGACATTGAAGAAATGCAGGAAGGCATCACTCAGATGGAAACCGCCTTTACCACCTTCACCGGCCTGAACCTGCGTGAAGATGTCTTTAACTGGATGACCGGCGATCATGCCGTCTTCCTCAAGCTCAACTCTGACCTGGACTTCACCAGCCAGTTCGCAATGTTCCAGGCGTTCCCGGTGGATTTCGGTGTAGCCGTCGAAGTTACCGACCCGGCCGCCGCCGCCAGAACCGTTGAAGGACTGGTCGAAGGGCTGCAACGGCTGGTCGCGCTGGCTGCTGAACAAAGCGACAACGAGGCCGAAGCCGAACTGACCACCGAAACGATTGGCGGGGCGGAAGTCAGCGTGCTGGCGATTACCGCGCCGGATGTCCCCTGGCCGATTGAAGTGCTGATCGGCTCCAACGACGACGTGTTCGCCTTCGGAACGCGCGGCGCAGTCCGGGCGATCTTCACCCAGGACGGCGGCCTGCCTTCCAGCGCGACCTATATACGCGCCCAGGATTTCATGCTGCCCGACCCGTATGCGGTGGCCTATCTGAGTACCGAAGGGCTGCTGCCTCTGGCCGATCTGATCGAAGCCTTCGCCCAGGAAGATGACGAGGAAGCCGCGCAGACTGCCACAGCCGTGCGCG
>CAZKIB010000053.1:0-6157 GCA_964552425.1 uncultured Anaerolineaceae bacterium | reverse complement strand
TCAACCTTTTCCCAAGCGGCACGATCAGCCAGCGGTTTGACGCCGCCGGTAATTCCATCAGCCGCCTCGTGCTGACGATGGCGGAATAAGCAGCTTCGACACACTGCACAGGTAAATATCTCTGTGGGGGCACGGTGCGCCGTGTCCCTCTTTTTCACCGCAACATCTCAATCCCCCGGTTTCCCAAACCTTTGCGACATTTTTACAGGCTGCCGGCGTATGCTGATCTGACAGGCCCGGCGCGCAAAAGCCCCTCGCTATATACTGAATTCTGTGCGTGGTACACGGGAGATACGGTATGAATCTTTTCCTTGAACCGGACGGTTTTCTGGGCACAGGGGCGAGCCTGCTGGCTGACCTGACCCTGGTGGCCTATGTGCTGCTGCTGCTGCCCGGTATGATTATCGGCGTGGTGTTCGCGCGCCGGGGGATGCACCGCCCCCAGCACAAGTGGTTGATGGTCAGCATTACGCTGGTGAACTGGCTGCTGATTATTTTCCTCATGGTCGCCGCGTTCATGACCGATGTGGCCCCCAACATGGGCGCGCAGCCAGCCAACCCGCGTTATGCCCTGCCTTCGGTTCATGCCCTGTTCGGCCTGCCCGCCCAACTGCTGGCAACCTATGTGGTCTTCCGTATGCTGCTGGAAGACTTTCAGGTGGCCCGCGCCAAACAGCGCGGCGAGCGTGATCTGCGCAGATACTGGTTCAAAGCCGCCCGCTGGATGATGCGCTTAACACTGACTTTATGGCTGCTTACCACATCTTTAGGCATTCTTACATATCTTACGCGCTATAATGTCATTACCGTGCCTGGTAGCAGCGTGTCAGAGCCAGTTGTAACACCGGAAGTCGCGCCGCCCGCCGCGACAGAACCTGTGGAAGCACCTGCCGAGACGCCCGAAGTCCCCGCGCCTGCCGCCACCGAGGAGGCAGCCGGTTAACTATCGTATCGAGTAGAGAAGGGTAAGGAGTCAGGCAGCACCTGCTCCTATGGAACCTCAATAATGTCGAGAAAAGCGCTGATAATCGAAGATGATGAATTCATGATTACCAACCTCGTCGAACTGTTGGAACTGGAAGATTTTGTGGTGCAAAGTACATCCGATGGTCGACAGGCGCTCGAACTGGCCCGCAGCTTTCTGCCAGACATCATCCTCAGTGATATGCGGCTGCCCGGTATGGATGGTCTGGCGATACTGTCCGGTATCCGTCAGGATGACCAGACCTCGCACATCCCATTCGTCTTTCTGACCGGGCGAACCGAAAGCACCCAGGTGAAAACCGCGCTTTCAGCAGGGGCCGATGGCTATCTGGTCAAACCGTTCGAGGTCATGGACCTGCTCAGGGTCATCGAAAATCTGATGGGCAATCACGTCTGAACGATCAACAAGGCTGGAACCCCGCGTCAGCACGCTATATAATGCGTTGTAAATAACGCGGGATAAGCTGACTTGACCATTGAATTTGTACTGGTTTTTTTACTCATTGTCGCCAATGGTGTTTTCGCCATGTCCGAAGCGGCGATGATCTCTGCCCGACAGACTCGTTTGCAGCAGCGCGCCGAGGATGGGGATCGCGGCGCGGCGGCGGCCCTCAAACTGGCGCAGGACCCCAACCGTTTTCTCTCCACCGTCCAGATTGGCATTACTCTGATCGGCATTCTGTCCGGCGCGCTGGGTGGTTCGACTCTGGCCGAATACATTCAGCCGCTGGTAGCGAATATTCCGCTGCTGGAGCCGCAAAGCGAGGCAATCAGTGTCGGGCTGGTGGTGCTGGTCATCACCTACCTGTCCCTGGTCGTCGGGGAACTGGTTCCCAAACGGCTGGCGCTGGCGAACGCTGAAACGATTGCCGCGCGCGTGGCCCGTCCCATGCGGCTGCTTTCCCAACTGACCGCGCCGGTGGTCGGCCTGCTGTCGATTTCCACCCGCGCCCTGCTGTATCTGCTGGGCGTGCGCGCGTCCGAAGAACCCCCCGTCACCGAAGAAGAAGTCCGCATTATGCTCGAACAGGGCACGCAGGCCGGGGTGTTCGAAACTGCCGAACAACAGATGGTTGAAAATATCTTCCGGCTGGCGGATTGGAATACCAGCGCGGTGATGACCCCGTATACAGAGATGGTCTGGCTCAGCGTGGATGACCCTATCAGCGAGACAATTGAGCGCACCACGCAGCATCGTTTTGTGGCCTACCCGGTTTTTCAGGGCGAACAGCGCAATATTATCGGGGTGGTGCTGCTGGAGGATTTATGGGTGCAGCTTGCCACCGGGCAGCCGCTCGACCTGCGGGCCGCGCTCAAGCCGCCGCTGTATGTGCCGGAAACCGCGCTGGCGCTGCAAGCGCTGGAACAATTCCGCCAGACCGGGCAGCGTATCGCCCTGGTGATTGATGAGCATGGCAGCGTGACGGGTGTCACCACGCCGCAGGACATTCTCGAAGCTGTTGTCGGGGAGCTGCCCACCGAAGCGGTTGACGCCAGCATCACCCCGCGCGCCGATGGTTCCTGGCTGGTGGATGGGATGCTGAATATTGATGAGCTGGAAGATTACATCGACGAAACCATTTTCCCCGAAGACGAACGCGGCGATTATCAGACCCTCGGCGGTTTTATGATGATGCGCATCGGGCGCATTCCACAGGCCAGCGACAGCTTCGAATGGAGTGGCCTGCGCTTCGAGATCATGGATATGGATGGCCGCCGCGTCGATAAAATCCTGGTGTCGCGTCTGGGTAATCCCGCGCAAGAAGCCGCTGATGACTGATCGCGTGTTTGAAATCGCGTCGCCGCAGTTGTACCGCTGTCAGGTGTATCGCTACTTTAACGGGCTGTCACGTCTCTATGTGGGTACGTACAAACCCTACCAGAATGTCCCGGCTTTTTATGTGCTGTTTTCAGATGTCGCCTACTTTGAAGGGCCAGTGAACTGGCAGAGCGTGGATTTTTACATCGCGCCCGCGCAGGACTGTGTGGACCTGCTGCTGCGTTCCGGCATTATCGGCCCGGCGGTCCTCCAGTTCCCGGATGCCTACGCCACCATCACTGATACAGCCCGGCTCTTTCAGGTGGAGACCGGCCATCTGACGGTCAAAATCAGCCACTATGCTGGATACTATCCCCGCTGGCATTTAGCCGGGGCGCTGTTCTGTTTCTGTAACCAGTGGCAGGAAAATGCGGAAGGTGCTGCCCTGGCTGGCCTCGCTTTCAGCCTCAACCCGCCCACCGTGCGCCCGCACGATCTTATCGACAATCGCCAGCCCCAGCCCGGAGCCGCCCACAGCAGACTGGCTCTCCTGAGAGCGGAAGAAGCGGTCAAATACATGCGGGAGATCGGCGCTGGGGATACCCCGGCCATTATCGCGCACGCTCACACACACATACCGGTCCGCAGCGCGGGTAGACACCTGCACCGTGCCGCCGGTTTCCGTATATTTCAGCGCATTATCAATCAGGTTCGACAGCGCCCGTTCGATCTTTTCGCCATCGAAAGCGACCAGCGGCAGACTGGCCTGACCGTCAAACTGTAGGATCTGCCCCCGGCTGATGGCAACCG
The DNA here is from genome assembly GCA_964552425.1 of uncultured Anaerolineaceae bacterium. Classification (GTDB taxonomy): domain Bacteria; phylum Chloroflexota; class Anaerolineae; order Aggregatilineales; family Phototrophicaceae. The sequence goes on along the minus strand of CAZKIB010000053.1, from coordinate 2,604 downwards.
GCTGGTGATCGGCAGTCAGACGCTCGGCCAGCGCGTTCAAATCTTGCAGCACAAAGTCAAACTCATCTTCGATAGGTTTATCCAGCCGCAGCATCATCAGCATGTTGCGAATCATGTTTTCCAGATTGTCGACCTGATTTTGTAATTTGGCGACATGCTCGGCCCGCCGCTGTGACGAACTGGCTTTAGTCAACAGATACAGGCTGGTTTTGATGATGGTCAGCGGCGTCATCAGATCGTGCGTGCGATCCCCCACAAAGCGACGCAGCAGATCGATGCGTTCCCGTTCCAGCGACAGGTTCAGCCGGTGGGTCTCCGCTTCCCGGCGCGCGGTGACATCCCGCACCATCAGCAGCACCTCATCCGGCCCAGAGGGAGCAATGCGCGCTTCGAGTTGGAAGGCTTTGCCAGAAGGCGCAATCAGCGGATATTCGTAAGCTTGCAGCCGGCCGGTTTCCAGGGTCTGGCGGATATACTGCATCCGCTGTTCGGCGGCTTCCGGCTTCATCACGTTATACACCGTCATGCCGATAATTTCGCCCGGCGCTCTTTTATCCTCAAAGTCCGACCCGTGAATCACTTCCAGATAAACCCCTTCACGTGAAATGCGCGCCATAAAGTCCGGGATCGCTTCCAGCAGGGCGCGCAGTTTGGCTTCCATCTGTTTGGTTTCGGTGATGTCAATATTCACCCCGCCAATACCCAGAATTTCGTTGTCCACGTAGATGGGAACCACAATGTTGTAGGTGTAGCGCAGCCCACGTTCACCCGGATAAACCACTTCCTTGCGGATCATCTCGCCGGCCAGCGCCCGCTGGTTGTTTGCCTGCCATTCTGCCAGCACCGCTGCCGGCAGGTCACGCTCTGGGGTCTGCTTGCCGATCAGACTGCCCCACAGCGCCGTTGAAGTCGCATTTTGCAGCACATAGCGCCCATCTTTGTCCTGTGCCCACAGTTCAAATGGCAGGCTTCCGATAATGGCGTGCAGCCGCGCCTGGCTTTCGCGCAGCGCTGTCTCGGTTTCGATCTGATCCGTCACATCCACAGCCGACCCGATGTAACCGAGAAACATCCCGGTATCCGAAAAACGCGGCACACCCCGATCCTGAATCCAGCGGTAGACCCCATCGTGGCGTCGCAGCCGGTAGGTGTACTGAAAGGGTTCATGCAGCACGTAGGACGACTCGTAGGCCGCCATACAGGTCACCACATCATCCGGGTGAATCCCGGCAATCCACCCGCGCCCCAGTTCTTCGGTTTCTGTGCGTCCGGTAAATTCCAGCCAGCCGCGATTGAAGTAAGTACACGCTCCATCCGGCCCGCTCATCCACATGAGCATGGGCGCATGATCCGCCATATGCCGGAAGCGATTTTCACTCTCGCGCAGCGCTTCCTCAGCCTGTTTGCGTTCGGTAATCTCGCTGCTGATAACCGCCAGGCCATCGCCCACCGGAATACCGAGCAGGCTGTACCAGCGCACGCTGCCATCTGGCTGCTCGACAAACGTTTCCTCATGGACGGGCTGGTGGGTGTCCACCATTGTTTTGTAAATCTTAAACTGCCGGTCTGTCGGAGGTGTATTCCGGGCCTTCACGCGCAGACCCACCAGCGCACTGCGCGGCGCGGCGGACATCGCCAGAGCAGCCGTGTTCACATCAATGATCTCAAAATCGACCACCTGGCCGTGTGCATCGGTCACACTGCGCAGCAGGTAATAACCGTCCGGCGTATTTTCGATCACCGCCCGAAAACGGTTCTGGCTGTCGCTCAGTTCATGAGTACGCTGACCGAGCGCCTGGCGGATGCGGTACTGGTGCAGCGCGTTGACCACCTGAATAAAGGCGATCACCAGCAGGAAAATGAGAGTCGGCAGCAGGGACGGAAAATCGCTGGCGCTGCGAACCACGACCAGTGTGGCCCCGGCTGCGCTGGCGATGGTCAGACCGATCAGGCCGCGCGGCGACCAGAACAACCCGGCCACCAGCACGGGCAAAATCACTATCGCGGCTCCCTGCGCGCGCGGGTTGAGGGCGCTCACGCCCAGCACGGCGATCAGCATCACCAACGGCAGCAGCCGGAGCGAAATGAGATAGTGCAGGGAACGGCTCAGAATATACAATCCCGCGTTCACAAGCAGCATCACCGCGATCCAGACCACGCGCCAGTCGCCCAACCACGCCATCATTACCAGCACCAGCACGCTCAGAAAGGTGACCAGCAGAGTCACGGCAGCCAGAAGCTGAACCCGAACCCGCTCGTCTGCCTCACGAATCTGCGGATGGGGTTCTGTGAGCTGGTGATAGATGTGTTCAGCGCTGCGTAAGATTGTCATAAACTGGCTGTGCTACCTCTTTGGGCCTGACGATGATTATTCCACGATGGCTGCCTATCGCCGGATACTCACCATTACAGGCACACATTCAGGACTGTCTTTCAGTTGTTGGTGATCACAAAGGGCAGCAATCGGAGCCAGAGGGGACTGCCAGACAACTGAAAATGAGTCATTCGTGATTCCATTCTATCATACGGGTGAAATTGGAGACGCTAACATTAACCTCAGTTCGGGATAAGAGATGCCTCTCTGAGAGAGACAAGGTAAGCTCT
>CAZKIB010000052.1:29978-30600 GCA_964552425.1 uncultured Anaerolineaceae bacterium | reverse complement strand
ATTCGTTGAACGTGCCGTCGTTGACCTTGCCTATGATGGCATGGTCGCCGCCGCCGAAGACTTCGAACTGGATTCGACGTTTATCGAGACGGTTGCGCCCACCGACTACGCCACCAACATTCAGACCTGCATCGACTCGGAATACGATGCCATCATCACCGTCGGTTTCCTGCTTCAGGACGCGACGCTGGCCGCCGCCGAAGCCAACCCGGAAGTCTACTTCATCGGCATCGACCAGGGTTATGAAATGGCCCCCGAAAATCTCGTGGGTGTCCAGTTCCGTGAAGATCAGTCCGGTTTCCTGGCGGGCGCGCTGGCGGCATCCATGACCGAATCTGGCACGATTGCCGGCGTGTACGGCATCCCGGTTCCGGCGGTGGTCAAGTTCCAGAACGGTTTCGAGCAGGGTGCGAAATACATCAACCCGGATATTGACGCCCGCAGCGTGTTTATCCAGAGCTTCACGGACCCGGTGCAGGGCGCTGAAGCCGCCGGCCAGTTGATCGCTGAAGGCGCGGATGTCATTTTCGGCGCAGGCGGCCAGACCGGCTCCGGCGCGATCCAGTTCGCAGCCAGTGAAGGCGTGTACGTCATCGGCGTGGACCAGGACGAGTACTTCTCC
>CAZKIB010000052.1:26862-29943 GCA_964552425.1 uncultured Anaerolineaceae bacterium | reverse complement strand
GAATTTATCATTTCCAGCGCCGTGAAGCGCGTGGACCAGGGTGTGTACCTGTCCATTGAAGCGCTGGTCGATGGTGATGCCGAAGCTTTCGGCGGCGGTGGCAACCGTGTCCTGTCCGCTGAAAATGAAGGCGTCGGCTTCGCCCCGGCCCATGACGCCGAAGTGCCCGAAGAAGTGACTGCCACGCTCGAAGAAATTCTGGCGGGCCTGACCGACGGCACGATTGAAACCGGCGTGGACCCGGTCACAGGCGAACTGCTGACCGAAGACCCGATGGCGACGGAAGAAGCCAGCAGCTAAGTAACCTATCAAGCAGAATGGGGATTTGTAGGGGCGTTTCGTGAATCGCCCCCCTTCGACAATACGAGAGGTCGGGCCGCACAGCCTGGCCTCTTTTTGCTGCGCTTCCGCCGCGAACCTGAGTTAATATACCCTTGCCAGGCCATCTGGAATCGTAATGAACGAAAAGGACTTTATTCATGAAACTTGCAGTTGGGGGCGACCACGCCGGGTTTCCGCTCAAAGGGCCGCTGATCGAGTGGCTGCGGGCACAGGGGCATGACGTGACCGATCACGGTACGCACAGCACCGCGCCGGTGGATTTCCCGGATATTGCCCGGCTGGTGACAGATCAGATCCGCCGGGGAGAAGCGGAACGCGGCCTGCTGGTATGCGGCACAGGCGTCGGCGCGGCGATTGCCGGCAACAAGACACCTGGCATCCGCGCGGCAGTCTGTCACGATGTCTACTCAGCGCACCAGTGTGTCGAACACGACGATGTCAATCTGCTGTGCGTGGGGGCACAGATCGTCGGGCACAAAGTGGCGGAGGAGATTCTGGCGGCATTTCTGGCAGCCGAGTTCAGCACCGCGCCCGAATTCCGGCGGCGCGTTCAGAAACTGCATGATCTCGAACGCCGCTCGGCTGAGGAAGTGCTTCAGTCCAGCGAGTAGATAAACCCGTCCCCACCCAGATACATGCCGCCATCCACATTAATGCAGCGGCCATTGGCATAGACCACCGCGCTGGATGGATGCTCATCTGTGATTTTCTGGATGGGGGTGTGCCCATGAACAATCCGGGCACATTCAAAAATTCTCAGCAGGCGCATGGCCCGCTGCGTCCCGCCGGTGGTCATAAATGCCCGATGTTCGCTGAAGCCGTCGATAATTGTGGACCACTGATCGTAGTCATCATCGTCCAGCGCCTCGCGGAAAAGCTGATTCACCTCATCCAGCGTGCTGCCGCTGCGCACGTACAGCAGCGCATCCGCGTGGATCAGCAGATGATCGTCCACCCGCGCCATCGCCGGCAGATGCGACAGCCAGGCGGCATGTTTGCCGGTCATGCGCACCAGATCACGCGGCACACCCCCCATATGCAGCCACTCCGCCGTGAACATATCGACAGAGTCGATGGGGAAATCTTCTGGGCGATCAGGAAGGTTGGCAAGCACTTTTTTGGCGCGTCCAAAGCGGTAGGCGGCCAGCAGCATAAGATCATGATTGCCGATCACACTCTGAACCAGCCCGCCCACTCTGGCGGCCTCGTTTTGCAGACGCATCACCAGTTCAATCACGCCAATGCCATCCGGCCCGCGATCCACAAAATCGCCCAGGAACCATAACTGCGCGTCAGCGCCTGCCCAGTGCAGGTCAGAATCGATCAGGCTGGCATTGGTCAGCAGCGTCACCAGTTTGGCATACTGTCCGTGAACATCACCAATGATGTATACAGGGGTCATGAAGCCTCAGCGATCACCATCCAACAGCAAAGGCACAGAAACCAGAACGGTCTCTGCGCCTTTATGTGGAATTTCGGTTGTCTTACTTCGCGTAATCGACAGCGCGCGTTTCGCGGATCACCTGCACCTTGATCTGGCCGGGATACTGCATGGATTCTTCGATCTTCTTGGCGACGTTGCGGGCCAGCCGCAGCGCTTCCAGGTCGTCGATCACTTCTGGCCGGATGATGATACGCACTTCACGCCCGGCTTGCAGCGCGTAACTCTGTTCCACGCCTTCAAAACTGTTGGCGATTTCTTCCAGCATCTTGACGCGCTTGATGTAAGCTTCCAGGCTTTCGCGCCGGGCGCCGGGCCGCGCGCCAGAGATGGCATCCGCCGCCTCGACGATATACGCCTCCACACATTCCTGCTCAACTTCGTGGTGATGGCTGGCGATACAGTTAATCACCTTCGCGTTGACGCCGTAGCGTTTGGCGATGTCCGCCCCCAGCAGCGCGTGCGTGCCTTCGACCTCGTGGTCAATGGCCTTGCCAATGTCGTGCAGCAGGCCGCCGGCTTTGGCGATGGCGACATCCGCGCCCAGTTCCCCGGCGATCATCCCGGCGATATGCGCCGTTTCGATGGCGTGATTGTGCTGGTTTTGACCATAGCTAGTGCGGAACTTCAAGCGCCCCAGCAGCTTGAGGATTTCCGGGTGGAGGCCGGGCACGCCGGTCTCGAACGCTGCCCGATCCCCCTCTTCGCGGATGGTGTGTTCAACTTCTTCGGTGGCATCTTCCACCAGCTTTTCAATGCGCGCCGGGTGGATGCGCCCATCCGTGACCAGTTTTGCCATCGCGCGACGGGCGATTTCGCGCCGGATCGGGTTAAAGCTGCTGATCGTAACTGCTTCAGGCGTATCATCGACCACTACGTCCACACCCGTCGCCAGTTCAAAGGCGCGGATATTACGGCCATTACGCCCGATGATACGGCCTTTCATATCATCCGACGGCAGCGGCACGACACTCACCGCGATCTCGCTGACGTGTTCGCTTGCCAGACGCTGCACCGCCAGTGAAATGACATTACGGGCGCGGGTATCTGCTTCTTCTTTGGCTTCTGCTTCCACCTGCCGGATAATGCGGGCGATGTCGTTGCGCGCGTCCGCCTCGGCTGCCGTCAGCAGTTCGGCGCGGGCTTCATCAATCGTCATCTGCCCGACCCGCTCCAGTTCGGCGCGGCGGTCATCTTCCAGCTTTTGCAGATCGTTCTGCTGCCGGTCCATGCGGCTCTGACGCTTGTTGAGATTCTGTTCACGCAGTTCCAGCTTTTCGATCCGCTTATCAAGCGCC
>CAZKIB010000052.1:22620-26743 GCA_964552425.1 uncultured Anaerolineaceae bacterium | reverse complement strand
TTGGCCTGTTGGTTAGCTGCTTCGACAGTAGCTCTGCTGTGTTCTTCCGCTTCTTTTTTCCAGTTGGTTGCCTGGTTGTTCTGGTAATTGCGCAGAGCCACGATTCCAATCGCTACCCCAACCCCGACGCCGATTAACAATCCGACCAGGGCAGCACCGATTTCCATGCCTTAGTTACTCCTCGTCCGCTAGAAAAAACTCCGGGTTTTCAGTTTCAGTTTCAGTAATCAACCGTTCGACCACTTCACGAATCACGTCGTAGTCGAAGCCGCGCCGCTGTAAGAACGGCCCCAGTTTGTTGCGAAACTCCGCTCTGCTGGTCTGCCGGTAACGGCGCGCCTGGGTCTGGGCTGCGCGATAAGCCGCTTCATGACTGTCGATATTTTCCAGCGCCGCGCTGATGTCCGCGTCGGCCACACCTTTCTGACGCAGTTCGTAGCGCAGCGCGCGCGCGCCCAGGGGCTTGAACGTATTGCGGTTTTCCACCCAGAAACGCGCGAAGGCTTCGTCATCGACATACCCAAGCCCGCTCAGCCGCTCCAGCGCAGCCTCAATCACCGCTTCAGGGATTTGCTTATCCGCCAGATTTCGGCGGATTTCGGACATGCTGCGCGGGCGATAGGCCAGAAAACGCACAGCCTGGTCCACCGCCCGTGTCACCGCGTCCTGATCTTGCAGCAGCGCGATCTCTTCCTCACTCAGGTGCTGGCCCTTGTGCAGGCTGGCCGCCATCATGAGGTCCAGGCTGAACGCATATTCGTTATCCAGAAACACGTTCACCCGTTCTTTGTTCTTCTGCTGAATTTCCAGCGCAGTGATAACCGACATAAGCCTGATCCAAAAAGCAAACAGCCGTGATTCAAAGGAACCACGGCTGCCTGGTGATGCGATAAATACCTATGACGATGCGCTGCGTGCTGCCACGCCCTCTGTTCAGTTAACCGGATGTGCTATCCAAAAAGCACGATTTCCCGAAGGAAGCGACTTTTTAACCGCGACTATTGGGCATTTCGCGACGTGCCATTTCAAAAGGCCAAATCACCAGCATCATCATATCCGCCCTTATCTGAAGGCGGTGCTTGATCTCGCAACCATGGTTCATCGGACAGCGGCAACCATTAACTGCATTATGTATCCGCTGTTCGGTTGATCGCATGAGCAATAGTCCCCAAAGTTAAACACTATTGCCATGACAATATTATCGGTTCAGTATAGCACAAAGCACTTGCCCACGACAACCAGTTTCTTAAACAGCCGTCAATAGTCGATTATTGCTAATCGCCAATGATTAACATTCGGCGGGTCAGAACTCGGAACTCTGCTGGAGTTTTGCTACAATCAGAGTTTCTTGCGGACAGCACACGAACAGGCGACCCATTTGACCACAGGCGGACGGCGGGTTCTGGTAACGGGCGGGGGAACCTTCCTGGGAGATTATGTCGCGGCAGCGTTAGTCGCTGAAGGCGCGGATGTATCGCTGCTGGTGCGTCCCGGCGCGGAGGACAAACTCGGCCCGCTGGCAAAGCGCGTGCGCTGGAACACGGCGGATGTGTGGAACCCGGCCAGCCTGCGCGGGCGGGCGCGCGGCCATCACAGCGTTGTGCATACCGTTGGCAGCCTCAATGCCGACCCGGCGCAGGGCCTCAATCATAACTGGCTCAATTTTGTTTCGGCCCGCAACGTTGCCAATATGTGCGTCAGTGATGGCTGCCCGCACATGGTCCTGTTAAGCAGCCCGCGAGCGCCCTGGGTTCCCAACACCTATCTGCACGCCAAACGTGAAGCCGAATCCTATATCGAGCGTGTCGGCCTGAAACCCACCATCATCCGCGCCCCGGTGGTCTATGTGCGCAGCCAGCCGCGCCATCCCTTTTTCTGGCTGATGACGTTTCTGGGCAGTCTGCCGCCGCTGTCATGGCTGGTGTTTGGACGCATCGCCCCCTTGCCCATCGACATTCTGGCGCGGGGTGTGGCGCGCATCACCCTGGAACCGCAGCCCGGCAAGACGATCTACTACCGCCGTGACCTGCGCCGCCGCGTAACCAGCGCGGAAGCCACGAATCCTTACACGGTCAGCGAGGACAGCCTGCGCCAGCAGCCCGGCCCGCTGGACCTGCTGGACGACGACACCCCCTTCGGCTGGACTCCGCCGGGCGACTAACGCTTGAAATCCCGTATTCGAATATGCTAAATTTCGTTTTGAAAAGTGAGTGTTGGGATAGAACCCGATGGACAAGAACAAAATCGCCTGGTTATGGCTGATCCGTGACCACCAGCCCGTGAGCGCGCAGACCCTCATCGAAAAGTTGACCAGCGGCGAAATCAGACTGCCCGTCATGCTGGATAATTTTCGCCACCCATCCTATCTGGGACGCGCCGCCCTGTACGAAATTCAGGGTCTGATCGATGCCGGTCTGGTCGCAACGGAAAACAATGCCCCGTTGGGTCCTGCCACCCGCCTGCTCAAAACGCCGGTCCTGGACCGTGTGCAGGACATTTTTTCGATCAGCCTGACTCAGTCGCTGCGGCAGGATGACAAAACGCTCATGATTAGTCCGCTGTTTGGAAAACCGGCCAATCCCGGCCAATGGGCGCAAATCTTCGTCGCCATGCCCTTCAAGGCGGAGCTGTACCCGGTGTATAACGACCATATCCTCAAGGTGACGCAGGCGCTAAAGCTGTCCTGCAAGCGCGGGGATGATTTCTTCACCACCAACCACATCATGAACGATGTCTGGTCGGCAATCTACCACGCGAAACTGTGCATTGTCGATTGTACAGGCCGCAACCCGAATGTGTTCTACGAACTGGGCATCGCGCATACGCTGGGCCGCAAAACAGTCCTCATCACCCAGACGATGGAGGACATTCCCTTTGATGTGCGCTCCTACCGCGTCATCGAATACCAGTACACACCGCCGGGAATGGCAAAATTTGAGGAGACCCTCACCAAAACGTTACAGACCGAACTGGAGATGATCTGACCGGGGTTTACATCTCGTGCATGGCTGCCGGGGTTGTTTCGACAATTTCCTCACCCTGCTGGTTGCGGTAGGTATGCACAGGCCGCAGCCTCACCTGCTGCCCATTCGCCGCCGCCGCACGCGCCAGGTCCCGCAGTTCGACCACGCCCGCGTACATTTCCTGGGCCATCTGGTAGCCGAAACGATAATTCAGAAACTGCGGGTGACTGTCGAGAAAAGAGAGCGCAGCCTCCGCAGCTCTGGCAATCGTCACCGGGTCTGTATCCAGTTGTTGCAGCGGTTGGACCGGCAGGTGCATATTGCGGGCCATCACATCCAGAATAACGGGCGTGTGGAAAAAGCGGCCCAGCCCTTCGCGGTGTGTGACCGCCACCTCACCTTCCTGACCGTCGTGACTGCGGGTACACATTGAAAAATCGAAGCGTTCGTCGCGGATACGGTTCCAGTCGCGCTTTTCTTCCGGCGGGATCAGCGCCTGAACTTCAGCCATGATCGCGTTAGCGGCGTCTTCCAGAGCTTCCTTGCGCGATTTGCCTTCGATATAACCTGTAACCGGAGGCATCAGCGGGCCAATATTCATCACCAGACGAGGCCGCTTCAATTGGGAAACCGCCTTGAGCGCCCCGCGCATCCCGCCAAAGCCCATCGGCAGCACCGGCGCGTTACCATGAAAACTCAGCCACGCCACGCCCGTGCGCGCCCGTTTCATCTCGGTGGACCAGATGCCCCCTTCCGGGAAAATGCCGATGACGCCGCCCTGTTTTAACACATCCAGCGGCACTTCCATTTCCCGGCGGTCTGTGCTGCCGCGATTGACCGGCAAGACCCTGTACAGGTTGATAATCCACTCGAAGCGCGGGTCGAAGGGGATGTCCCAATCGGCGATAAATTCCACCTGCCAGGGGACATACAGCGCCATCAGGATAACTTCCACAAACGCCACATGATTGCCCACCAGAATAACCGGGCCGGACTTTGGGATATGTTCCAGCCCGCTGACCTGTGGCCGGGTAAGCAGGCGCAGTAAAATACCACCGATAAAACGCATCAGAAAACGCACCACAACCCGACGTGGATACCGGATGGTGTATTGTGCAGCCATAAAAATCTAATCCTGCTGTTCGATGGTTACATCTGCT
>CAZKIB010000052.1:6958-22610 GCA_964552425.1 uncultured Anaerolineaceae bacterium | reverse complement strand
CGATCAGATCACTGCTGTCACCGCTCGCCGCGATGTCAGCGTCCACATACAGCCCACCGGCCACCGCAATATCGCCGGGGTTCGGCCCCATCTGAAACACTTCGACCTTCACGCGCGCGCGGGAATAGGGGCCTGGTGTGATAAGAAAGTCCTGTCTGGCGGCGGCCCCGGTCAGATCAAAGGCCGCTTCCTGCGGCGCGTCCGGTTCGCCGTTGATGATGGACAGGCGCGTGACAATCTCGGCAGAAATTTTCTGCGCGCTGAGGGGATGAAAGCCCACGATCACGTGCGCCGGCTGGTTGGCGACGAGCTGGCGCGGCATGACCAGCACCAGCCGCCGGGTGAACTGCACGCTCTCCCCGGCATCGTCTTCATCCGCGTCGTCATCGTCAAAATAGACCTTGATCTCCTCAGCGACGCTGCCGCCCTGATCGGTCAGCCGGTAAATCTGGTCGCCATCCATCACCACATAGCCTTTGGTGACGAGGCTGCGGATCGCCTTGCCGAAGCCGCGCTCCGACAGGCCAACTTCCTCACAGATGTCATCCACCCCGGCCCTTTTCAGATCAAGCCTGCTCAGATAGCGGATGACATCGACAGCGCTGGGCGGCATCGCCCTCAGATGACTTGGTAAATCCAACATAAGCCTATCATTTCCAAACATACCCCGACTATAAACTGAGTATATTCAGATTACGAAGCGGTCACAACTTAATGTTTTGGAAGTCGAGCAGTTAGCAGTTGCCAGTTATCAGATTACAGTTACCAGAAAAACGCGGCACGCTGCAACTGGTTTCGATCACCGTTGACAGTCCGGCCCGGTACGGGAATAACCGCCTGTATCTGCCCTGTCTGAAAACTGCTATCTGACGACTGATGACTCAAAAAAACGCGCCCTGCAGAGGGAGCAGAGCGCGCACATCAGGGAGAAGCTGGCAATTACAGGTTCGCGGCGGGGGCAGCCGGCTGGGCCGGGTTCATCGGGCCGTTCGGTCCATTGGGGCCGAAGAAAAAGCGGGGGAACTCGCCGTCGAACTCAAACGGCAGCTCGTCCAGAAAACCCTGCACATCCACTTCAGCCAGCGTCACGTCAATATTTAGGGTCTCGCCAGCGCGCTGCACGTCCAGCGTCACCACATCACCGGGGTCATAGGCCAGCAGGCGTTCACGCAGGGTGCGTTCGGCATCCACCACATCGCCATTCACAGCCGCGATCACATCATCCACCTGCAAACCGGCCTCTGCCGCCGGGGTATCTTCCAGCACGCTGGTAATCAGCGCGCCATCAGCCGTATCCTCTACCTGCACACCCAGGCGAACACTGCCGGGGAAGACTTCAAACTGGCCGCGAGGGCCGCGAAACTCGAAGCGGGGGCCGCGTTCACCATCCGGGCCGCGGAACATGCCGCCGAAGCCGCGCCCCATGCCGAAGGCGTCCAGCGTGTTCAGGTCAGCCGGATTCAGTGTCACCTCAACGGTTTCGCCAGCACGCTCCACACTGAGAGTCACAGTGGCATCATCCGCCAGACCGCTCAGGTACTCATCCAGCGCCGCCGGGTCATAATTTTCACCATCAACAGCCGTGACCACGTCCCCGGCCTGCAAGCCGGCAGCGGCCAGCGCGCTGTCTTCACTCAGGGCGACGATCTGCCAGTTCTTACCGTCATAAACGATCAGCTCACCCATAAACGCCGGCATCTGATCCAGCATCGAACCGAGGGTCGCCTCGATGTCCTGCGCTTCACCGTCCCGCAGAATGCTCAGGGTGATGGTATCGCCCGCATTCAGTGCGCGCACGGCAGCGGCCACTTCAACGGGGTCCGTGACGGCTTCGCCATTCACGGCGGTAATCACATCCTCCGCCAGCAAACCAGCTTCGGCAGCGGGCGAATCCGCGCTGACCGCAGCGATCCGCACCCCATCGTCAGCCGGTTCCAGCGAAATGCCCAGATAAGCGCCCTGTCCCATGCGCATCTGCGGCATATTGCGCAGCATCGGGCGGGCCGGCTGTTCAGCCAGAGTCGCTGTCAATTCGAGCGTTTCATCGCCGCGCAGCACCTCCAGCGCGATTTCGTCGCCGGCACTGAGCGCGCCAATGGTTTCGCCGGCGGTATCGGCGCTGGTTGTTTCGCCGTTAATCGCCGTGATAATGTCGCCGCGTTCCAGACCCGCGTCGTCAGCCGGACTGTTACGCAGCACCCGCGTCACCTCAATGCCACCATCGGCAGCCTGAAAGGTGATCCCCAGAAAAGGCTGGCTGTCTTCCTGCGCGCTGACCATCATCACACCCGCAGCGACGGCCACGACAGCCACCAGCGAGATCAGTATTCGTGATAACCTGTTTTTCATAGACCCAAACTCCATTGCTCTACACCCACACACGGATACATATGTCCATCTGCCAGCTTAGAAAAAAAGTTTGTTCTTTTTGTAAACTCTGGCTTAAAACCAGATGAGAACAGTTCGATCTGGCAAATAGCCCCCATCTGGATTAATCTCTAGGTGAGCAGTCGAAATTCTTGAGTCTATAGTCCATCGTCAAAGATCACAGTGAACCCTGTACGCGCCGAAACAAAGCGGCGTGATCCGACTTAAGATGACTATTGACGACTGGCAAACAGGGTCAGCCAAATTCAGGATGAAACAGCCTATTATGCACACCTGCTCCGTCGTAATTCCGGTCTACAACAGCGAAGGGTCTCTGCGCCCATTAATCGAACGACTGGCGGCAGAACTTCCGCGCTTCAGCAGCGCCTACGAAGTCATTCTGGTCAACGACGCCAGCCGGGATCATAGCTGGGAGGTTATCTGCGAACTGGTGGAAGCGTATGGCTGGGTCAGCGGCATCAATCTGATGCGCAACTACGGCCAGCACAACGCCCTGCTGTGCGGCATCCGCAGCGCGCGTCATGAACTGGTCATCACGATGGACGATGACTTACAGCACCCGCCTGAAGAACTGCCCAAAATGCTGGCGCTGATCGACCAGGGTTACGATGTCGTTTACGGGACCCCCGCACAGGAGCAGCATGGTTTCCTGCGCGATCTCGCTTCGCAGGTGACCAAACTGGCCCTGCAAAGCGCGATGGGTGTAGAAACCGCGCGCAAGGTGAGCGCGTTTCGCGTGTTCCGCACGAAGATACGCGACGCCTTTGTGAGCTACCAGGGTCCGCATGTGTCCATTGACGTGCTGCTGACCTGGGGTACGACCCGCTTTTCAGCCGTAACCGTGCGCCATGACACCCGCACGATTGGGGTATCCAATTACACCCTGCGCAAGCTTATCACCCACGCGCTCAACATGATGACCGGCTTCAGTGTGCTGCCGCTCCAGCTTGCCAGCCTGCTAGGCTTTACACTGGCGGTGTTCAGTGTAGTGGTTCTGATCTGGGTCATTGGCCGCTATATGGTCGAAGGCACACCGGTACAGGGCTTTCCATTTCTGGCCTCCATCATCGGCATCTTCTCTGGCGCGCAGCTTCTGGCATTGGGGATTATCGGCGAATACCTGGCACGAATGCACTTCCGTATGATGGACAAACCCAGCTATGTGGTACGCGAATACCGGCTGGATCATTCCGGCGAAAGCTGATCTGACCATGCGCATCGCTCTCTTCTGTGCCACACAGCGCGGCTATCGTTTTCTGGAAAAGCTGCACGCTTTGCTGCCCGAAGCCGAACTGATGGTGTTCAGCTTCCGCGAAGACCCCTGGGAACCTCCCTTTCTGGAGCGCATTCGGCAGTTGACCGAAGCCTGCAACGGCCAGTTCTATGAAAGCAAACAGGTCGGGGCGTCCCGGTGGGATACACTCTGGAATTCCACCCCGGTGGACCTGATGTTCGCGGTAAGCTGGCGCTATATGATCCCCGCGCAGGTCTATGAACGCGCCCGGCTGGGAGCCTATGTGTTCCATGACTCGCTGCTGCCAGCGTATCGCGGCTTCGCGCCCACCGTCTGGGCGATCATCAACGGCGAAGACCATACTGGCGCGACTCTGCTTGAAATGGCGGACGATTACGATACCGGCGCGATCATCGGCCAGCAGCGCCTCCCCATTGACGCAGACGACACTATCGCTGCGGTGATGGCGCGTGTGACAGACCTGTACCTGACTCTGCTGGAAACGTATCTTCCTGGCCTGCTGGCCGGCAGCGCGCCGCGTTCAACGCAGGACGAAAACCGGGCAACCTACACCGCCAAGCTGCTGCCGGAAGATTTCCGAATCGACTGGAACTGGCCCACGCAGCGTATTTATAATCTGATCCGCGCCACGACGCGACCCTACGCCGGGGCCTATACGACTCTTGAGGGGCGGCCATTGCGCATCTGGTCGGCCAGCCCCATCGAACACCCGCGCCGCTATGTGGGCCGCATTCCGGGCCGGGTGATCGAGCTTCGACCCGATGCCGGATCGGTTGTTCTGACCGGGGATGGCGCGCTGCTGGTGACGGAAGTGCAGCCGGAAGATGCCGACTCACAGCCGGCGTACCAGGTAATCAACCGCATTTCCCATACACTGGGGAGATAAGACCATGCCCATCACGTACCGCCCCGGCACGCTGGATGATACCCGCGCCGTATATGAGATTTTCCTGCAATCCGTGTCCGATCTCGGCCAGCGCATGGGCGTCCAGGCCATCACCGGCGGTGATAACCCCACCGTCATGGCGGAACTCTGGCAGCGCCGCCGCCCCCTGTTCGAGTATCTCACACAGACCGCTGACCAGTTCTGGATTGCCGAAAATAATCGCGCGCCAGTGGGTTATGCCCGTTCGATCCGCCGCGACTCGGTGCAGCAGCTCACCGAATTTTTTGTGCTGCCCGATCAGCAGTCCGCCGGGGTCGGGCGCGAACTGCTGGCGCGCGCCATGCCCCCGTCAGATGCCACCCAGCGCGTCATCATCGCCACGCTGGATACCCGCGCTGTCGCCCGCTACATGAAAACCGGCATCTACCCGCACTTCAGCGTTACCTATTTTTCGCGCACGCCTCAAACACAGATCATGGACTCAGATTTGGTTTTTCAACCGCTTACCGAGTCTGATCTGAACACGCTGAACCACATTGATCGGGACATCCTGAGCTACACCCGTGAAGTCGATCATCGCTGGATGCTGTCGCAGCGGCAGGGTTTTCTGGTGATCCGGCAGGGCCAGCCGGTGGGATATGGCTATGTGGGCTTTCGCAGCGGGCCGTTCGCCCTGCTGGATGCAGCCGATTACCCGGCAGTTCTGGTTCATGCCGAAAGCGAAGCGGCGGCGCAGGGGCTGGAGGAGTTCGGCCTGGATGTGCCGCTCCACAACCGGGCGGCTGTCGGCTGGCTGCTGGCGCACGGCTACGAAATGGATGGCTTCTACGAGCTGTTCATGACCGACACGCCGCAGGGCCGCTACGAAAACTACATTTTCAACAGCCCGCCGTTTTTTACGTAATCTACGTATCGTTTTTACCGCCGCGCAGCCGCCGGGCCAGCATCCCGCCCATCAGGCCGGTCATCAGCGCCTCGCTGGTGGAGGGTGTGTTCGGGCGATCCCCCTCAGTATCCCACTTGTTATTGTGCCGCCGGTTGATCCACTGGCTGTACTGGTCGGAGGACTCCGTCAGCAGCGCTTCGAGGGCGTCACGGTCTTCCCGCGCCAGCGCCTGCCGCACCTCGTACAGTTTCTCGTTCAGGTCATCAATGTAATGCACCAGGCTGTCACGGCTGTTCAGCCACAGATCGCGCAGATCGTCAGGGTGGGTGTCAAACAGCGCGTGGGTCAGACGGCCAAAGGGCGGGTTCGTCAGCCGCTGAATATCGCCCCACCCGGCGCTGTGGGAAAGCGAATAGAAGCTCATCACCCCCAGCAGCGAAGGCAAACCGAGCGTCGCGCCGATCAGACTGTCGTGTTCACCAGGGTCCATAAAATGCACGCTGGCCCCCAGCAGCGACGAAAAATCGCTCGCCAGTTCCACCGCTTCGGGGATGCAGCTTGGGCTGGGCATCAGCATCATGCTGCCTTTGTCGAACAGATCGGCGGCGGCGTGTTCGGTATCGTCCAGCCCATCGTACAGATAAGCCGGGTTGATAACCGGGGTCAGCCCCACCAGATGCGCCTCTTTGGGCAGATACTCTTTGGCCCATTTGACCGAGGGCAGCTTAAGCGGTGAAAAATCCAGCACCACACCGCCCGGCCGGATGGCATCGCTCATGGTCTGAAACGTGCGGCGCACTTCGGCATAAGGCAGCGCCAGCACCACGATGTCACGGTTCTGCACCGCGCTGTACAGGTTGCGGGCGGTCTTGCTCACCGCGCCGCGTTTTTCAGCCTCTTGCAGCACCGCCGGACGATCTTCCACGCCGACCACCTCGAAGGTGTGCGGGGTACTGCCTTTCTGGTTATAACGCTGAAGCGCCAGCCCCACCGACGCACCCAGGCGTCCCAGACCGACGATGGTGACAGTGATTGTTTGTGCCATAGGGTTTACTCGACTGACTCAATTCCTGTAAGGAGTTCTTAGTTCTCAGTGCTGAGTGAGGGCTAATCGCCAGATCGCATTTTGCCAGCATCCCGAAACTTTAACATTCTTTGCTGAAATCAGCACCTTTTGAATCAGCACCAGCAATAGCGGCTGTTATGAACTTATCAGCCTGTGCCGCCGATTGAAATCAACGGCAAGGTAAAACAAGTCCCGCTGGGACTAAGGCCGCAGTACCAGAATCCCACTGGGATTTAGGCTGCTTTGCCGGATAGGCTGCGCACTGTCCGGCACATAACATGCACTCAGCGCTTGACTCGCTAATTCGCGTCGTCAGCGGCCTGCAAGCGTTGTAACAGGTGAACATCGGGATGACCGGCCCACCGGGCAGACGAACCGGCATGATGCCGGACAAGCCAGACCGCTGTGGCGCTGCCACCCGCCGCCGCCACCTGTTCCGCGCTCCACGCCGGGTGCTGCGCGCTGAGTACAAACGGGCGATGCAGCCGGTTATGCTCCTGCCCCTGGCTGAGCCGCTGGAAAAGCGCGGGCGCAAAAGCCTCTACCAGTACCACCAGCGTCTTCTGCCAGATCGGGAAAGCGTAGCGCGATTTGCCAGCATCATGCAGCAGCGCGGCCACTGCCAGATCATGCGGCGTAGAACCCTGCGCCAGCACCGTGCGTAATACTTGCAGGCTGTGAAGCTGTTCGCTGCGGCGCATGGCCCGAAAGCAGTTGAACAATGCCGGCGTGAGGTACTGGGCAGCCAGGTCATAATCCACCGGCTGTGAAAAGGCGAACAGCGCCCGCAGCCCCTGTCTGATGCGGTAGCTGGCCGTCATCCTAACCGAGCAGAATCCGGGTGATGGCAAAGGTCGGCCCGGTGATCAACTGGCCGAGCAGATTAAAGCCTGTGAAACTCAGCAGGATCAGCCCGAACAGCGCGAACTGGCTGTACTGCCGCCACTGGTAGCTGCCCCACAGACGCGCCTGTTCCGGCGGCAGCAGCGAATAAACAATGTGCCAGCCATCAATGGGGTAAAAGGGCAGCAGGTTGAACAGGAACAGCAGGACATTAAAAGTCACGATGACCCGCAGAATGTTTTCGGCAAACAAGGGGGCAGCGCCGCTCATAAACAGGGGTGTGAGAATCTGGTAGATGATCCCGGCGACAAACGCCAGCAGCAGATTCGAAATTGGCCCGGCGGCGGTAGAAGCCAGCGCGCCCCAGCGCGGGTTGCGCATCAGGTGTGGCGAAATCGGCGCGGAACCGAGTACACCGAAACCGACAATGACAAACATCAGCCAGCCAAACCAGTTGATATGCACCAGTGGATTCAGAGTCAGCCGGCCCAGTCGTGAGGGCGTCGGATCACCCATCAGATGCGCGACATAACTGTGAGCAAACTCATGAACGGTCATGCCAATCGTCAGGGCGATCACTACGGCAATCACATCTTCAATCGAACGCGCAAAAAGCAGCACGCGCAAACTCCATTTCTCAGTATCTGAATGATCTCAGTATAGCATGGGCTGTGCAGATTTGTGATAGACAGTGGATGAATGTGAGATTAACGGCTATCGGAGCCTGATAAATTAAGGTACTATTGCAAATATCGAGGGTACACTATGCAGGATATAACCATCGGACAGCGGGTGCAGATGCGCAAAAAGCACCCTTGTGGCAGCGATGTGTGGGTCATCTACCGTGTCGGGGCCGACATCGGGCTGCGCTGTAGCGGGTGTGACCGGCGTGTCTTGCTGGCCCGCAGCGTGTTTTATAAACGAGTCAAACGTGTGCTTGACCTCGAAACTACAGGTGGAGGCGATTCTTGAAAAAACGAGTTTTAATTCTCATGTCGGATACCGGCGGTGGGCATCGCGCCGCAGCCGAAGCGATCCGCGACGCACTCTACTTGCAGCAGGGCGAGGATCAGGTTGCTGTCGAAATGGTGGATGTCTTCCGCGACTATTCCCCCGCGCCCTTAAAATATGCCCCGGAACTCTACCCGCGCTGGATCAACCGCAGCAAAGAGTCCTGGGGGGCCAGCTATAAGTTATCCAATACCAAAGGGTCGGCCCGCATCCTGTCGACGACTCTCTATCACACCATCGAAAACGGTCTGAAGCGCATGTTCCGCGAACACCCGGCAGATGTGGTCGTGTGTGTGCATTCGCTGGTCAGCCGTCCGGCCATGAAAGCCCTCATGCTCAAGCCCTATCGCCCGCCCTTTCTGGTCGTCGTGACGGACCTGGTCTCCACGCACCTGCTGTGGTACGAAAAACGGGTCGAGCGCTGTCTCGTGCCCACTCGCGCCGCCTACCAGACCGGCCTCGATTCCGGCCTGACCCCGGCGCAGTTACGGGTGACGGGCCTTCCGGTGCATCCCCGCTTTATTCGCGGCCTCACGGAAAAATCCGAAGCGCGTGCTGCGCTCGGCTGGGACCCCGACCTGCCCGCCATTCTGCTGGTCGGCGGTGGCGATGGGATGGGGCCGGTGTACAAGACCGCCCGCGCCATCAATGCGCGCCGCCTGAAATGCCAGTTGATTATCATCGCCGGACGCAATAATTTTCTGCGCCAGCAGCTTGAGTCCGAACACTGGAACCAGCCCACCCAGGTGTATGGCTTCCGCACAGATATGCCCGTCATCATGGCTGCTACCGACATTGTCGTGACCAAAGCCGGCCCGGCGACGATTACCGAAGCCTGCATCGCCGGCGTGCCGATGATTCTCTACGATGCCATCCCCGGCCAGGAAAC
Source organism: uncultured Anaerolineaceae bacterium (assembly GCA_964552425.1). GTDB lineage: Bacteria > Chloroflexota > Anaerolineae > Aggregatilineales > Phototrophicaceae. The sequence goes on along the minus strand of CAZKIB010000052.1, from coordinate 13,386 downwards.
CGGCAATGTCGATTACGTCGTCTCCAACAAGGTCGGCATCTTCGCGCCCACCCCCCAGGAAATCGGCGACACCGTGACCCAGTGGCTCAGTGAAGGCGCGGAGGGTTTGCGCCGCCGTTCCGAACGTGCCCGCGCACTGGGACGCCCCAACGCCGTGTTCGACATCGCCGAGGAAGTCTGGCGTTATGCGCAGAGTGAACCGATTGCCACGGACCGGCTCTCGCTGTGGAAAGGCATGGCAAAGGCAACCCGCGCCATCACCAGAGAACTGAACTCCTGATCCGCGCATGGTTGCAGCGCAGTTGCAGCAGTATCTCAGGGTCTGGAACCTCGCGGACCCCCAGCCGCTGGCCCGGACCGCTACGAGCCTTGTTTATACCGTCACGTTCGAAGCGACCACAGCAGTCCTCAAACTGCTGACTCCGCTTGGCGAAGCGGATGAACAGGCCGGGGCGGTGGCCCTCAGTTATTTTGACGGTCACGGGGCCGTGCGTCTGCTGCGCCACGACGCGCGCGCCCATCTGCTCGAATATGTGCCGGGCGATGACCTGACCTCGCTGGTGCGTAGCGGACACGATGACGACGCCACCGGCATTATCGCCGATACCCTCAACGCACTGCACCACCAGCGCACTGAAATACCGCCCGATGGCCTGCGCCCGTTAACCCGCTGGTTTCGCTCCCTGTTCATCAAAGCCGAAGCAGACCGGCGCGCCGGATTAAACTCCATTTATCAGCGGGCCGCGCCTGTTGCCGAAGCGCTGCTGTCCGATCCGCAAAATATGCGTGTGCTGCATGGCGACATCCATCACGAAAACATCCGGCATCATGCCGAGCGCGGCTGGCTGGCCTTCGATCCCAAAGGGCTGTACGGCGAACGCACTTATGACGCCGCTAACACGCTCTGCAACCCGCTGAATATGCCGGAACTGGTCGAAAACGAAGCCCGCCTGCTGCACACATCGGCGCTTCTGGCACATGCGATGGGCCTTGAACTGGATCGTGTGCTGGCGTTCGTGTACGTGTATGCCTGTCTCAGCGCAAGCTGGTCGCAGGAAGATGGTCAGAGCACGGGCACCGCACTGCACATCGCCGCCCTGCTCGAACCCCATGTCCGCCTCACCCGCTACGCACACCTTTGATCTTCAGTCCTTCGCTGAAGGGCTGATACGCTGAAACGCGGCTTTCAGGAGCGCAGTATGGAAGTGATCGGTCTGGATTCAAACGACATGCAGCAGCAGGTGTGGTTCGCTTTTTGCGGGGTGTGCGTCATTTTTTTCATTCTGTCGCCGCTGGCCGGGCGCGTGGTTCACCGTTTCTCGCGCAGGCTGCTCCCCGAACAGGATATATTTGCCCTGCTGGCGACGGCTTTTGTGGTCTTCGCGCTCAGTTTTGCGGTGATGTTCGGCCTGCTGCGCCAGTTTGTGACCGGCCTTGAAATGCTGCCGGCACTGGGAATCAGTCTGATCGTGGCGCTGCTGGTGACAGGGGTTACGGCGGCGTTCGTTCAGTACACGATCCGGCGCGGCGCGGCGCGCATTGACCCTCATGCCAGTGAATTTGGCGTGTGGGGTGAAGATGCCCGTAAGCGGACGAAAAGCCTGCGCAGGAAACGCTAACTGCCGTATCGGGCTTCCCCGGTCATGATCTGCCGCAGGCGGTACAGGTCCGTGCGCGAGGTCATATCCAGACTCATCGGCGTCACCGAAATCACCCTGTCATGCAGCACCGCGTACACATCCGAATCCGGCTCGGCTTTGGCCGGGTCCATGTGAAAGTGATAACCCAGCCGCCCGGTATCGGAAAGCGCGGCGCGTTCCGGGCGAGTCGGCCAGTACACCCGGCGGCGCGACAGGCGGGTGATGCGCCAGGCGGTATCCAGCGTAGCCGTCGCCGGGACATCCAGCTTGAGAATATCAACATCATCGGGACACTGGTTCTGCATCAGCCACTCGCCAAACATGCGGGCAAAGTGGGCCGACACACTGAAATCCACCGCGTCCGAATAGGACAGGTGCAGGTCTGTCGGGGTCTGCTGGGACACGGCCAGCGCCGGAATTCCCAGGCTGGCGGCTTCAATCGCTGCGCCCACTGTACCGGAAATCGTCACGCCGTTGCCGGTGTTCTCGCCATAATTGATGCCCGAAACAACCAGTTCGGGCGGACGCGGCGCGAGTTCCAGCACGCCGTGCTGCACGGCCTGTGCGGGTGTGCCATCCACCGCATAGACTGTAAAGGTATCGCCGTTGATGGTCATCTGCTGCGCGTGAATGCTGCCCCGGCTGGTCACAGGCAGGCTGCGCCCGGTCCCGGACTGCTGTTCACGCGGCGCGCAAACCAGCGCTTCACCGATATCCAGAAACGCTTTGACCACCGCCCATAAACCCGGTGACTGAATGCCGTCATCATTGGTAAACAAAATGAGAGGTCGATAACCGGTCATGGTATCCCTCGATTCAATGCGCTTTCCCTTATTGTAGGTCCGGGTCTGCCGCCAAAGCGTGGAGGTTATGATACCCGCCGGTCATAACGCACAGGCCGGTCCAGCGCCTGACCGATATGCAGCGCGGCAGCCTGCAAGCCAGTCACCAGCCCGAACGAGGTCAGTTCTCCAACATGGTCCAGCGGTGTGTCCTCATCGGCTGCTTCCGGCTCACACTCCAGAGCGGACAGGTGTTCCGAATTGAACAGAAACTGAAACGCACCATCCGCCAGCAGAAGATTCAGTTCACCGTAAGGGAAGTGAGTCTGACCGCGTTTGCGCCGCCCGCGTGTGGCAAGCACCTGAGACACGTACAGCGCTTCAATTTCGCTGGCAGACCGCAGCCAGCGTACCTGCTTCCCGCGCTGTCCGCGAATCTGGCGCGCCTGAGCGTCAATCACGATCCGGGTGATGTCCGTCCGCAGGCGGTAAATATTCCGCAGGGCCAGAAACACCAGCACAAAACCGGAAAAGAAACCGAGATAGGGCAAAAAGGCCGGGTTTGCCGGGGCGATGCCGCTGGTTAAGGTCAGCGAAACCAGCACGAAATAGATGACCGACCAGAAAGCATACCAGAGGGTCCGGCGCACCAGCACACGGGTCTCGCGGGCGGCCCGCACCAGTTGCAGACTGCCGTTCTGGGCCTGTTCCAACTGCCAGGTTTCATCAATCATAACCGGCAGTTCGGGCAGCGGTGGGGCTGTTGGCTGCTTCGGCTCGCCCACCTTCGGCGGAACCAGATGAAATGGCCGGGTTGTCACCTGGGCCAGTGATTCGCCGGCGCGGGTGGCGATGTCGCTGAACACGGTGGTGCTGGGGTCCGGCCAGTGCGCGATCTCACACCAGCGGCTCCCTCGCGCAGCAGCCAGTTCGACATCCAGCAGCAGACCCAGATGCCAGGCTTCATCATTATTCGACCAGCCCAGCACCACCCGCTGGATAAACTCTGTCGGCAGAGAACCTGTGCGCGGCAGCCGCCGGGTGCTGGCAAATTCGTTAATGTAATTCACCGGTTGGCCGCTTTCGGCCTCGAACACCACCTGCGGGTCTATTGTGCCGTTGGCGATCAGCCGCCAGCGCGCATCGCTCATTTCAATCGTGATATTTTCAGCAGCGGAAATACGTTCCATTACGTCGCCTGTTGTTCTACTTGTCACGACGGCATGACAAAACCAATGAGGTGCCAGCTTCTCGCTTGCAGCACCTCATTGTATCACGCAATCAGGGCTATTCGTAGCGCAGAACGTTCAGGGCGCGTTCCTGAATTGCAACCTGCGCGCTGAGAAAAGTGGCCCCCGCGCCAATCGCCACCGCCGCAACAATCAGGGCAATCGCCACCGGGGTCGCATCCGTCGGGATCAGAATAGTCACTTGCAGACCAAGCCGGCTCATGATGAGGACACCGAGCGCGCTGAGTCCCACCCCGATCAAACCACCCAGCAGGCTGATGAGTACATTCTCCAGCAGCATAACCCCCAACACGCGCCGGCCTTTGAGTCCCACCGCTTTCAGAATGCCGATCTGCCGCCGCCGTTCCAGAGTTGCCAGCGCCACTGTATTCGCCATGATGACCGCCGCCGCGCCCAGCGACAGCAGGCCCACCAGAATGGGCAGCGCGCTGAACTGGTTGATAAAGCGTCCGATCAAGCCGTCGATGAACGAAATGTCAATCGAGTATACCAGCGGCAGTGACGACAGTTCCAGCAGGGCGTTATCAAGATGCTCCGGCGCAATTTCCGCCAGGGTCAATGGAAAGTCCGTGCCGCCCGCGCTGGTAATCACATCCGGCGGGGCCAGCGCCTCGCCAAAATTCATACTGGCGTCCGCCAGGATACCGACGATTTCAAAGTCATAACGCTGCCCCCGGATGTCCAGAGTCACCACTGTGCCAAGCGGCACTTGCAGCTCCTTGAAATCCTCCTCGCGCATCAGCAGCACCGGTTTGCCTATGTCGTCTACGGTCAGGCTGCGCCCGGCCGCCACCGTCGCGCTGCCGCTGATATTTGTCCCGGTGGTATCCCGTACCGACACATCCATAAAATAATCCGGCAGGTTATCCAACTGCTGTGCCAGTTCCCCGACGCGCGCAAAGTCGCCCGACTCAGAGGCTTCCTCAAGCTGCTCGATAATGGCTTCGCGCTGTTCGGCGATGGACTCGCTGCTGACCGGCTCCCCGTTGATCGCCGCGACACGGGCATCAAAGGTCAGAATGCGTGTCCGCGAGATGATCCCTTCCAGGCTGTCCAGCCGGTTATTGATGAGCGGGTCCGAAATGGCTGAAGGGATCGGCGTGAAGATCATCACGTTCCCGCCCAGTGTGCCGCTCAGGGTCATCTGCATCATCTGGCGTGTGCCCTGCCCGAAAAACGCGATGCTGCTGAGGGCGAACATCCCGGCGCTGAGGGCCAGCAGCGTAGTCGCCGTGCGGATACGCCGTGCCCGCAGGTTGCGCAGCGCCAGCCGCAGGTCCACGCTGCCGAATGATGGCGCGCGCCCCACCAGCCACACAAAAATCCACAGCAGGCCAATTAAAAAACCGAGGATCGCCAGCGTTACCGCTGTCCCAATTACCCCGATCAGCAGGTTGCCAACAATCTGCCCGGCGATCAGCCCCAGCGCCAGCACAATAAACAGCAGCGCCAGCAGCGACTGGAAAATCCCCACACGTGGATAGTGGGTTTCGTTGGGCCGCAGGATGATATTCGGGCGAATGCGCACGGCCGTCAGCACCGGCATCACCCCGAAAATGACCGACACCAGCAGGCCGATCACGATGCCGAACAGCAGCGCTTCGGGCTGCAAACGCCACATCAGCGGCTGTTGAATGAGCGTCTCGCCATAGGCATTCGCCAGCCGACTGAGCAGAACGCCGATCACTGAACCCAGCAGGCTGCCCGCCAGCCCCAGCAGAAACGCCTCCGCCATGAACAGCGCCGCGATCTGCCGCGCCTTGAGTCCGAATGTTTTGAGCGCCGCGATTTCCTCGGTGCGCCGCCGCACCATCACCAGCATGGTGTTGACAATGCCGATGCCGCCGATCAGCATCGCGCCCAGGCCCATCACCACGATGAACTGTCCGGTGATGTCGGCGATGGTCTGGTTCTGCTGGCGCAGCTCCGGCACGCTCAGAAAATATGGGAAGCTGTTGCTCAGCAGCCCGCGCAGTTCGTTCTCGATTACATCGGCTTCTTCCATTGTGGTTGGAGCCAGGTTGTCCGGCAAAATCAGGCTGATGGCGTTGGGACGGCTGTTCTGCCCCATCGTCTCTGCCGCGTTCTGATCGAAGTAGGCGAAGCCAACAAATGCCGCGAACAGGTTGCGGAAACCGGCTTCATGTTCGGCAGGCACAATACCCCGGACAATAAATTCTTCTGTGGTCCCGCTCACCCGCACCGCATCGCCCACCGCGATGTCATTGTTTTCGGCCAGATTGGTGCTGATGACCACTTCGTTGCCGCCGTTAAACAACTCACGCAGCGGCACGCCCGCCGGGTCCACCGCAGTAATCTCATGGGAAGGCGGATAGGTCGCCGGGTCAATAAAAATCGACGTGGTAAACTGGGGGCGTCCGGCGGTCACGGCGTTCGGGTTGGCGATCTGCACCCCTGCCGTCGTCAGATAGGCAGTCATCTGCCCGCCGCGCGCTGTCACCCAATCGTTGATCGCCGCGATTTCACGCTCCGAGAACCCGTCATCTTCGTCCTGGGGGTCCACAAAAGTGAAGCCCATCCCGGCCGGCCCATCCTGCGTGATGGTGATGTCGCCGTGATTGGCTGCGCGCAGGTTGCTTGTCAGCGCATCGCCAATCGACAGCCCCAGGCTGCGCAGCGCCACAATGGTCGCGACACCGGCGGCAATCGAAAAAACGGCAAACGCAGACCAGCGCCGGTTGCGCCACAGGTTGCGGGCCGCATATTGTAAGTAAAACATGGGGTTTCCTCTGCAA